>JAFAEC010000084.1 GCA_023424215.1 Pseudomonadota bacterium
CCGATGCGGACATGATCCGGCAAGCCCCGCCGCCCGGCGACGCCGCAAGGCGGGACCGGCGAGCCTTCAAGGCCCGAACAGGGCCGCCAGTCGGCGGGGCGAACGGAAAACGACCACGCGGGGCGCCTGCTTCCGCCGAATACGGTCACTTCAATGCACAGACCGGGCGAAGGCCCGGCGCCCCGCTCCCTTCCCGTCCTTCCGGCGCGGACCCGCTCCGGAGGACGATGACTCGCGCCCGCAGGGCGGCGGACGGAAACCTCCCGGAAAGGAGTCGTGACGCTTTTGCCGCATTCCCTCGCCAACGTGAGCGCCCTGAACTCCGATTCACCAGCCCGTGACCACCTGCGCGGTATCGGTGCGGAACGAAGCGGCGAGGTACGGCTTTGAACAGGCCATGCTCATGCAACTGAAAAGGCTGGCGAAGCACGTCTGTACGCCCGACGAGCTCGACATGATCGAGCACTACCGTACGGACGCGGAGAAGACGGCGGACCTCGTCGTCCACGTCGTCGGGCTGACCCTGGCTGCGGTCGGCGGCGTCGTCCTGGCGGTGCTGGCGGCGCTCTATTCCGGCATCGGGGCGGTGGCGGCCACCGCCGTCTACGCCCTCTGCCTGATCGGCATGCTGGCCGCCTCGACGGTCTACAACCTGACCCGTCCATGCCCCGCCCGGCCGGTGCTGCGCCGCCTCGACGAGGCGGCCATCTTCCTGATGATCGCCGGCAGCTACACGCCCTTCACCACCCAGCGTTTCGAGGGCGCCTGGGCGATCGGCTTCACCCTGCTGGTGTGGGCCATCGGCCTCGGCGGCGCCTTCGCCAAGGTGATCCTGCCGCGCCTGTCCGACGCCATCTGGAGCGCCGTCTACGTCGCCTTCGGCTGGCTGGCCGTGATCGCGCTCAAGCCGATGATGGACACCGTCCATCCGCTGGCCCTGGCGCTGCTCGTCGCCGGCGGCCTGATCTACACCGCCGGCGTCTTCGTCTTCATCAGCCCGCAGGTGAAGTTCCGCCGCGCCATCTGGCATGGCTTCGTGGTCACCGGGGCCACCGTGCACTGGGCTGCGGTCCTGGTCGGCGTCGTCCTCGCCCCTGGCGGCCTCGGCTAGACTTTCGCGGTCGCAGCGCGGAAACTGGCGCAGCGCAACAGCTTGGGGGACGACGGGTGGCTGACAGGAAGTCCGCGAGCGACGAGACGGTCGTCATCAAGAAGTACGCCAACCGGCGCCTCTACAACACCGCCAGCAGCGCCTACGTCACCCTCGACGACCTCGCCCGCATGGTCCGCGAGGGCGTCGACTTCGTGGTCTACGACGCCCGCACCAACGAGGACCTGACCCGCCAGATCCTCACCCAGATCATCTTCGAGGAGGAGAGCCGCGGCGAGGCCCTTCTGCCGGTCCAGTTCCTTCGTCAGCTGATCGGCTTCTACGGCGGCCAGATGCAGGGCGTGCTGCCCGGCTATCTCGAGATGTCTCTGGACAACTTCGTGCGTCAGCAGGAGCAGATTCGCGGCCAGTTCTCGAAGGCGTTCGGCGCCACGCCCGGCGCGGGCCTGCTCGACGAGATGGCCCGGCGCAACATGGCCCTGTTCACCGAGGCGATGAAGATGTGGCCGGGCTTCGCTGGCGGCGCCGCCCGCCCCGCCGAGCCGCCGAAGCCCGCCGGGGCGGCGGCCGGGGATCCCCTCGACGAGATGCGTCGTGAGATGGACGAGATGCGCGCCCGGCTCGACAAGCTGTCGAAGCCATGACCGAGGAGGTCGCCCCCGTCGCTCCGGTCGGACGCCGCGATCGCCGCGCCGCCGAGCGTCGGGGCGCGGAGCGCCGCGCGGGCTCGACCTCGCGAGACCTGGTTCCGGCCCCGCTGCCGGAGGAAGCTGCCGGGGAGGCGGCAAGAGCTGCCCCGGCCCCGCCCGCCGACCCGGGCGCCGCGGTCTTCGCGGCCCAGCTGATGGGGCAGTCCGGCCAGCGCCGCGGCCTGCGCGGCGGCCCGCCGGTGCTCGACGCCGCCCGCGCCGCCTACCTCGAAACCCGCTACTCGGGCGCGGCCGACCGCCGGCCCAGGCCCGGACGCACGGAGGACACCGACATCTGACGCCGCGGCACGGTCCTTGCTGAACCCGGCGGGTTCACGCCCGTTTCCGGACCACCGCTATGCTCAGCTTCCTCGCCCGCACCGTCGACGTGACCGTCGTGGCCCTGATCTTCGTGGCCTTCAGCTGAGTCAGGCCACGCCGCCGAAATCGAGGTCCTTGCGGGCCGAGATGATGGTGACGATGAACCCGGCCAGCACGTCCAGCATGACCATCACCACGATCAGGAAGAAGGTCGAGGTGGCGAAACCCTTGATCAGCAGGAATTCGACCAGCACGGCGACGAACAGGATCATCGACAGGGCGTGATTGACGATCGCCACCTTCTGGCTGGAGGTCGATTTGAGCAGCTCGAAGAACAGCAGGATCAGGCTCAGCAGCAGGATCAGGTCGCCCGGCCCCACGTTCCAGCTGGTCCCCGAGGCCATGGGGATGGAGAACATCGGCTCGCGCAGGATGGCGTCGGCCCCGCCTGCGGCCATCGCCACGTCGGCGCCGCCCCCGACCAGGCTCGACAGCACCACGATGTTGTAGAGGACCACCGGGATCAGCAGCAGCGGCAGGGCGACCAGCATGATCAGGCTCCAGCAGCGGGCGGCCTCCAACGGCCGCGCTTGTTAACCGTCCATAGCCCGCTTCGCCGGCTTCGGCCATGCCTCCTCGCCTGTCAGGCGAGCTCAGAACTCGCTGACCGCGCCCGGCCGCCGCGACCGCCGCTTCAGCCACATGACGCCGAGCAGGTCCGAAAGCGAGGCCACCAGACGGCCCCAGTTGGTGTACTTCGACCGCCCCGTCTCGCGATGGCGGTGCCCGACCTCGACATAGCGATTCTCGAAGCCTTCCCGGATCATCAGGGCCGGCAGGTAGCGATGGATATGATCGAAGTACGGCAGCCGCAGGAAGACCTCCCGCCGGAAGGCCTTCAGCCCGCAACCGGTGTCGTCAGCGTCGTCAGACAGCAGGCGCTTGCGGATGCGGTTGGCCCAGCGCGAGGCCCAGCGCTTGGCCTCGGTGTCCTGCCGCCGCGCCCGCACCCCGCCCACCAGCGCGACGTTGGCGGGAGAGCTGGCGAGCAGGTCGACCAGCTTCGGCGCGTCGGCCGGCGGGTTCTGTCCGTCGCCGTCGAGGGTCACCACGATGGGGGCCCGCGCCGCCAGCACGCCGGTGCGCACCGCCCGGCTCTGACCGGCGTTCGACGCGTGGGCGAGCACGCGCAGCATCGGCAGCTCCGGCATGAGATTCCGGAGCTCGGCGAGCGTACCGTCGCGCGACGCATCGTCCACGAACACCATCTCGAAGGATCGGCCCGCGAAGGCCGCCGCGATCTCTCTCGCCAGCGGCCCGGCCGCGCCCTCCTCGTCGTGGACGGGGACGACGACGGAAATGTCGGGAACGGTGTCGGTCATGGCCGCTGTCTAGCGGGTTTCGCGTCGCTGCGGGAGCCATGGCTGACGCGGCCGGAACGGCCGTGTTAGGAAGATGAACATGACGCGCCCCGATCTCGACCGCTACATCGCCGGCTGGCGGGGCCCGCTCATGGCGGCCCTCGTCGCCCTGCTGGCCGGGCTGCCGGTGCTGGCGCTGCTGCCTCCGCTGGACCGGGACGAGAGCCGCTACGCCCAGGCCACGTCGCAGATGCTGGAGACGGGCGACTACGTCGACATCCGCTTCCAGGACGAACCGCGCTGGAAGAAGCCGGTGGGCATCTACTGGATGCAGGCGGCGGCGGTGGCCGCGACATCGAGCGTCGAGAGCCGCGCCATCCAGCCCTACCGCATTCCTTCGATCCTCGGCGCCATGCTGGCGGCGGCCGCCTGCGCCTGGGTGGGGGCGGCCATGTTCGGCGCCCGCGCCGGCTTCCTGGCGGGCGCGATGCTGGGTGCGAGTTTCCTGCTGTCCACCGAGGCGGGCATCGCCAAGACCGATGCCATGCTGTGCGGGGCGGTCACCCTGGCCATGGCGGCGCTGGCGCGAATCTATCTCGCCACCCGGGCCGGCGAACTGCCGAAACGACCGCACAAGCTGTTGTTCTGGTTCGGGCTGGGCCTCTCGGTCCTGGTCAAGGGGCCGATCGGCCTGGTGGTCATCGTTCCGGCCATGCTGCTCCTCTCCCTGTGGGACCGGAACGTCCGGTGGCTGGCGCGGCTGGGCTGGGGCTGGGGCCTGCCGCTGGTCGCCCTGATCGTCGGCCCGTGGGCCATCGCCATCACCATCGCCACCGACGGGGGCTTCTGGCGCGAGGCCATCGGCGGCGATCTCGCCCCCAAGCTCGCCGGCGGCCACGAGAGCCACGGGGCCCCGCCCGGGACCTATCTCGGCCTCGTCGCCCTGACCTTCTTCCCCGCCACCCTGATGCTGCCGGCCGCCGTCGCCGCGGCCTGGACCCGCCGGGCCGAGCCGGCCATCCGCTTTCTGGTCTGCTGGGTGGTCCCCGCCTGGCTGATCTTCGAGCTGACGCCGACCAAGCTGGTCCACTACAACCTGCCGGTGTTCGGCGCGCTGGCGCTGCTGGCGGCGGCGGCGCTGACCCGCCCGGTCGGCCGCTGGCCGCGCTACGTCGGCGCGGCGCAGACCGTCGCCGTGGGCGTCCTGCTCGCCGCCGCCGTCGTCGCCGGTCTGACCGAGTTCGGCCGCTCCACGGCCCAGACCTGGGCCACCATCACCATCGTCTTCGCGGTGCTGGCGGGCCTGATCGGCGCCTTCCTCCTGCTCCACCGCGCCGCCGTGCCGGCGGTGATCGCCTCGCTCGCGCTGGGCGTGGTGGCGCACGGCGCGCTGGCCGGCACCCTGCGCCAGCTGAAACCCCTGTCGGTGTCGCCCCGCCTGCAGCAGGTGCTGGAGCGTGCCGACCTGCACCCGCGACAGGGCCGCCCCGGCCCGGTCGCCATCGCCGGCTTCCACGAGCCCAGCTTCGTCTTCCTGACCGGCCGCGACACCGAACTGACCGACGCCGAGGGGGCCGCGCGCGCCCTCGCCCAAGGGCGGCCGGCGATCGTCGAGGAACGTCAGGCCCAGCCCTTCCGCGAAGCGGCGGCCCGGCTCGGCGTGACCGGCCGCTCGGTCGGCGTGGTCGACGGGCACAACTACTCGCAGGGGGACGATGTGCGCCTGACCGTCTATGCGCCATCCGAAGCCGCGCCGTCGGTGGAGGCGCGACCTTGAGCCGGACGATCACCATCGTCGAGGTCGGTCCGCGCGACGGACTGCAGAACGAGAGCACCGTGCTGGAGCCTGCGGTGCGCGTCGAACTGGTCCACCGGCTGGAAGCCGCCGGGGCCCGGCGCATCGAGGCGGTCAGCTTCGTTCATCCGAAATACGTGCCGCAGATGGCGGGCGCTGAAGAGGTGATGGCCCTGCTGCCTCACGCTCCCGGCCGCAGCCGGATCGGCCTTGTGCTGAACGGCAAGGGCTATGACCGCGCCCTCGGCACGGCCGTGGACGAGGTGAATGTCGCCATGTCGGCCACCGACGGCTTCGGGCTGAAGAACCAGGGCCTGAGCGTGGACCAGCAGGTCGGCATGCTGGCCGACATCGTCGCCGGGCGCCGCAACGCCGAGGGCCAGCCGGGCGCGGTCCCCGCCTTGTCGGCGACCCTGAGCTGCGTATGGGGCTGCCCCTTCGACGGCGAGGTTTCGGTCGGACAGGTGGAGGATCTTGTCGCACGCATCGCAGAGCTCGGCGTTCGTGAGATCGCCCTGGCCGACACCATCGGCGTCGGAGACCCGTGGAGCGTGACCCGCAAGGTGGAGGCCGCGCGCCGGGCCGCCCCCGAAGCCGCCCTGCGCCTGCACTTCCACGACACGCGCAACACGGGTCTGGCCAACGCCTATGCGGGGGTGGAAGCGGGCGTCGATGTGCTGGACGCCTCCGTCGGCGGCATCGGCGGCTGCCCCTTCGCCCCCGGCGCGACAGGCAATGTCGCCACCGAGGACCTCGTCTACATGCTGGAGCGAGCCGGGTTCGAGACCGGCTACGACCTCGACGCCCTGATCGCCACGGCGCGCTGGATCGGCGAGAAGATAGGACGCCCTGCGCCGAGCGCGCTCAGCCGGGCCGGAGGGTGGCCGAAGCGGGGGTAAGGGCCGGGCTCACCGGTAAGGCGTCTCGAAGGCCCAGCGTATGGTCCGCGCCACGCCCCGGGTTCCGGTGCGGACCAGCGGTCTCGCCGGCAGGGGCGAGGCGAGGCCATGCATGCGCCGCGCCCAGCCGGGAAGCAGGTCGACGCCGGCTTGCAGCATCAGGCCGCGGACCGGCTGCGCCGCGGGATCGCCGCCCTCGCGAGCCAGCAGCAGGCGCGCCACCTCGCGGGTGCGCTCGTCGACCCGCAGTTGCGACCGCATGGCGCGGATCAGCGCCTTCGCCTCAGCCCGGGTCCGGGGCAGGGGATCGGCGCCGAGGCGCCGGCCGACTTCGGCCATCTCGGCGAAATAGCGGTCGCGATCAGCCCCCGACATGCCCGGCTCTCCATAACGCAGCCACCCTTTCAGGAAGCTGGTCGCCTCGGTGACGTGCACCCATGCCAGCAGTTCCGGGTCGTCGGCGGCATAGGGCGTCCCGTCCGGCAGCACGCCGGCGACCTGGCCATGGATGCGCCGCACCCGGTCGATGGCGGCCTCCGCCTCGGCCCGCCCGCCGTAGGTGGTGACGGCGATGAAACGCGCGGTGCGGCGCAGCCGCCCGTGCATGTCGGCGCGGAAGTTGGAATGGTCCCACACCCCCGCCAGAACCGCCGGGTGGAGCATCTGCAGCAGCAGACCGGAGACGCCTCCGACCAGCATGCCGGCGACGTCGCCGTGCACCCGCCAGGCGACGGAGTCCGGGCCGAACAGGCCGTCCGGCCGCCGCACGACAGGGCGCTCCCCCTTCTCCGGGTCGTTGAACATTCGCACCACCCGACCGGCGATGGCGCGCCGCACTGGCCGGGCCAGCCGGTCCGGCAGAGGGTCGGGCGCGAGGGGCGGGCGGATCGGACCGGTCATGACGGCATAATGCTCTCATGGCCGGAGCGGCTCCGCGAGGCGACGGCGTGACGCTCTCCCGACCCGCACATTTCAGCGCCCGCTCAGGTTTTGCTCATGACCTTCCGGACCGCGTGGCCGAGTTTCGGGCCGCCAACCAGGGAGATGGGCGGATGACAATGCAGGCGCAGAACGGCGACGGGCGGCGTGGCGCGAGCTGGTGGCGGGTGCTGCCATGGGTCGGGGCCTCGGCCCTGCTGGCCGCGCCGGCGGTCGCCATGCGGCTGGGCGCCGACGTGGACTGGACCACCTTCGACTTCATCGTCGCCGGCTTCATGCTGGCCGTACCTCTGGCGCTGTTCGAACTCGCCCTGCGGGCCAGCGGCAGCCTGGCCTATCGCGCAGGGGCGGTGGTGGCCTTGGGCACGGCCTTCCTGATCACCTGGTCCAACCTGGCGGTGGGGATCATCGGCAGCGAGAACGACCCCATCAACCTGATGTTCTTCGGCGTCATCTTCGTCGCTATCGCCGGCGCCTTCCTCGCCAGCTTCCGGGCGAAGGGCCTGGCCATCGCCATGACCGTGACGGCGGCCGCGCAGGCGGCGACGGCCGTGGTCGCCTTGGCCGGCGGCCACTTCGAGTTCGTCATCATCGGCGTCTTCATGACCGGCTGGCTGATGTCGGCCTGGCTGTTCAGGAAGGCGGCGGAGGCGGAGGCGCGGGCGACCTCTTCCTGAGATCGCCTACAGGTTCAGCAGCGCCGGGTCGCCGCCCTGGGCGGCGATGTTGTTGCTGATGGCCTTTTCGGAGGCGTAGCGGATCAGGCTGTTGGGGCCGCCGGCCTTGGGGCCGGTGCCCGAAAGGCCCTCGCCGCCGAAGGGCTGGACGCCGACGACCGCGCCGGTGATCGAGCGGTTGATGTAGACGTTGCCGGCCGGCACCAGGCGGATGACCTTGGCGGCAAAGGCCTCGATCCGGCTGTGTACGCCCAGCGTCAGGCCGTAGCCGCGCGAGGCCAGCTTCTCGGCCACCTGGCGCAGGTCGGCCGGGTCGTAGCGGTAGATGTGCAGGATCGGGCCGAAGACCTCCTTCTCGAGGAAGTCCGGAGTCGGGATCTCGGCGATGGTCGGCGCGAAATATTCGCCCGATCCGGCGCCGGTGTTGGCGCTGGGGGCCAGTTCGGCGCGGGCGATGATCTTCGCCTCCTTCTCCAGACGGGCGAGGTGAGCCTCCAGCGTCTGGCGCGACTCGGCGTCGATGACCGGGCCGATGTCGGTCGAGGGGTCGGCGGGGTCGCCGACGACCTGGGCGGCGAGGGCGCCCTTGAGCCCCTCGATCAGGACCTCGGCGGAATCCTTCGGCACATAGAGGATGCGCAGGGCCGAGCAGCGCTGGCCGGCGCTGCCGAAGGCCGACAGGACCACGTCGTCCAGCACCTGCTCGCGCAGGGCGGTGGTGTCGACGAACATGGCGTTGAGGCCGCCGGTCTCGGCGATGAAGGGGATGATCGCGCCA
This sequence comes from Pseudomonadota bacterium, assembly GCA_023424215.1. Lineage (GTDB taxonomy): Bacteria > Pseudomonadota > Alphaproteobacteria > Caulobacterales > Caulobacteraceae > Brevundimonas. The sequence goes on from JAFAEC010000084.1 coordinate 8,571, forward strand.
TCGCGCTTCGCGATCGAGGCGTTGATGGCGCGGGCTGTGTCGGTGCCGCCGGTGAAGGCGACGCCGTCGATGCCCGGGTGCGAGACCAGGGCCGCGCCGACGGTCTCGCCCCGCCCAGGGACGAGGGCCAGCAGGTCCGGCTTGAGCCCGGCCTTGTGGAACAGGCGGACGGCCTCGGCGGCGATCAGCGGGGTCTGTTCGGCGGGCTTGGCCAGCACCGCATTGCCGGCGGCCAGCGCCGCGGCGATCTGGCCGGTGAAGATGGCTAGCGGGAAGTTCCACGGGCTGATGCAGGCGAAGACGCCGCGGCCGTGCAGGACGAGGGAGTTGGTCTCGCCGACCGGGCCGGTCAGGGCCTCGGCGCCGCCGAACTGCTGTTCCGCCAGCATGGCGTAGTAGCGGCAGAAGTCGGCGGCCTCGCGCACCTCGGCGACGCCGTCGTTGAGGGTCTTGCCGGCCTCGCGGGCGAGCAAGGCGACGAGGCGATCCATGTCGACCTCAAGCGCGTCTGCCATGCTGCGCAGGACCACGGCGCGGTGCGCGCCGCCGGCCTCGTCCCAGTCGAAATGGGCGCGGGCGGCCAGTTCCACGGCCTGATGGATCTCCGACTCCGTCGCCTCGGAGACGTAGCCCAGCACGTCGTCGCGGTCCGACGGGCTGGTCACCTCGGTCGGGTTCTCGCCGGCGCGCAGGACGCCGCTGACGATCGGGCCGGAGTTGAGCTTTTCGCGGTCGATCAGTTCGAGGGCGACGGCGTGGCGCTCGCGGTCTTCCAGCCGGGTATAGTCGCGGCCGAGGGAGTTCAGGCGATTTCCGTACATGTGCTGGGGGACCGGAATCTTGGGGTGGGGGCCGGGCTGGCTTTCGAGGGCGGCGACGGGATCGAAGGCGACGGTGGAGGCGGGCACCCGCTCGTCGAGCAGGGCGTGGACGAAGGAGGAGTTGGCCCCGTTCTCGAGCAGGCGGCGGACCAGATAGGGCAGCAGCTCCTCGTGTCCGCCTACCGGAGCGTAGGCGCGGATCATCAGCTTCTCGTCCGGCCAGGCGGCCTCGGCGGCGTCGTAGAGCGGCTCGCCCATGCCGTGCAGGCGCTGGAACTCGATGCCGACGTCGGCCCGCTTGGCCATGTGGTGCACCGCCGCCAGCGAGACGGCGTTGTGGGTGGCGAACTGGCCATACAGGTGCGGACTGGCGTCGATGATAGCCTGGGCGCAGACCAGATAGTTGACGTCGGTGGCGACCTTGGTGGTGAACACCGGATAGTCGGGCCGGCCCATGACCTGGGCGCGCTTGACCTCGGTGTCCCAGTAGGCGCCCTTGACCAGGCGCACCATGAGGCGGCGGCCGGAGGCGCGGGCCAGGTCGGCGACGCGGGCGATGACCTCGGGCGCGCGCTTCTGATAGGCCTGGACGGCGAGGCCGAGGCCCTTCCAGTCCCCCAGGTCGGGGTCGTGGGCGAGGCGGTCCAGCAGCTTCAGCGACAGGACCAGGCGGTCCGCCTCCTCGGCGTCCATGCAGAAATTGATGTCGTAGCTGGCGGCGAGGGCGGCGAGGCGCTTCACGCGCGGATACAGCTCGTCCCAGACACGCGCCTCCTGCACCGCCTCATAGCGCGGCGACAGGGCCGACAGCTTGACCGAGACGCCGTGGCCGGTCTGCGGGCCGCGCATGCCGGGCGCCTCGCGGCGCACCTTGCCCACGGCCTCGATGGCCTGGGCGTAGACGACTTCGTAGCGTTCGGCGTCGGCGATGGTGCGGGCACCCTCGCCGAGCATGTCGAAGCTGCACAGCCAGCCCTCGCGGGCGGAGCGCTTGAGGGCGCCCTGGATCGTGCGGCCGACCACGAACTGCTCGCCCATCATCCGCACCGCGGCGGCGACGGCCTGGCGGATCACCGGCTCGCCGATGCGGCCGGCGACGCGGCGCAGGAAGCCGGGCAGGTCGCGCTTGGCGTCCTCGTCGACGTCGACCAGCTTGCCGGTCAGCATCAGGCCCCAGGTCGAGGCGTTGACGAACAGGCTGTCGGACTGGCCGAGGTGCTTGGCCCAGTCGGCGGATTTGATCTTCTCGGCGATCAGCTGGTCGCGGGTGTCCTCGTCGGGGATGCGCAGCAGGGCCTCGGCCATGCACATCAGCGCCAGACCCTCGCGGGTGCCGAGGCTGAATTCCTGCAGGAAGCTCTCGACCACGCCCTGGCGTTCGTTGCTGCGGCGGGCGCGCTCGACCAGGTCGATGGCCGTGTCGACGACAGCGGCGCGTTCCGCCTCGTCTAGCGGGACGCGATCCAGCACCGCCCGGACGGCCGCGGTCTCGTCGATGAATTTGTGGCTGTCCAGGGCGTCCCAGTGGCCAACGCTCGAAGGAAGGAAGGCGCTCGTCATGGGATGCTGCGTGTCCTGATTGCCGAGCGCATATATGGCGGACCCTGCCGAATGTGTATCGTATGATCGCTAATGAAGCCGACGATCATTCGGTTGCGAGGGCATTGGACCGATGAATGAGCTGGACGCTGTCGACCGTCGCCTCCTCCGCGCACTGCAGGAAGATGGACGACTGTCGAACGCCGAGCTGGCGCGACGCTGCAACCTGTCGGCGGCGGCCTGTTTCGAACGGGTGCGGCGGCTGCGCGAGCGCAAGGTCATCACCGGTTACGCCGCCCTGATCGATCCGGCCAAGGTCGGGCGCGGGCTGCTGATCTTCGTCGAGGTGCATCTGGACCGGACGACCGGCGAGGTCTTCGAAGCCTTCGCCGACGCGGTGCGTCGCCAGCCCGAGGTGCTGGAGTGCCACATGGTGGCGGGGGGCTTCGACTATCTGATCAAGGCGCGGGTCGGCGACATGGACGCCTACCGGGCCTTTCTGGGCGACGTGCTGGTCAGGATGCCGGGGGTGCGCGAGACGCGAACCTACGCGGTGCTGGAAGAGGTGAAGGCGACCACCGCCCTGCCTCTCTAGTCGGGTCGCCCCGGCACGCCGCGTCTCGCCAATGTCGCGCTGAGGCGCTAGACCGTTCCCCCGATCAACAGGCGGAGCCTTCCGGCCCACATGCGCATCGTTCTGGCCACCGACGCCTGGGAGCCCCAGGTCAACGGCGTCGTCCGCACCCTGTCCCGGATCACGGCGGAATGCCGCGCCATGGGGCATGAGGTGGAGGTCATCGAGCCCAGCCAGTTCAAGACCATTCCCTGCCCCACCTATCCGGAGATCCGGCTGGCGCTGGGGGCGGAGGAGGAGATCCGCGAGCGGCTGCGCGCCTTCGAGCCGGAGGCGGTGCACATCGCCACCGAAGGGCCGATCGGCATCGCCACGCGGCGCATCTGCGTGGAGTGGAAGCTGCCGTTCACGACCAGCTACCACACCAAATTCCCCGAGTACGTCTCTGCCCGGTTCCCGATCCCGGTGCAGGTCGGCTACGCCTACATGAAGTGGTTCCACAAGCCGTCGGGACGGCTGATGGTGGCCACGCCGACGCTGCGCGACGAGCTGACGGCGCACGGCTTCCGCAACGTCTCGCCGTGGACCCGCGGGGTCGACACCGAGCAGTTTCGCCCGGACCTGGAGCCGATCTACGACCAGCTGGGCGGGAAGGACTGGCCGCGGCCGTTCTGGCTCAACGTCGGCCGGGTGGCGGTGGAGAAGAACATCGAGGCCTTCCTCGCCCTCGACCTGCCCGGCACCAAGATCGTGGTCGGCGACGGGCCGGCGCGGGCGGAGCTGGAGGAGAAATACCCGGAGGCCAGGTTCCTCGGGGCGCGGTTCGGGGAGGAGCTGGCGCGCTGCTTCCGGGACGCGGACGTGTTCGTCTTCCCGAGCTGGACCGACACCTTCGGCCTGGTCATCCTCGAGGCCATGGCCACGGGGACGCCGGTGGCGGCCTATCCGGCGCACGGGCCGATCGACATCATCCCGGGCTCGAAGGCGGGGGCCATCGACAAGGACCTGAAGACCGCCTGCCTCGAGGCCCTGAAGTGCGACCGCGGGGCGGTGCGGGCCTATGCCGAGAAGTTCAGCTGGCGGGCCTCGGCGGAGCAGTTCGTCGAGAACCTGCAGCCCTATCCGGAGCCCGAGCGGGGCCGGTTCTGGCGGCGGCTGCGGCGGCTGGCCCGGCTGCGCAAGAAGGCGGCGGCCTAGTAGTCCTCGCCCTCGCGGGCGAAGCCCTGCACGTGGCGGCCGCGGCGGCGCAGGTCGACGTGGCTGAAATCGGCGGTGAGCAGCAGCCGCATGCGGGCCAGCTCGCGGGCCTCCTCGACGTCGACGGCGTCCAGCGGCTCCTCAACCGGTTCGCGGCCGACCCGGTGCAGACGCAGACTGTAACGCGACATGGCGGCCTCCCTGACCCAGGATTCAACGACGGCGGCGGGGACGCGGACCCCGGACCGCGACGCCCCATCAGATACCCGTGAGAGGCGAATGTCGAATCACGACGGCTGTGATCCCGGCGCGACCGTCCGCCGCAGGCCGGGGCCTCAGACCAGGCTGTCGCGCTCGAGCACCTCGAGCTGTTCGCCGGCCTGGTGCAGCTCGACGCGGCTGTAGTCGCGGGTGAGCAGCAGGCGGACCCGGGCCAGCTCGCGGGCCTCGGCCAGGTCGACGACATCGAGGGGCTCGTCGGTGGGGGCGAAACCGGCGAGGTGGTGCAGACGCAGGCTGTACTTGGACATGGAGAAACACTTCCGTCGGGTTGGAGCGGGAGTGTTCGAACGACCCCTTGGCAGGGGGTGGACCAATGTCTTCCAGCCGCGACGCGCTCGGGTAGGCTTGAGGCCAGGCTCGCGGTAACCCCTTGGTAGGCCCTCTGGACCGGAAAGTCCAACCTTTGCAGTAATGTACGGGACCGGACACCGGGTCCGACGGGGGCGAAACCCGCTCAGGGACGGCGGAACGGGCCCGCGCGGCGGCCGTTTCCTCCGGGCAACCGGAGAGGACCCCCATGCGCACCCGTCTCGCCATCGCCGCCCTGATCTGGCCGATGATCCAGGGCGTGCTGTTCGGCCTCGGGCTGATCGCCCTGCTGGCCGCGCCGCTGAACCCGTCGGAGCTGCTCACCGCCGTGTGGTGGATGATCGGCCTGACCTTCCTGATCTCGACGCCGCTGGCCTGGGGCATGGCCCCGTGGCTGCGCCTGCGCGACCGGCCGCATCCGCGCAAGCTGACCCGCCCGGGAGCCTGAGCCCGGCGGCCGCCCGCTCAGGGGTCGGCCTCCGGCGGCTTGGGGCCGTCGGCGGGATCGCGGGCGGACGAAAAAACACAGTCCGATGCGTCCGATGCGTCCACTGCGTCCGCACCGAACGCCGCGCTGGCGGCGGCCGCCGCCGCGGGGCCGGCGCTCCTCCGGACCGAGAACACCACGTCGGGCTGCGGCTCGTCGTCGTCGGACGGGTCCTCGCCGAGATCCCGGGCGGTCATGCGGCCGACCGGGACCCAGTCGTCCTCGGCCGGGTCCTCGGCCTCGCGCACCAGGTGCTCGTCACGGGCCAGTTCGTGCGCCATCTCGTCGGCCTCAACGTCCATGATCAGCCGCACCCGGCGCCAGCGCAGCGCCGCCACGGCGTCGCCGCGCAGCACGGCGCGCATCATCCGCGCCTGGGCCACGAAGGCCAGCTCGTGGAACTCGATGCGGTCGATGTCGCCGTCGACCCGGGCGGCCAGGGCCACGCCCTCGTCCTCGGCGTCGAGCCCGGCCGGCGGGGTCCATGGCAGGTCGACGCGGCGCCATTTCTGCGCCGCCGCCCGCTTGTACAGGGCCGAACGCCCGACCCCGTGCCGGCGACAGCACTGCTCTGCCGACAGGCCGTCCACATAGTCCTCCTTCACCGCCTCCCACACGTCCTCGGGCGCGATCTGGCGCCCGGACGCGGGGGACGGAACCGATCCGTCCGCCATGACGCGCCTCCTCCTGACTGGCGGGGGGAGGATAAGGGGCGGGTGCGTCAGAATCGGTCGTGGGGGAGGGGTGGGATGGGAAAATATTCCGGACTCGGGCGGGGGTCGGCGGTCGGGGTGAGGTTCATCACAACGATCACGACGAGGTCACAAAGGACACGACGGGGCCGGCGTGTTCGCGGCGACCGCAGGGCGACGCCTCAAGGCCTGAAGGCGGGCCTGCGGCCCGCGGAAGGTCGAGGCCGCCCGGCTGCCGTCGTGTTCGCTGTGAATCCGTTGTGGTCGTTGTGATGAACCGACCGGCGGCGGAAACCCCGGGATCAGCGGAAGATGCAGCTCGTCCCGGCCCACAGGGTGGTGACGGCAGCGGCGTCGCCGGTTCCCGACAGCGTGCCGTGGATGTCGCCGGCGGAGAATTCGGGGCCGACGGTGTCCTCGCGCACCGTGACGCCGGGGTGGGCGGCGCGGAGCTCGGCGAGGGTCGAGCCGACGTGGACGCCCGAAAGGGTCGAGAAGCCGCGCGGGGCGCCCTCGCCGGCGGTCCAGCCGGCGAACTTGCCGTCCTGGAAGGCCAGCTGGAAGCCGTCGCCCCAGTCGGCGAAGGTCAGCGGCCCGGCCGGGCATTCGGCGTTGGAGCTGCGCCGCGGCGGCTGCTCGCCGCGCAGGCGGGTGATGAAGGCGACGACCCCGGTCTCGGCCTCGCCGAAGGAGAGCTTGCGGCCCGTGCCATGGCCGCCGGGGTTGGCCGGCATGAAGCCGTCGGCCTCCAGCAGGGCCTCGTCCAATTCGGTCGGGACCGGGGCGCCGGGCGCGGGCGCCTCGGCGGCCGGGGCCTCGGCGGGCGGCTGCGCCTCGGGCGAGCAGGCGACGAGGAGCAGGGCGAGGGCGGGGATCAGGGTGCGCTGGGTCATACGGTGAAGCTAACGCGGGTTTGCGAAGCGGGGAAGACGGGAGCGGCGGCCGGCAGGTTCATCACGAAGGACACGAAGAAGGCACGAAGGACACGAAGGGGTCCGTTCTTTCGCGGCGCCCGCAGGGCGACGCCATCGGATTTGAAGGCGGGCCTGCGGCCCGCGGGAGGTCGGGCGGTCGCGCTGCCTTCGTGTCCTTCGTGGTCCTTGGTGTCCTTTGTGATGAACCGACCGGCGGAAGGGCAGGAGTCGGGCTTATATGAAGGGCCCGCCACAGGAGCCGCCGCCCATGACCGACGCCGCCGCGAAGACCCTGCACATCGACTTCGTCTCCGACATCGTCTGCCCCTGGTGCGTGGTGGGGCTGGGCGGGCTGACGGAGGCGCTGGGGCGGCTGAAGGGGGAAGGGATCGCGGCGGAGATCCGCTTCCAGCCGTTCGAGCTGAACCCGCAGATGCCGCCCGAGGGCGAGAACATCGTCGAGCATATCGGCCGGAAATACGGCTCGACGCCGGAGCAGTCGGCGAAGAACCGGGAGATGATCCGCGCGCGGGCGGCGGAGGCCTGGCCGGGATTTCAGATGCGGATGGGCGAGGCGAGCCGCATCTGGAACACCTTCGACGCCCACCGGCTGCTGCACTGGGCCGGGACGATCGGGATGGCGGAACAGAGGGCGCTGAAAGAGGCCCTGTTCACGGCCCATTTCACCGAGGGCCGGACGATGACGGACGCACGCGTGCTGGCCGATGCGGCGGCGGCGGCGGGCCTGGACCGCGACGAGGCGGCGGCGGTGCTGGCCGAGGGGCGCCATGCCGACGCGGTGCGGGCGGCGGAGGCGCTGTGGGTCTCGCGCGGGATCACCGGCGTGCCGGCGGTGGTGGTGGAGGGGAAGTGGCTGATCAGCGGGGGGCAGCCGGCCTCTGTTTTTGAAGAGGCGTTGCGGAAGATGGCCCACGCATAGCCCTCCCCCTCGAGGGGGGAGGGTTGGGAGGGGGGTGGAGGCAAAACGTGGCCGGTGAGGCCGGAAGGCACCGGCGTCTCCGAGCGCGAGCCGGACGCCGCCTGCCTCCACCCCATCCCCCGACCCCTTCCCCCTCGAGGGGAAGGGGAGAAGCGCGGGATCACCGGCGTGCCGGCGGTGGTGGTGGAGGGGAAGTGGCTGATCTCCGGCGGGCAGCCGGCGGGGGTGTTCGAGGAGGCGTTGAGGGGGATGGCGGGGGAGGGGTGAGGGCCCCATTCCCCGCCGAGAACGCCATTCACGGTTTTCGCTTGCGCTATGACGTTATGCGTCATACAAGCTCCGTAACGTCATGCGTTATAGGAGCGACATCGTGTCGAAGCCGAACCACCCCGGGGTTGCCCTGTTCCAGAACTTCATGGAGCCGCGCGGCCTTAGTCAGAACGCGCTGGCGCGCGCGCTCGATGTACCCCCTCGCCGGATCAACGAAATCATTCTCGGAAAGCGGAAGATCACCGCCGATACCGATCTCCGGCTGTCGCGATATTTTGGGGTAGAGCCAGGCTTCTGGCTTAAACTCCAAGTCACCTCTGACCTAGAGGCGCAGAGCCTGCTCATCTCATCAGCCTTGGCAAAAGTTGCGCCCGCTGCTGACGGTGGATCGGCGCCCTTGGGGTTCTACGCGAAACTTGCGCAGCGTAGGGGCGACGACGCCAAGCTGCGGGGCTGCATCGAGGAGGTGATCAAGAAGCTTGAGACGGTCAGAACCTCCGAGGACCAGCCGGGCATGCTTCTGGGCCGCATCCAGTCCGGTAAGACCCGAGCGTTCATCGGCGTGATTGCCAAGGCATTCGACCGAGGTTTCGACGTTGCTGTCATCCTGACGAAAGGGACAAAAACTCTGGCAGCCCAGACCGTCGCGCGCCTCAACGCCGACTTTGCCGAAGAGATGGAGGCCGACGAAATCCTCGCGTTCGACATCATGAAGCCGCCCGGGCGGCTGATTAAGGGCGACCTGAAGAAGAAGCTCATCATAGTTGCCAAAAAACAGGTCGATAATCTCCAGAAATTGAACGAACTGTTTCAAGACGACTATCCGAGCCTGTCTAAAGCCAACATCCTCTTGATAGATGATGAGGCCGATCTCGCCAGCATCCGGTTCGTGAAGAAGGCTGGCACCAGTCAGATCGAGCAAGGAAAAATTGCAGAAAAACTCGACGCGTTCCGGACGATAGTCAAGTCCACCGCGTTTCTCCAAGTTACAGCCACGCCATACTCGCTCTATCTTCAACCTGAAAGGTATCCAGCGTCGGCCACACAGCCGGTTTACAAGCCGATGAAGCCCGCCTTCACGGTTCTTCTTCCCATGCATAGCGGTTATGTCGGCGGTGACACTTACTTCGGAGCTCGAGCGCCCGGAACTGTGGAAAGCTACCTATTTGTCCCGGTATCCCTCGTCGAGCAGGATGCTCTTAGGCAGGCGGACCGGCGTCGGATCAAGGAGGGAAATGTCCTCCAAACGCCGAATGCTGCAGGACTAGCCAGGGCTGTCGTCACCTTTGTCCTGTCAGCTTGCGTGCGGCAGTGGCAACAGCGCGAGGCTGGAGAGCGCCGAACGAAGTATTCCATGGTCATCCATAACGACACCCAAAAGGCCGCGCACAGCTGGCAAGAGACTGTCGTTGAGTGGATCGTAGATGCCATCACGAAAGGTGCCGCTTCCAGCTGCAAAGACCTTCAAGCCATATTTGACGCGGCGTACGACGATATCAGTCGGTCCGTGGCGGCGAGCGGGGCTCAAATGCCCGACCATGAATCGGCTTTCGAAATGTTCGTCGAAGCGTTCGAGGGCGATGAGGTCGTTAGGGAGACTGTGAACTCTGATAAAGATGTCATGGCTCTGTTGGACGACAAAGCCGAACTTCGTCTCAGAACGTCGTTCAATATCTTTATAGGGGGCAGTATTCTTGATCGCGGGATCACCATTCCGAACCTGATCGCCTTTTATTACGGCAGAAATCCCATCACAACACAGGCGGATACAGTTCTTCAGCATTCGCGAATGTACGGCAGCCGTTCGCCTGCCGATGTCGCGGTGACGCGACTGTATACGTCCTCTGCCGTCTATGACCGGATGTATACAATCAATACCTTTGAGACCGCCCTCCGGGAGGCCTTCGAAGACGGCTCGCACGAGCAAGGTGTGGTATTCATTCGGGCCGACGCGAATGGTCGGGTTCGACCCTGCGCGCCCGACAAGCTTCTCCTAAGCGACGTCGTGGCGATCCGTCCGGGCGGATTCTATCTGCCGACCGGCTTCGATACGAAATCGGCACGGACGCTCTCAGTAGCGAACAAGAAACTTGCCTCTCTGATCGGCACGGTTCCGAAGAAGGGGGCCTCAAAAGAGATCGACGTAAGCGTTGCGACAGCCATCTTGGACGCCATAGAGCCCACGCTGGATGTGTCAGACAAGGCATTCGATTGGGACGCCATGCGCGCAATCTTGCAGTTCTACAGCTCGAAGCCTGGCAACAAGGTTGATCTGTTCGTAGAGACCGGGCGCCAGTTGGACCGGCTGTACTCTGGCGACAAATCGGGCGTGTCTATCGTTGGCACTCGGCTCCGTGACGTTCTCCGGGACCCATCGCGCCGTAAGCCTGCTCTAGTGCTCCTTCAACAGGAGGGCACTATTGCCCAGCATTGGTCAGGCAATCCCTTCTGGTGGCCTATTCTTGCTGCCCCGCCCAACGTGGAACCGTGCGTCTTTGCGACAAAGGTGGCCCCTTAGGAGGCCAGAGAGTCAGGGGGCGGCACCTTCACTTCGATGGCGCCGCCTCCGGCCCTGAATTTCGCGCTCATCTTCCGCATCCCCGCCTCGGCCTCGGCCGGGGCGAGGCTCGCCCCCGCATCGTTCTGCCCCCGGGCGGCCTCCCGGATGTCCTGGCTGATCTTCATCGAGCAGAATTTCGGGCCGCACATGCTGCAGAAGTGGGCGGTCTTGTGGGCTTCCTTGGGCAGGGTCTCGTCGTGGTATTCGCGGGCCGTTTCGGGGTCCAGCGAGAGGTTGAACTGGTCTTCCCAGCGGAACTCGAAGCGGGCGCGGGACAGGGCGTCGTCCCAGGCGCGGGCGGCGGGGTGGCCCTTGGCGAGGTCGGCGGCGTGGGCGGCGATCTTGTAGGTGATGACGCCGTCCTTGACGTCCTGGCGGTCGGGCAGGCCGAGGTGCTCCTTGGGCGTGACGTAGCAGAGCATGGCGGTGCCGAACCAGCCGATCATGGCCGCGCCGATGGCCGAGGTGATGTGGTCGTAGCCGGGGGCGATGTCGGTGGTCAGCGGCCCGAGGGTGTAGAAGGGCGCCTCGTGGCAGTGCTTCAGCTGCTCGTCCATGTTGGCCTTGATCTTGTGCATCGGCACGTGGCCGGGGCCCTCGATCATCACCTGGCAGCCGTGGTCCCAGGCGACCCTGGTCAGCTCGCCCAGGGTGCGCAGCTCGGCGAACTGGGCCGCGTCGTTGGCGTCGGCGATGGAGCCGGGGCGCAGGCCGTCGCCGAGCGAGAACGACACGTCGTAGGCGCGCATGATCTCGCAGATCTCGGCGAAATTCTCGTAGAGGAAAGACTCCCTGTGGTGGGCCAGGCACCACTTGGCCATGATCGAGCCGCCGCGCGAGACGATGCCGGTGACGCGGCTGGCGGTGAGCGGCACGAAGGGCAGGCGCACGCCGGCGTGGATGGTGAAGTAGTCGACGCCCTGCTCGGCCTGTTCGATCAGGGTGTCGCGGAACACCTCCCAGGTGAGGTCCTCGGCGACGCCGCCGACCTTCTCCAGCGCCTGGTAGATGGGCACGGTGCCGATGGGGACCGGGCTGTTGCGCACGATCCAGTCGCGGATGTTGTGGATGTTGCGGCCGGTCGACAGGTCCATGACCGTGTCGGCGCCCCAGCGGGTGGCCCAGACCAGCTTGTCGACCTCGTCGGCGACGTTCGACAGGACGGCCGAGTTGCCGATGTTGGCGTTGATCTTGACCAGGAAGTTGCGGCCGATGGCCATCGGCTCGACTTCGCGGTGGTTGATGTTGGCGGGGATGATGGCTCTTCCCCTGGCGACTTCGTCGCGGACGAATTCGGGGGTCAGGAACTCGGGGATCTCGGCGCCATAGGGCTCGCCATCCCGCTCGGGGCTGACGCTTGCGCCGCGGGCGCTCGCTGCCTGAGCCCCTTCGCTGGCGCCCCAGAGGTCGCGGGCCTCGGCGCGGCGGAGGTTCTCGCGGATAGCGACGTATTCCATCTCGGGGGTGATGATCCCGGCTCGGGCGTATTCCAGCTGGGTGACGGGGCGGCCCTTCACCCCCTTGAAGACGCGGTGGCGTGACGTGTCGAAGGCGGGGGCGAGGTGCTTGCCGGAGGCGTGGCCGTTGTCCTCGGGCTTCACTTCCCGGGGGGAGGTCTCGGGGGCGATGTCGCCGCGGGACAGACGCCAGTCGGGGGCGATGACCTCGGCCAGGCCCTTGTTGATGTCTATCTGCGCCTCGGGGTCGGTGTAGGGGCCGGAGGGGTCGTAAACGGTGACCGGCGGCTCGTTCGCGCTCGGGTGGACGGCGATCTCGGCGAAGGGCACGCGGAGGTCGGGGTGGATGACGCCGGGCTCATAGACCTTGCGCCGGCCGGGGCGGGGGCCGGTGGGGACGGCGCCGGTGGCGTCGGCGACGCGCTTCTTGGCGTCGGCGAGGGCGAGGTCGACCTGGGGCTCGTGCGGCTGGTCGGCGGGGGGGACGTGGACGTTCATGGCGCGGCCTCAGGCGTTGAGGTCCGCCGACGACGGGCGCGCACGGTCCCCGCTCGCGCGGGGCTGACGACGATCTCATCCCTTCGCCGGCATGACCCGGATCAGGTTCGACGGGTCAGGACGCGGTCCTATCTCAGCCGCCTGACGCGGCCCCCCGGAGAACGGCCGGACCCTGCGCCGGACCGGGGCGGGGGTCAAGGCTCGGACCAGCCGGGGACGGAGAGCTCGACTGCGCCGCGGGGGTCGGCGTCGAAGGTCAGGACCACCGTCTCGCGGCCGTGGGCGGGGACGTAGTCGAGGGTGGCGGTTGCGGTCTCGGAGCCGAGGCGGCCCTCGACCTCGACAGCGGCGGCGGTGCGGTCGCCGGTGTTGCGGACCTCGACCTCGGCCAGCCAGCGGCCGGCGGCGGGGCGGGCCGACTGCAGCCGGGCCTCGGGCGAGGCCGGGAGGCGCGGGCCGGACGCCTCGACCACGACCACGGCCAGCACGGCGAGCACGATGAGCAGGCCGAGGCCGCCCATGGCCCACTCGAGCAGGGCCGGGGCCTTCGGCGGGCCAGGCTTCTTGCGCGCGGCGGCCATCAGACGAGCAGCCGGGCGGCGGCGGCGCCGATGGCGCCCGGGAAGCCGAGCACGACCATGGCGTCGACCGTCTCGGCCAGGCCGTGGCCCTCGGTGCGTCCGAACACCCACAGCACCGCCAGGCTGGTCAGCAGGACGAGGGCGTAGCCGGGCAGGGTGTAGTGGGCGAAGGCGGACAGCGGCCGGTCGTGCGTCTCCTGGCCGGGCAGGCCGATGCTGTAGACCATGGCGTGCATGAGGATCAGCGACGCTGCTATCAGGGCGGCGACGTGGAAGGCGCTCATGCGGTAGGCGATGAGGATCATCTCCTCGGTCGGGGCCATGTTGAGGGCGAGGAACAGGGCCCCGGCGACCATCAGGAAGAGCTCGCCGGGATAGGAGGCCTGGTCCTCGTCGCCGACGTCCTCGTCGCGGCCGGCGCTGAGCTGGCGGCCGGCGAGCAGGGCGCCCATGGCCCCGGCCACCGCCTGCAGGAGCAGCTGGCCGGCGATCTGGCGCGGCGGGGCGTCGGTCTCGAGCACGCCGAGCAGGGACAGGGTCGCGGCGGCGGTGAGAAAGCCGACGGCGAGGGCGACGAGGGTGTCGAGCAGGGCGTGGCCGAGGCCGCGATGGCTGGCGCTGAAGCCGGCGTAGAAGGCGAGGCCGAGCAGCAGGGGCACGGCGGCGACGAGGAAGACGGCCAGCCGCCACGGCTCGAGCAGGAAGCCGAACCACCACATCTCCATGGTCATCAGCAGCGGCAGGCCGAACAGCAGGGCGCCGCCGAAGGCGCGGGCCAGGTCGCGGGCGTAGGCGGTCTCGCGGGCGCGATCGAAGGCGAGGCTGACGATCATGGAAACGGCAACGCCTGTCGCCGCGTTCCGCTCCCGGTGGGAGCGCGCCGCCGTCCTGCGGGCCAGGCTCGCCTTTCAGCCCACTTCGACCGGACAGCCGCCATGCTCACCGAAAACTTCGACTTCACCGCCCCGGACGGCCGCGTCGTGGCCGCGCGGCTGGACCGGCCGGCGGGACAGACGCGGGCCCATGCCCTGTTCGCCCACTGCTTCGCCTGCGGCAAGGACGCCCTCGCCTCGGCCCGCATCTCGCGCGCCCTGGCCGCCGAAGGGATCGCCACGCTGAGGATCGACTTCGCCGGGGTCGAGGCGCTGCGCAGCCGGGCGGCGCCGGAAGGATTCGGCGCCGACGTCGCCGACCTGGTCGCGGCGGCGGCGCGGATGCGGGAGGAAGGGATCGCGCCGCGGCTGCTGGTCGGCCATTCGCTGGGCGGGGCGGCGGCGATCGCGGCGGCGGGACAGATTCCGGAGGTGGCGGCGGTGGCGACGATCGCCGCGCCGTTCGACGTCGAGCACGTGATGAAGCTGCTGGGGCCGGGACCGGAAGCGCACGTCGGCGGCCGGCTGGTGCAGATCAAGCCGGCGTTCCTCGAGGGGCTGCGCGGGCACGACCAGGCGGCGCGGCTGAAGGGCCTGGGGCGGGCGCTGCTGGTGCTGCACTCGCCGGTGGACGAGGTCGTCTCCGTCGATGAGGCGGCGGAGATCTTCGGGGCGGCGAAACACCCCAAGAGCTTCGTTTCGCTGGACCGCGCCGACCACATGCTGAGCGCGGAGGCCGACATCGCCTATGCGGCGGCGGTGATCGCCGCCTGGGCCTCCCGCTATGTCGAGGCCGAAGCGCGTCCGCTGGAGCCGCCGGCCGACGGGGTGGTGCGGGCGGAGGAAACCGGGGCCGGCAAGTTCCAGGTCCGGGTCCACGCCGGCGGGGCGGTGCTGAACGCGGACGAGCCGGTCAGCGTCGGCGGCCTGGCCTCGGGTCCGACGCCGTACGAACTGGTCGGCGCCGGCCTGGCCGCCTGCACGGCGATGACCCTGCGACTGTACGCCGACCGCAAGGACTGGCCGCTGGCGCGGGCCTCGGTCGAGGTGCGCCACGAGAAGCGCGAGGGCGCAACGCCGGCCGACCTGTTCGAACGCTCGGTGTGCATCGACGGCGAGCTGGACGCGACGCAGCGGGCGCGGCTGCTGGAGATCGCCGACCGTTGCCCGGTGCACCGGACGCTGGAGGGCGGCTCCGCGATCCGGACGGTGGAAGGCGCGCCCCGGGCGCCCGCGCCCGGCGAGGAGGAACACTTCGCCGAGATGGAGCGCGCCTGCGAGGATTGAGCGGGTCGGCCCCCGCCCCGGGCGGAAGAGGCGATCCGCCGACGCGTCTCGCTGCCCGGGATCCGTCGTCTCCCGCCGCACGGCTCGCAGGCGCGTCAGTCGGGATAGACGGAGAGCAGATGATCCAGGGCGGCGGTGACGCGGGGCCAGCCGGACTCGTCGAGGGCGAGGCCGCCG
>JAFAEC010000208.1 GCA_023424215.1 Pseudomonadota bacterium
GGGCTGGACGGGGGTCGGCGCGGGGGCGGGCGCGGGCTGCGTCGGCTCGACGGTCTCCGGAGCCGGCGCGGGGCCGGGCAGGGGCGGAGCCTCCGGCAGCATGGGTGCGCAGGCGGCGACGGTTCCGACGAGGAGGAGGCGGAGGCTGAGACGCATGATTCGCAAGGTAATCTCCGGGCCGGGCGGAGCCTCATAACAAGTCCGCGAGTCGGTTGAAGGGCTACAGCGCCCGGATGGAGAAAGCGTTGCCGTAAAATTCCCCGTTCGGCGTCGTTAACCCTCATTCTTGTTGAGGCGGAAATCCTGACCGGCGTAGGGAATCCGCGCGCTCAGCGGCCTGGTGGCGGAGCGGCAACGCGGCGGGGGTGCAACCCCGCGATCCCTCCGTTCGACTCGGAGGCCAGGCCTCCATTCCCAGTGGCGCTATCGCTCGCAGCGCGGCGGCTCGCTGCTTGAGCACGTTTCGAATGCGTTAGCGCTCGCCAGTTGGCTAGCCTCCCCTGCGGAGGGACCTGTCGACGGCGGAGGACAACGAGCCGCCGGGGGCGGGGCTGCGGATCTCCCTCGGCGCGTGGGCTGGGATGCTGGCGCACGGCCGGTCCTGCCGGCCATCGTCCGTCCGGACTCCCTCGGGCCCGCAACGCGCCGACCGCCCGGCCTGCGCCATGTCGGCGGGATCAGGCGACGTAGCGCAGGCGCCGAGGGCGAGCATGCCGCCGGCCACGAGAATGGAAGCGATTGAAGTCCTCATGCGCGTTCTCCGGTCCGGGGTCGGCCGATCCTGAAGAGGAACTCCTTCAGCAAGGCCCGTCAAGGTTGAACGTGGGCCCGGGTAGGGGGGCTGCGCCCCGGCGGACTCGGCGTCCTTCACAGTTGACGCCGCGCCTGTCCCTCTCTATAGGCACCGCTCCCGCCGCAAGGTCCGCCTCGCGGCTTTTCTGTTTTCGCTTTTCCGAGGCCCGACGACCATGAAGGTCCGCAGCTCGCTCAAGTCGCTCAAGACCCGTCACCGCGACTGCAAGGTCGTGCGCCGCAAGGGCAAGGTCTATGTGATCAACAAGACCGACCCGCGCTTCAAGGCGAAGCAGGGCTGAGGCCTTCCAGTGCGCTAACGCCGGCGACGGGGTCGCGGGCTGCTTGAGCGCCTTCTTTTCCAAGGCTGCGGATTTTGTCCGCAGCCTTTTTCGCGTCCGGCCTTCCGCGCCGGGCCGCGACATGATTAGCCCTTTCCGACTGTTCTGACCGGAGTTCCCACCATGGCCGACGACGCCGCCTTCGACGCCTCGCCCGACGTCCTGACCGCCACCGCCCAGGGGCGGCTTCGCACCATCATCGAGCGGCTGGAGCGGCTCGAGGAGGACAAGCAGGCGGTGATGACGGACATGAAGGAGGTCTTCGCCGAGGCCAAGGGCGAGGGCTACGACGTCAAGACGCTGCGCAAGGTCATCCGCATCCGCAAGCAGGATCGGGCCAAGCGGCAGGAGGAGGAGGCCATCCTCGATCTGTATCTGTCGGCGCTTGGCGAGGTATAGGTTCTAGGGGCTAGGTTTTAGGTTCTAGGGTGCAGATCGACGGGTCATCGTCCCCAGACCCTAGCCCCTAGCCCCTAGCACTGGAACCTTCTCCAGATGAAGCGAAAGCCGCCGCCCAGCCCCTTCGAAGCCCAGCGCAAGGCGGCGCAGCGGGCGGCGCTGAACGCGCTGAAGCGGGCGCGGCGCACGGCCGAGAAGGCCGGGGTGACCCTGTCGGAGTGGGAGGGCGAGTTCCTCGACTCGGTCGGCGAGCGCGTGAAGACCCATGGCCGCGCCTTCGGCGATCCCGAGCTGGGCGCGCCCGGCCAGGCGCTGTCGGCGATGCAGGGCCGCAAGCTCAAGGAGATCGCGGCCAAGGCGAAAGGGGAGGAGCCGCGGAAGCGGTGGGGGAAGAAGAGGGATTAGGTTCCAGGTTTTAGGGGAGGGGAGCCCGTCGCGCGCTAGAGCCTAGCCCCTAGAACCTAGAACCTAGAACCTCTTCTAGAACAGGATCTTCCTGAGCGTCAGGCGCACCGAACGCCCCTCGGGGTCGAGGAAGTCGGGTTGGTAGTTGAGCGGGGTCTCGGCGCCGTCGGCGGTGACTTCGGGACGGCTGTCGAACAGGTTCTGGATGCCGAATTGGATGCGCGAACCCTCCAGCCACGGGAAGCGCTCGACCCACGCGGTGCGCTGGTTCAGGTCCATGAAGACGTTGAGGTTCACCGTCAGCTGGTCGGAGAACCGCAGGTCGGGGCCGGTTCCGCCGTCGATGCGGGTGCCGTCGCGCCAGTTGGCCATGACGAACGTGCCGATGCCGTTGCGGAACACGCCGCCCATGGCCTGGATCTCGTGACGCGGGCTACCGCCGCGGCTGGAGGTGGCGGCGCCGTCGAGGAGGTCGAGCACCGGCAGGCCGTCGGCGATGACGATTTCGTCCTGCAGCCGCCAGGTGTGGTAGACGGAGACGTGGAAGCGGCCCTGGCCGGGCTGCATGCCGCCGCCGCGACCGCCGCCCATGCGAACCTGATGGCCGCCGCCGCCGCCGCCACCGCCGCGCATCACCACTGCGCCGCCGCCAGTGCCACCCGGCCCACGCCGGCCCGGGCCGGCCGCGCCTTCGCCTTCCGGTCGCGGCGTCGGCGTGCCGAAGGCGCGCGAGAAGTTGAAGCCGGTGCGCAGGTCCTGCCGCTCGTAGCGGTCGAAGTTGAGCGGGCGGGCGTCGACGGAGACAAGGTTGCCGACCGCGTCGCGCACGAAGCGGTCGGGCAGGGCGGCCTCGAGGTCCGGCGTCAGGGTGGGGAAGGCGGCGATGTAGTCGTCGGTCCGGCTCCATGTCCACGTCGTGCTGAGCGACAGGTCGGTGTCGGTCAGCGGGCGCAGGGTGCCGCCGAGGCGGACCACCTGACGATTGTCGGAGTCGAGGTTGGGGTTGCCGCCGGTGAACTGGGTGACCAGCACCGTCTCGCCGGTGCGGAAATCGAACACCGGCACGTTGGGCGTGGCGATCAGCGGGTCGTTGAGCTGGCTGATGGTCGGGGCGCCCTCCTCGTCGGTCCAGCTGGCGAGGAAGGACAGCTTCTCGATCGGCGACCAGTTGACCGTGGTTCCGAAGGTGGAGAGGCCGCCGAAGTCGGACAGGTCCTCGAAACCGGCGTCGACGCTGACCGAAAGGTCGCCTAGGCCGGTGAGGACCTCGTTGCGGCGGCTGGCGATGGGGAAGTTGAGGCTGCTCTGGCCGCTGAGCCGGTCGCGCGACTGGCCGCGCTCGGTGGTCACGCCGCCGCGGGTACTGGTGGAGTCCAGCGACAGGGTGTCGGCCCCGACCTTGAAGGTCGAAGAGACGTCGCCGGCGGGCAGCTCCCAGATGTCGCCGGTCAGCACCAGCTCGGTATCGAGCCGCTGCGACACCGAGCGCGCGGTGTCGTTGGCGACGCGGGCGAAGGCGGCCGGGTCGAGCGCGCCGAACGGGTTGGCCGTCGGATCGCCCGCCGTGAGGCGGTCCTGGAAGGGTTCGGCGTTGTAGCCGCGGCCCGTCACGGTGTCGGTCTCGGTGCGGGTGTACTCGCCGGTGGCCGTCCAGCGCCACTCCTCGCCGATGAAACCGTCCAGCACGAAGCCGAGCTCGCCCTGCAGCCGGTCGGTCTCGCGTTGCAGCGCCGCGGCATCGTCGAGATAGCGGAACACCTGAACGTCGTCGGAGAAGGGCGAGAAGGGGTTGGTCTCGGGCAGGGCGAGACGCACGCCGGGCAGGCCGTTGAAGCTGCGGCTGGAGGTGTCCTCGAGGCTGGCGCTGATCGTCGCCTGGGTGGTGCTGTTGAGGTCGCGCTTGATGGTTCCGCTGACCTGGGCGCGCTCGGAGGCCGAGAGCAGGGTGCGGTAGGCGGTCAGGTCGGCGCTGCGGGGGGCGCCGGCGGCGGCCACGAAGTCGGCCAGCGTGGGGGTGGTCGTCGCGCCGGGGACGGGGGTGATCGCCACGCCGAGGGCCGGGTCGATCGCGGTGCAGGTGGGCGGCGTCGCCGTCAGGCATCCCGGCGAGTAGGAGTTGCTGGTGACGTTGCCGACCAGGTCGTAGGGCGTCGCGCCCGGGTCCCGGCGGATGTCGCGCTCGGTCTCGTAGAGCGGGGTCGAACGCTCGTACTCCAGGTCCATCGACCAGCGGTTGGCGCCGGCGATGCGCAGCAGGTCGGTCTCGGCCTCGACCGTGGTGCGGCCGCCTTCAGTCGGGATGCGGCCGGTCGCCTCGTAGGTGGTGGAGCGGAAGTCGAACTTCAGGACGAAGTTCACGACCCGCTGCTCCGGCCGGTAGCCGAACTGGACGGCCACCGCCTCGGGCAGGATCTCGGTGCGTTCGATGGCTTCGGTGGGAATGCCGCGGATTTCGCGGAATCCGGAGATGCGTCGGCCGTTGACCAGGAAGACCGGCTGCAGGTCGGTGCGCCCGCTGGAGCTGCGGGTGACCGGCTCCAGATAGGTCATCAGCTCGGCGATGTCCGAGGCCCCGTAGGCCATGATCTCGTCGGCGGTCAGGGTGACGTCCGGCGGGATGTCGGTGTCGACGCTGCCGCGCTGGCGGGTTCCGGTCACCGCCACCGTGCCCAGGTCGTAGGAGTCGTCGTCCGCGACGGGCGTCGTCGCAGACGTCTCCGGTTCCGGTTCGGCGGCCGGCGGCGGCGTCTCCTGCGATGCCGCGGGGGCCGGTTGCGGCTGCGGAGCCTGCTGGGGCGGGGCGGTCTGGATGACGCCGGCCATGAGTCCGGACAGGGCGGTGGTGACGAGGAGCATGATCGGGTCCCGGGGAGGTACGAGCCGCTAACGTTCCGCGCCCGTGTTTCCGTCGCGTGTCAGCGACGAAACCCATGGTTGACCGGACGCGATGCGCGCCAGCTTCTCATCGTCGGGATGGCGACCCGCGGCCAGTGAACTTTCGTTCAGAAAGCCTTTCCCGGCCTGCGCCACGACTGCGGGATCACCGGTCAGCCGGCCTCCCGCAGCGCGCTTTCCAGCCCCTGCTCGCGCACCTTGCGGTAGAGGGTCGAACGCCCGATGCCGAGCCGGCGGGCGATCTCGGACATATGGCCGGCGTACACCTCGATGGCGTGCTGGATGAGGTCCCGCTCGATCTCCTCGAGCGTGCGCAGATGGCCGCGGTCGTCGAGGATGCGGATCGGGGTGTCCGGGAGGGCGGGAAGGTCGGCGGCGGCGCTCCCGGCGGCCCCTTCCGCCATCGTCCGCCCCGCGGGCTCAGGATGGTCCTCTCCATGGATGGCGAGGAGGCCCGGCGCCTTGCCGGAGATGGCCGGGAAGTCGTGCGGCTGCAGGAACGGGGCGTCGGCGAGCACGATGGCGCGATAGACGGCGTTCTCCAGCTGGCGGACGTTGCCGGGCCAGTCGAAGTGACACAACAGCGCCAGGGTCTCGCCGGTGCAGCCGGCGACGCGCTTGCCCTCCTCGACGTTGAAGCGGGCGATGAAGTGCTCGACCAGGGCGGGGATGTCCTCGCGCCGCTCGCGCAGGGCCGGCGCCTCGATCGGGAAGACGTTCAGGCGGTAGAACAGGTCCTCGCGGAAGCGGCCCTCGCGCACCTGTTCGGCCAGGTCCCGGTTGGTGGCCGAGACGATGCGCACGTCGACCTTGACCGCCCGCTTGGCGCCGACCGGGTCGATCTCGCCCTCCTGCAGGGCGCGCAGCAGCTTGACCTGCATGTCCAGCGGCAGCTCGCCGATCTCGTCGAGGAACAGGGTCCCGCCGTTGGCCTCCGCGAACTTGCCGAGGTGTTTGTCATGGGCGCCGGTGAAGGCCCCCTTCTCGTGGCCGAACAGGATCGACTCCACGAGGTTGGCGGGCAGGGCGCCGCAGTTCACGGCCACGAACGGCTTGCCGGCGCGGTCCGAAGCGCCGTGCAGGGCGCGCGCGATGACCTCCTTGCCGACGCCGCTTTCCCCGGTGATCAGCACCGGAATGCCCGACTTCGCCGCGCGCTGGCCCAGCGACCGGACCAGACGCATCGGGGCCGACTGGCCGACGAGATCGTCGAAGGAGGTGCGACCCGAGACATGCTTCTTCAGCCGGCCGACCTCGGCGGTCAGCTGGGTCAGCTGCAGGGCGTTGCGCACGCCGACCAGCAGGCGCTCGGCCGAGACCGGCTTGACGAAGAAATCCTGGGCGCCGGCCTGCATGGCCTTGACCACAGCCTCGACCCCGCCCGAGGCGGTCAGCACGATGACCGGAGTCTGGACCCCTGCGGTGCGGATCTCGGCCAAGGCCTCGAGGCCGCTCATGCCGGGCATGACCATGTCGAGCAGGACGACATCGGCGCCGCCCCCCCTGGTCAGGCGGTCGATGGCCTCGCCGCCGGACCCGGCGTGGACGACCGCATAGCCTTCGCGCTCCAGCACCGCCTGCGCCAGGCGGCGCTGGGTCGGATCGTCGTCGACGACAAGTACGGTCTTCGCCATGCGGGCGGCCCCTGTTCCATCATGTCCGGCCGGCTCTCGTACGGCGGAGCTGGCTCATTCCGGGACGGTTCTAGGCCCGACAAGGTGAAGATCGGGTGAGGCGGGAGGGTGAGCGGGGGGTTAAGGCGGCGCTCCGGATCAGGCTCCGGCCGGCCGCCGCCCGGGCGCGAGTGAACAGACCAGCATCAGCACGGGGGCCGCCACCGGGACCAGCAGCAGGGTGGACCACCAGCCGCTTCGGCCGAGGTCGTGCAGGCGCTTTATGGTGAGGGCGAACAGGGCCCAGCCGACCGTGACGAACAGGGCGATCGTCGCCGGGGCCGCTATGATCAGAGGCGTCCCCGCGAGGGCGACGTCACGCGCACGGCCGATCACGGTCCACGGATTGTCGAGCACGTACCCCACGGACGAGCCCGAGAGGCTCGCCCCCGCGCCCAGGGCGCAGGCCAGCGCGACCGTGAAGAATGCGAGGATCGGGGCGACGAAGGCACGCCGTCCGATTCGGCCTGACGCGCTCAGAAAATATCCGATCATGACCGCCCCTTTTTTCAGCGAGGGTACGGTGGGGCCGGAAAGTCGAGCCCCGGCCGCGCAGGCCGGCATGCGGTGACGTGACGGCGCCCGGTCTTCCTGCCTTGGCCGACGCCGGTTCTGTCCTACGTTCTCCGATAGGCGGCGCGCACCACGACGCCCGGACCGCTTGAGTTTCCGGCGCGTCCGTGTATAGAGCGCGCCTTCTCCGTCACGGCTTCGGCCGCGGCGGCCTGTCCGAGAACTTCGGGGCGTGGGGGCCACCCATGCCGTAACTGCCAGAGAGCCCTCTGGCGCCGTGGGGAGATGGGGATGCAGACGATCCGACGTCGGCCCGGTTCCGGGACGGACGGGGATATGAGCTTCCTTCGGACAACACGACCGGCGTGAACGCCCCGCATCCGTGCGCGGCGCTTTCGCCAATCCGGCGTCGGGAATAGCCCCGGCGTCGAACGACTGACTGGAGACCGCAATGGACCGCGCACAAAAGGCCGAGTCGATCGAAACGCTGAAGGGCGTTTTCGCCGACGCGGGCGCCGTGGTCGTGACCCACAACCTGGGTCTGACCGTTGCGGACATGGAAGACCTGCGTGGCCGCCTCCGCAAGGAAGGCGGCACGTTCAAGGTGGTCAAGAACCGCCTGGCGCTGAAGGCGCTCGAAGCCGAAGAGGGCAGCGACTACCACGGCCTGTTCAAGGGTCCGGTGGGCATCGCCTACGCGCCCGATCCGGTGACGGCCGCCAAGGTGACCGCTGAGTTCGCCAAGGCCAACGACAAGTTCGTCGTCCAGGGCGGGTTCATGGGCGACAAGGTTCTGGACGCCAAGGGCGTGGAGACCCTCTCCAAGCTGCCCTCGCTGGACCAGATCCGCGCCTCGCTGCTCGGCCTCATCAACGCCCCGGCCACCAAGGTCGCCGGCGTGCTGCAGGCCCCGGCCGGCCAGCTGGCCCGGGTGTTCAACGCCTACGCCACCAAGGACGCCGCGTAAGCGGACCTTCCATCTCTGCAAACTCCCTGAAAACCATCCTACCGAAGGAACTACCCTATGGCTGACCTCGCCAAGATCGTTGAAGACCTGTCGGCGCTGACCGTTCTGGAAGCCGCCGAACTCTCGAAGCTGCTGGAAGAGAAGTGGGGCGTCAGCGCCGCTGCTCCGGTCGCCATGGCCATGCCGGCCGGCGGCGCCGCCGGCGGCGCTCCGGCGGAAGCTGCTGAAGAGCAGACCGAGTTCACCGTCGTCCTCGTCGACGGCGGCGACAAGAAGATCAACGTCATCAAGGAAGTGCGTGGCGTTCGCTCGGACCTCGGCCTGAAGGAAGCCAAGGACCTCGTCGAAGGCGCTCCGCAGAACGTCGTCGAGAACGTCTCGAAGCAGCAGGCCGACGAAATCGCCAAGAAGCTGACCGAAGCCGGCGCCAAGGTCCAGATCAAGTAAGACACTTGAATCGTCCTATCGCCCTTCGGGCTGCTTGAGGACGATGGATCCAGCGACAGCTGATCAATGAGCGGGCCGGGGAGCGATCCCCGGCCCGTTTGTTCGTTCCTCCCCCGAGCGAAGCGGTGGAGGGGGAGCCGGAGGCGCGGACGCGTGGGTCGCCCCCTCCACCATGCTTCGCATGGTCCCCCTCCCCCTTTGGGGGGAGGAATGAGACGGCTCCTACCGCCGCCTTGGCGCGAAGATGTCGGCGAGGCGGTCGCGGGTTCCCTCGATGGGGACGAGGCGCGGGTAGCGCAGGCCGGAGTTCCAGACGATCGGCACAGTGCGGAATTCCTCGCCGCGCTTGACCACGAGCCGGATCGGCTCCAAGCCGCCCTTGGCCGCCATCACCGCCTCGCGTAGCACCTCGGCGGAGGCGACCCGGTCGCCCACGGCGACCAGCTCCCAGCCGTGGCCGAGGCCGGCCTCGAAGGCCGGCGAGCCCCAGCGGACGCCCGCGATGCGGTTGCCCGAGCCGAGGGTGAAGCCCAGCGAATACTGGAAGTCGTTGGCCCAGCCGCCCATCATCCGCTTCTCGACGGGCGTGAGTTCGTCGACGTACGTCAGGCGCCAGCCGGCGCGTTCGAGGCCGTCGAGCGGGGCCTCCGCTTCCGGCCCGACCGCGTCGAGACGCGCACGCAGGAAGCTCGCCCAGTCGTATGGATGCACGGCGTTGAGGTGCTCGACCACGTCTTCGAAGGTGTAGGGCCGGGCCTCCCAGACGCCGTCCTCGACGCCGTAGAAGGCGCGGGCGAAGTCGTCGAGCGACTTGCGGTCGCCGGTCGCCTCGCGGATCAGGGTGTCGGCGTCGAGCCAGATGAGCGCCGCCTCGCGGTAATAGTCGCCGGTGCCGCGCATCCACGACGGCCACGGGTTGGAGGTGCGGTAGCCGAGGAGGTTGTGGTTGGTGGTGTCCTGCAGCGCGCGCCAGGCGCGGCCGGGCTGCTGGTCGTAGAAGCCGGCGATCTCGGCGAGGTTGACCACCGCCTCCTCCAGCGTGCCGAGGCCGGAACGGGCGGTGAGGACGTCGCCCCAGTATTCGGTCTGGCCCTCGTAGACCCACATCAGGGTGTTCTGGGTCGGGACGTTGAAGTTGGGGACCAGCTCGTCGGACGGCCGCCGGAACTTCCCGTTCCAGCTGTGCACGTATTCGTGGGGCAGCAGACCGCGGGAACCGAAGGACGGGGTCGCCGAGGCGAAGTAATTGGGCGCAGCGGTGTTCTCGGACGAGCGGTGGTGCTCGAGGCCGATGCCGCCAAGGCGCGAGGTCAGGCCGAACAGGAACTCGTAGCGGTCGAAGTGGCGGGCGCCGAACAGGCGGTCGGCCTGCTGGACGAGGCTTTCGTACTTCGCCGTCCACTCCGGGGTGATCTCGATGGCGGCGGCGGTGTCGCCGACGAGGTTGAGGTGGACGTCGTCGCCGCGCGGATCGATCTCGACCCGGCGGTAGTGGCGGCCCGCGAACATCGGACTGTCGGCGAGGTGCTCCAGCGAGATCGGGGCGAAGGTCGCCACGTCGCCCTCGCGCGAGACGGTGTCCAGGGCCACGCCGTAGCTCCAGCCTTCGGGCAGGACCACCGAGGGCGCGAAGGTGATCCGGTCGTGGTGGTAGCCGGCCGGGTAGAGCAGGGCCTTTTCCCACTGCAGGTTGACGATCTCGTCGGTCATGACGACGCGCCAGATCGCGTTGTCCGGCTGGGTCAGCCACTCGAAGTCGACCTCGATGGCCTCGACCCCGGCCGGGATGTCGAGGTGGAAGGCGTACGGGTCGACGGTGTCGCGCACCCACTCGATGCGCGCGCCGTTCCCGGTGACGGTGAGGCCCGAGACCAGCTGGATCGGGCCGGTGTCGGCGTGGTTGCCGGGCAGGAATTTCGGATACTGCATCACCAGCGGCCCGGGCCGGACCGGGATGGTCTGACGGGTGCGGATGACCTTGCGGGCGAGGTCGGTCAGGTCGACCCGGATGCCGATGGTCCCGGGATAGTCGATGTCCTGCGGGGCGGGGATCGGAGGCAGGGCGCGCGGCAGGCTGGTGGGGGCCGGAAGCGGGGCCTGGGCCTGGGAGGTCTGGGCCAGTGCGGGGAGCGCGGCGGACGTCAGCAGCAGGGCGAGGGCGGCGGTGCGGATCATCATGGTCGGGCTCCTCGCGATCAGCGGCGGCGGGGGGCGAGAATGTCGCCGAGGCGGTCGGGGGTCCCGGGAATACGCTCGAGGTGCGGGTAGCGCAGGCCGCCCGTGTAATCGAAGCGGATGGTGCGGAAGCGATCGCCGCGACGGACCATCAGCTCCACCGGCGCGGACGGGTCCTTCGCGGCGGTGACCGCGCCGGCGAGGGCGTCGGCGGTGGCGGCGCGGCCGTTGACGGCGACGACGTCCCAGCCGGAAGTCAGGCCCGCCTCGAAGGCGGGGGACCCCCAGCGCACGGCGGTGATCCGGTTCGAGGTGTTGAGCGACAGGCCCAGCGAGTACTGGAAGTCGACGCGGCCCAGCTCGGCGTTCAGCGCCTTCGAATAGTCGTTGGGGGTCTCGCGCCAGACCAGGCGGTAGCCGCCGCGCTCGATGCCGGCGTTGGGCGTCCGGGCGCCGGGGCCGACGGCGTCCAGCCGGGCCCGCAGGAAGCCGGCCCAGTCCTCATCCTGCACGCCGTCCAGCGTCGAGACCACGTCGTCGAAGGTGTAGGGGGCCGGGTCCCAGTTTCCGTCCTCGACGCCGAAGAAGGCGCGGGCGAAGTCGTCCAGCGACTTGCGGCCGCCGGTCTGCTCGCGGATCAGGGTGTCGGCGTCCAGCCAGATCATCGAGCCCTCGCGGTAGTAGTCCTCGCTGCGCTGGAAGCTGGACCACGGCTGCGGGCGCCGGCGGGCGATGATCGGATCGTTGGTGGTGTCCTGTAGCGCGCGCCACGCGCGGCCGGGATTGTCCTCGGCGTAGGTGGCGGCGGTGTTGGCGAAGATGTCCAGCGCCTGCTGCTTCGTCATGAGCCCGGCGCGGGCGGTCAGCACCAGACCCCAGTACTGAGTCTGGCCCTCGTAGACCCAGAGCAGGGAATTCTGCACCGGCTCGTTGAGGTTGCCGGTCAGCTGGTCAGCGGGGCGACGCCACTTGCCGTTCCATGAGTGGACGTACTCGTGGCCCAGCAGGTCGCGGTCGGCCAGCGTCGCCTGCGGCTCGGTGAAGTAGCGGGTGTCCACGCTGTTCTCGGACGAGCGGTGATGCTCCAGCCCGATGCCGCCGAGGTCGTCGGTGACGGCGACGAGGAAGTCGTAATGGTCGAAGTGGCGGGCGCCGAACAGGCGGTCGGCCTGGTCGACCAGGTTGCGGTGCAGCTCGAGGTGGTCGTCGGAGGCGACCAGCATCTCCGGATCGTCGGCGAGGACCTGCATGCGCACCGGCGAGCGCCCGCCGGGGTCGAGGTCGTAGGTGCGGTGGTGGGCCCCGGCGAAGACCGGGCTGTCGGCGAGGTGTTCGAGGCTGATCGGGGCGAAGGTCGCCAGGCCGTCGGCGAAGGACTGGGTCTCCAGCGCCACGCCATAGCTCCAGCCGGTTGGCAGTCGCAGCGACGGGCGGAAGGTGATGCCGGAGTGGTCGTAGCCGGCGGGATAGAGCAGGGCCTTCTCCCACTGGATGTTGAGCATCTCGTCGGTGATCACCACCCGGCCCTGGTTCCCGTCGATGGGGGTCAGCCACTTGAACGAGACTTCGATGCTGGAGACGCCGGCGGGGACCTCGACCTGGAAGGCGTTGGTCTCGACCGTGTGGCGCACCCAGGGCAAGGCCTGCCCGTCGGCCGTGATGCGCAGGTCGGCGACGTCGTCCACCGGACCCACCGGTCCGTGGTTGCCGGGGATCCACAGCGGGTAGAGCAGGGTCAGGGGGCCCGGACCTTGGACGGGAATGGTCTGGCGCACCGAGACGATGCGGCGGTCGACGTCTGTGGCGTCCACCTCGATGCCGATGGTCCCGGGGTAGGGAACCTCGCGCGGCTCGGGGATCGGGACCAGCGCCACCGGCAGGGCGGGCGTCCCGACCTGGGCGGCGACGGGCGCTGCCCCCAGCAGCAGCACCGCGGCGCAGGCGGACACGAGCAGGCGGGCGGACGGACGCATCATCGGAACTCGCGACAGCAACAGCGGAAGGCGCAGAACACCCGTGCGCGGCGGGGCCGGTCAACCCGCGAGCGGGACCGTCGCATTAAATCCCTGTCATGTTCCCGGTTCCGGCTCAGACCGCCGGCTTCACCTCGAGCAGTTCGACGGTGAACAGCAGGGTCGAGTTCGGCGGCAGTTCGTCGCCGCCGACCCAGCGCTCGCCGTAGCCCAGCTCGGCGGGAATGACGAACTCGAAGGTCTCGCCCTCGCGCATCAGCGCCACCCCCTCGGTCCAGCCCCGGATGACCCGGCCGAGCGGAAATTCGGCGGGCTCGCCCCGGTCGTAGGAGCTGTCGAACTGCCGGCCGTCGATGAAGGTCCCGCGGTAGTGAACCTTGACCGTATCGGCGGCGGTGGGCTGGCGGCCCGACGGATTGGCCCGGCCCACGCGACGGTACTGCAGACCGCTTTCGGTCGTGGTCCAGCCGCGACGCTGGGCGTTGAGGCGCAGGTATTCGCGATTGCCGGCGGCCCAGCCCTCGGCGGTGCCGGTTCCGAGCTGGACCGCGGGCGCGGGCTCCGGCGCCGAGGCGCAGGCGGCGAGGATGAGGGCGGCGGCGAGCGGAACGAGGTGTTTCATGCGGCGACGCTAGCAGCGCGGCGGCGTTCGAGGAACAGGGCTTCGGCGCGGGACGGGCGCAGGGCGAGGGCTGCGTCATATTCGGCCGCGGCCTCGGCGCACCTGCCGAGGCGGGCGAGCAGGTCTGCGCGCGCGGCGTGAAAAGGCAGCCAGCCCGGCGCGGGCGCTGCGTCGAGCTGGTCGAGCGCGACCGCGGCCCCCTCCACCTCCGCGAGGGCGACGGCCCGGTTGGTCCGGATCACCGGGTCGTCCCGGAGGGTCAGCAGGGCGTCGTAAAGGCGAAGGATGTCCGGCCACGGCGTCCGGCCGGTCGAGCGACGGCCGGCGTGGGCGGCGTGGATCGCCGCCTGAAGCGCCGGTGGCCCTGGCGGCCCGCGGCGGGCGAGGGCGGCGGAGGCGGCGAGGAAGGCTTCCCCCTGCCGCAGGAGGCGCTCGTCCCACTCGCGCGCGTCCTGGGCTGCGAGCGGGACCATCGCACCGCTGTCGTCCAGGCGGGCCGGACGACGGGCTTCGGCCAGGTGAACCGTGGCGGCGAGCGCCTGCGCCTCGGCGTCCGTCGGGGCGAGACGGGCGAGCAGGGCGGTCAGTGCGAGCGTCTCGCGCGCGAACGCCGCGTGCGGGCCGGCGAGGGCGGCGTCGGCATGGGCCTGGGCGTAGGCGATCTCCAGCGTCGACAGCACCGCGTCCATGCGCTCGGGCCAGCGATCAGGCGTGGGAACCTCGAAGGGCACGCCGGCGCCGGCGATCTTGCGCTTCGCCCGGACCAGCCGCTGGGCCAGCGTCGCCTCCGGCACAAGGAAGGCGGCGGCGATCTCGGCCGTGGACAGGCCGCAGACGACCCTCAGGGTCAGGGCCGCCCGCGCTTCGGCCGCCACGGCCGGATGGCAGCAGACGAAGATCAGCCGCAGCCGCTCGTCGGGGATGGGCGCGTCGAGTGACATGGCGTGGTCCTCGGGCGTGGGCGCGGGCGACGGATCGTCCGGACGGTGCGTCGC
>JAFAEC010000197.1 GCA_023424215.1 Pseudomonadota bacterium
AAAACCCCCCGCCGCCGCGGCTTCGCCGCGCCGCCCACCGGGCACGGCGGCGGCCGGTTCACGCCGGGCCGTCGCGGCGCGGGATGCGGGCGCCGGAACCAGGTCCAACGGGATGACGACACGCACCTCCGGCGCCGCGCCGGGACTGAGCCGGGAAGTGGTCAGGGCCAGAGGAATGAGGATGGCCAGGTGGATCGCGGCGGAAAGGACCGCCAGCGCCACGGTGCGTCGCCGGCCGGCCTGCCTCGTCGGTCCCGCCGCGCCCATCCGCATGCGTCCTCCCGCTCCACACGCTAAGGTTAGGCGCGCGAGCGTGGCGGGATTGGGGCCGGCTCAGGTTTGTGGCAGGTTCTTCGCATGATCCTGCTCCCGCTTTCCGTGCTTTTCGCGATGAGCTCTCCGCTTCAGGAGCCGACGCCGGCCCCGTCGCCGCCGGCGCATCGCCTCGACGAGGTGGTCGTCGAGGCGCCGCCGGCCAACGAGGGGCAGGTGGTCCTGAGTTGCGCCGTGCGCCGGAACGGCCGGATGGAGGATTGTCGGGTCGAGAGCGAAACTCCGCCCGGACGAGGTTTCGGCGAGGCCGCCCTGAGAAGCGCCCGCCAGGCCCGGATCGCCCGCGGCGATCGCCGGGCCGGGGGCGAGCGGGTCACCTTCACCGTCCGCTTCCGCCTCGCCGACTGACCCCGCCCTTGACCTCAGGCCCCCCGGCGCGTAGAAGCCGCGCACTTTCGAGAGGGCGTCTCCGGGCGTCTCCGCGATCGTGACAACCGAAGACACGGGCTGTGCCCGCCGGAACGTCCCTAGCGCGCGTTCCGGCTTTTGTGTTTGTCGCGGGACCGGCTCGGAACCTCACCCGGGGACGGCGACGTCGTCGTCCGAAAAGAAGGCCACCGGGGCGCTCCGGCCGAAAGGCACACGCCCCCATCGATCGAAGAGAACGAGTACCCGATGCCCACGATCAACCAGCTGATCCGCAAGCCGCGCGCCCCCAAGCCGGTCCGCAACAAGGTCCCGGCCCTGAAGGGCTGCCCGCAGCGCCGCGGCGTCTGCACCCGCGTCTACACCACCACCCCGAAGAAGCCGAACTCGGCGCTGCGTAAGGTCGCCAAGGTGCGCCTGACCACCGGCATCGAGGCGGTGTGCTACATCCCGGGCGAAGGCCACAACCTGCAGGAGCACTCGGTGGTCCTGATCCGCGGCGGCCGCGTCAAGGACCTTCCGGGCGTGCGCTACCACATCCTGCGCGGCGTGCTCGACACCCAGGGCGTCAAGGACCGCAAGCAGCGCCGTTCGCACTACGGCGCCAAGCGTCCGAAGTAAGCCGCCAGCGCCCAGAAGATTCAGAGAAGGTAATCCCCCATGTCGCGTCGTCACCGCGCCCAGAAGCGTGAAGTCCTGCCGGATCCCAAGTTCGGCGACCTCGTCGTCACCAAGTTCATGAATTACGTGATGTACGAGGGCAAGAAGGCCGTCGCCGAGAACATCGTCTACGGCGCCTTCGACATCCTCGCCGACAAGAAGAAGGAGCAGACCCCGGTCGAGACCTTCCACGCCGCCCTGGACAACGTCGCTCCGGCGGTCGAGGTCCGGTCGCGTCGCGTCGGCGGCGCCACCTACCAGGTGCCGGTCGAGGTCCGTCCGGACCGCCGTCGCGCCCTGGCCATCCGCTGGCTGGTCAACGCCGCCCGCAACCGCGGCGAGAACACCATGACCGAGAAGCTGGCCGCCGAGCTGCTCGACGCCTCCAACAACCGCGGCACCGCGGTGAAGAAGCGCGAGGACACCCACAAGATGGCCGAGGCCAACCGCGCCTTCAGCCACTACCGCTGGTAACGCCTTAAAGGGGCCCATCCGGGCGCCTATCTACCGACTATCCGGCGCGGGCGGTTTGAGCTAAATCGCCCGCGCTCGCTTATCCGACATCCCGAGGCGCCAGACAGCGGCGCCGCATTGACCGCAAGGCACGCTCCCATGCCCCGCACGCACAAAATCGAAGACTACCGCAACTTCGGCATCATGGCCCACATCGACGCGGGCAAGACGACGACGACCGAGCGGATCCTGTATTACACCGGCAAGTCGCACAAGATCGGCGAAGTCCACGACGGCGCCGCGACCATGGACTGGATGGACCAGGAGCAGGAACGCGGCATCACCATCACCTCGGCCGCGACGACCGCCTTCTGGCAGGGCAAGCGCCTGAACATCATCGACACCCCCGGCCACGTGGACTTCACCATCGAGGTCGAGCGCTCGCTGCGCGTGCTGGACGGCGCCGTGACCGTGCTGGACGGCAACGCCGGCGTCGAGCCGCAGACCGAGACCGTCTGGCGCCAGGCCGACAAGTACAAGGTTCCGCGCATCGTCTTCGTCAACAAGATGGACAAGATCGGCGCGGACTTTGACGCCTCGGTGCAGTCGATCCGCGACCGCCTCGGCGCCAAGGCGGTGCCGATCCAGTTCCCGATCGGCTCTGAATCGAACCTGAAGGGCCTGGTCGACGTCGTCGAGATGCGCTCGGTGGTCTGGGACAACGACGCCCTGGGCGCCAACTTCACCGTCGGCGAAATCCCGGCCGATCTGATGGACAAGGCCGTCGAGGCCCGCCAGTACCTGATCGACAACGCCGTCGAGCTCGACGACGAGGCCATGGAAGCCTACCTCGAAGGCGAGGAGCCCTCGGTCGAGACGCTGAAGAAGTGCATCCGCAAGGCGGTGCTGACCGGCGCCTTCTACCCGATCCTGTGCGGCTCGGCGTTCAAGAACAAGGGCGTGCAGACCCTGCTCGACGCCGTCGTCGACTACCTGCCGTCGCCGGTCGACATCCCGGCCACCCCGGGCATCGACTTCAAGACCGAGGAGCCGGTGACCCGCAAGGCCTCGGACGACGAGCCCCTGTCGGTGCTGGCGTTCAAGATCATGGACGACCCGTTCGTCGGCTCGCTGACCTTCTGCCGCCTGTACTCGGGCAAGATGGAGACTGGCCAGTCGCTGCTGAACTCGACCCGCGACAAGAAGGAGCGCGTCGGCCGCATGCTGCTGATGCACTCCAACAACCGCGAGGACATCAAGGAAGCCTACGCCGGCGACATCGTCGCCCTGGCCGGCCTGAAGGACACCCGCACCGGCGACACCCTGTGCGACCCGATCAAGTCGCCGGTGATCCTCGAGCGCATGGAGTTCCCCGCCCCGGTGATCGAGATCGCCGTCGAGCCCAAGTCCAAGGCCGACCAGGAGAAGCTGGGCGTCGCCCTGGCCAAGCTGGCCTCGGAGGACCCGTCCTTCACCGTCTCGACCGACCACGAGTCGGGCCAGACCATCCTGAAGGGCATGGGCGAACTGCACCTCGACATCAAGATCGACATCCTGAAGCGGACCTACAAGGTCGAGGCCAACATCGGCGCGCCGCAGGTGGCCTACCGTGAATCGATCAGCCGCAAGGCCGAGATCGACTACACGCACAAGAAGCAGACCGGCGGCACCGGCCAGTTCGCCCGCGTCAAGCTGGTGTTCGAGCCGGGCGAGCCGGGTTCGGGCTTCGTCTTCGAATCCGCCATCGTCGGCGGCGCGGTGCCCAAGGAGTACATCCCGGGCGTCGAGAAGGGCCTGACCTCGGCCAAGGAAAACGGCCTGCTGGCCGGCTTCCCGCTGATCGACTTCAAGGCGACCCTGATCGACGGCGCCTACCACGACGTCGACTCCTCGGTGCTGGCGTTCGAGATCGCCTCGCGCGCCGCCTTCAAGGAGCTGCGCGAGAAGGGCGGACCGAAGCTGCTCGAGCCGATCATGGCCGTCGAGGTGGTGACGCCTGAGGAATACCTGGGCTCGGTCATCGGCGACCTGAACGGCCGCCGGGGCATGATCCAGGGCCAGGACATGCGCGGCAACGCCACGGTGGTGAATGCCTTCGTGCCGCTCGCCAACATGTTCGGCTACGTCAACACCCTGCGCGGCATGTCCCAGGGTCGCGCCGCCTTCACCATGCAGTACGACCACTACGACCCGGTGCCGCAGCACGTCGCCGACGAAGTGATCAAGAAGTACAGCGCCTAAGCACCACCGCGTAACCGGCGGGCCGTCCGGGCCCGCCGGATCCCCGAAACCCCGAAGGAACGCCCCCGCCCTGGGGACGGAGAGAAGAGAATGGCCAAGGAAAAGTTCGAACGCACGAAGCCGCACTGCAACATCGGCACGATCGGTCACGTTGACCACGGCAAGACGACGCTGACGGCGGCGATCACGATGACGCTGGCGAAGGCGGGCGGCGCGA
>JAFAEC010000198.1 GCA_023424215.1 Pseudomonadota bacterium
GGCTTAGGGCGTAGGGCGTAGGGCTCGGGGCTTGGGGAGCAGGCGACGGCGGCGGGGTTGCGATATCGCGCCGCACTCGCCACTAACCCCTCGACCCTCGACCCTCGACCCCCGGATCTCATGGCCCGCATCCTGATCACCTCGGCCCTGCCGTACATCAACGGCATCAAGCATCTGGGCAATCTGGCCGGCTCGATGCTGCCGGCCGACGTGTGGGCGCGGTTCAAGCGGGCCCAGATTCTTCCAGGAGGAGGGCGCCATGAGGTGCTCTACATCTGCGCCACCGACGAGCACGGCACCCCGGCCGAGCTGGCCGCCGCGGCGGCGGGCCAGGATGTGCGCACCTATTGCGATGAGCAGCACGAGATCCAGAAGGCGGCCGGCGAGGCCTTCGGCCTGAGCTACGACTGGTTCGGCCGCTCCTCGAACGCGCCCAATCACCGGCTGACCCAGCATTTCGCCCGCGTTCTGGAGGACAACGGCCTGATCGAGGAGCGGGTCGACCGGATGATCTATTCGATCGACGACGCCCGCTTCCTGCCGGACCGCTACGTCGAGGGGACCTGCCCGCACTGCGGCCACGTCGGGGCGCGCGGCGACCAGTGCGACAACTGCGGCCGGCTGCTGGACCCGACCGACCTGATCGATCCGTATTCCTCGGTGTCGGGCTCGCGGAATCTCGAGGTGCGCGACACCCGCCACCTGTACCTGCTGCAGACGAAGCTGGCCGACCGCATCCGCGCCTGGATCGACAGCCGCGAGGGCTGGCAGACGCTGGCGAAGTCGATCGCGCTCAAGCACCTGGACGAGGGGCTGATCGACCGTGGCATCACCCGCGACCTGAAGTGGGGCGTGCCGGTGGTGGGCCCGGACGGCGGACCGCGACCGGGGCTGGAGGGCAAGGTCTTCTACGTCTGGTTCGACGCCCCGATCGAATACATCGGCGCCACCGAGGAGTGGGCCGAGGCGACGGGCCGGACGTGGCGCGACTGGTGGCGCACCGACGAGGGCGCCGACGACGTCCGCTACGTCCAGTTCATGGGCAAGGACAACGTCGCCTTCCACACCGTCAGCTTCCCGGCGACGATCCTGGGGTCGGGCGAGCCGTGGAAGACGGTCGACCAGCTGAAGGCCTTCAACTGGCTGAACTGGTACGGCGGCAAATTCTCGACCAGCCAGAAGCGCGGCGTGTTCATGGACCAGGCGCTGGAGCTGCTGCCGGCCGACTACTGGCGCTGGTTCCTGACCGCCTACGGCCCGGAGCACTCCGACGCCGCCTTCACCTGGGAGCAGTTCCAGGGCGCGGTGAACAAGGACCTCGCCGACGTGCTCGGCAACTTCGTCAACCGCATCGTCAAGTTCGCCGAGTCGAAGTTCGACGGGGTCGTGCCGGACGGGGGCGAGCCGGGGCCGCTCGAGGCGAAGCTGGAAGCCGACGTGCGCGCCGGCATCTCCGAGGCGACCGCGCAGTTCGAGGCCATGGAGTTCAGGAAGGCGGCCCAGGCCCTGCGCGCCGTCTGGGTGCTGGGCAATGAGTATCTGCAGGAGGCGGCGCCGTGGACCGCCTTCAAGACCGACGTCGACCGCGCCGCCGTGGGCGTGCGCACCGGGCTGAATCTGGTCGCCCTGTTCGCCCGGCTGGCGGCGCCGGTGATGCCGGCCTCGGCGGAGAAGATCGCGGCGGCGGTCGGCTCCGGCGACCTGTCGTGGCCCGCGGCCGACGCGCCCCTGCTGGAGGTGCTGCCGCGCGGTCAGGCCGTGGCCGCCGCGGGCGTGCTGTTCGCCAAGATCGAGGACGCCCAGGTGGCGGAGTGGAGCGAAAGGTTCGGGGGAGCGGAGGGCTGAGACTCCGGCCGGAATGACAAAAGGCCCGGAGCGCGCTCCGGGCCTTTTTCGTATCAGCCCGCGGGGGCCGGGGCGGGAATCGGTTGCGTCGGCGGCGGAGCCTCGGCCGCCGGGGCGCCGTGCGCCGGGGCCGCGCTCTCTTCCTCGCCGCGCGTGCCGCGGAGGTGCTTGGCCGCCTCCTTCTCGCCGATGTCGAGGAAGGCCGGGGCCGAGGCGTTGAAGGCCTCGCGGTTGTCGGTGCGCACGATCACCGACCGGGCGCCGTCCCAGACCATGTGCAGGGCCACGTACAGCACGATGAGCAGGCCGACGTAGCCGATCCAGCGGTGGCGGGTGAGGATCTTGGCGATGAAGGTAGCGGCCACGCCCATCAGGCCGATCGACAGCACCAGACCGAACACCATGATCCACGGATGCTCGTGCGCCGCGCCGGCCACGGCCAGCACATTGTCCAGCGACATGGTCACGTCGGCGATCATGATCTGCAGCAGGGCGGCGCCGAAGGACTTGCGCTTCAGGCCCAGCTCCTCGGGGGAGGGGCCCTTGCCATGCTCGATCTGCATGGCGAGCTCGAGTTCGGCCTCGGCTTCGGCCTGGTCGTGGGTCGCGGACTCGCGCAGTTCGCGCCACATCTTCCAGCACACCCACAGCAGCAGCAGGCCGCCGGCCAGCAGCAGGCCGACGATGGCCAGCAGCTGGACGGTGATCAGGGCGAAGCCGATGCGCAGCACCACGGCGGCGGCGAGGCCGATGAGAATGGCCTTCTTGCGTTGCTCGGGGGCGAGGGCCGCGGCGGCCAGGCCGACCGCGACGGCGTTGTCGCCGGCCAGCACGAGGTCGATCATCAGCACCTGGCCGAGGGCGGCCAGCTGCGAGGCGAGTTCGGGGGAGCTGAAGAAATCCATGGCCGCGCTCTAGGGGAGGAAGGGTCGGTTCGGCAAGCGGCCGGGCGAGGTTCAGGTTCCGGCCCGGGCGCGCGCAGCCTCGTACAGGGCGATGGCGGCGGCGTTGGAGACGTTGAGGCTCTCGAAGCCCCCGGGCATCGGGATGCGCGCCAGGTCGTCGCAGTGCTCGGCGACGAGGCGGCGCAGGCCCTCGCCCTCCGAGCCCATGACCAGCACGGTGGGGCCGCCGTCGAGCGCCTCCTCCAGGGTGCGCTCCGCGGTTCCGTCGAGGCCGACGGCGCGCCAGCCGAGGTCGGCCAGCCGCTCCAGCGCGCGGCTCAGGTTGGTCGCGCGCACGCAGGGCAGGCGTTCGGTCGCCCCCGCCGCCGCCTTGGCCAGGGCCCCGGCCAGGGCCGGGGAGTGGCGGTCCTGCACCACGACGCCGCGCGCCCCGAAGGCCAGGGCCGAGCGGAAGATCGCCCCGACGTTCTGCGGATCCGTCAGCTGGTCCAGCATGACGATGACGCCCCCGGCCGGGAGGGCGATGTCCTCCAGCCCCACGCCTTCCAGCGGCGCGACCTTGAAGGCCAGCCCCTGGTGGACGGCGCCCTGGGGCAGCAGGCGGCCGAGGGCGGTCGCGTCCACCGTCTCGACCCGGTGGCCGTGCGGCGCGAGCCGGTCGCGCTCGATCTCGGCGGCGCGCTCGGGCGTCGCCAGCAGCCGGCCCATGCCCTTGCGGGCCGGGTTGGCGAGGGCGGCCAGCACCGGATGGCGGCCCCACAGCCAGCCGTCGGCGTCGACCTTGCCGCGCCCCGCCCGCGGGGCGGAATCGGTCGACGGCCTGCGCTCGGGAATCGGCCCGCGCTCGCGCTTCGCCGCCGCCTCGGGGCGACCCCGGAAGCCCGGCTTTTTCGGGCTTTGACGGTCGTTGCGTTCTCTTTTCGACGACACTATAAGGCGCGCTCCGATTTGGGGCCCAAGGGCTTCCCGGTCGAGGCGCTCCCTCTAACCCGGCGCGTGCCCCGACCGAAGGCCTTTGTTCGTGTCGGACCGAAAGGTCCGCCCGGGCGTTCCGGATCGGTCTTCACATCGCGCGCGGGGGAATGTCCCGAGCGGCAAAGGGGGCGGACTGTAAATCCGCTGCGTAAGCTTCGCAGGTTCGAGTCCTGCTTCCCCCACCACGCGCCGTGAAGACCGGAAGGAGCGGACCTCCGATGAGGGCCGGGTGCGACGGAGCGATCCGACGCATTCTCCGCGCGGGTATAGCACAATGGTAGTGCAGCAGCCTTCCAAGCTGAGGATGTCGGTTCGATCCCGTCTACCCGCTCCAGATTCTGACCGCTGACAACCGCCCCCTTCCGGGCCGCAGGAGTTTTGGCCATGGCCAAGGAAAAGTTCGAACGCACGAAGCCGCACTGCAACATCGGCACGATCGGTCACGTTGACCACGGCAAGACGACGCTGACGGCGGCGATCACGATGACGCTGGCGAAGGCGGGCGGCGCGA
>JAFAEC010000012.1 GCA_023424215.1 Pseudomonadota bacterium
GCGCCGCCATCGAGGACTTCAAGCGCCCCGACCGGGTCGTGGTCGGGACCGAGGACGAGCGGGCCCGCGAGGTGATGCGCGAGCTCTACCGGCCGCTGAACCTGAACGAGACGCCGATCCTGTTCACGGGGCGGCGCACCTCGGAGCTGATCAAGTACGCCGCCAACGCCTTCCTGGCGATGAAGATCACCTTCATCAACGAGATGGCCGACCTGTGCGAGGCGGTGGACGCCGACGTGCAGCAGGTGGCCCGGGGCATCGGGCTGGACAACCGGATCGGGTCGAAATTCCTGCACGCCGGGCCGGGCTACGGCGGCTCATGCTTCCCCAAGGACACCCTGGCGCTGGTCCGCACCGCCACCGACGCGGGCGCGCCGGTGCGGCTGATCGAGACCACGGTGGAGATCAACGACGCCCGCAAGAAGGCCATGGCCGGCCGGGTGGCGGCGGCGCTGGGCGGCGACCTCAAGGGCAAGCGCATCGCGCTGCTGGGGCTGACCTTCAAGCCCAACACCGACGACATGCGCGACGCGCCCTCGCTGGACATCGCCCCGGCCCTGCTGGCCATGGGCGCGGAGGTCCAGGCCTTCGATCCGGAGGGGATGAAGGAGGCGGCGAAGCTGCTGGACGGGGTGCAGTTCCGAGACGGGCCCTACGAGGCCGTCGAGGGCGCCGACGCCGTGGTCATCCTGACGGAGTGGAACCAGTTCCGGGCGCTGGACCTGGACCGCATCAAGCTGCTGCTGCGCCAGCCGGTCATGGTCGACCTGCGCAACGTCTACCGGCCCGAAGACCTGCGCTCGCGCGGCTTCCAGTACAGCTCGATCGGAAGGGCGTAGGACCTAGCGGGCGACGACCCGCACCAGCTCGGGGCGCGCGACCTCGGCGGAAGTGTCCGGCAGCAGCATACGTCCGGCGCCGATGACGAGGGTGGCGGTGGCGGCGGCCGAAACCGCGGCGATGGCGGCGAGGCGAAGAGCCTCGGTGAATTCCCGCTGTTCCGGACGCAAACGGCTTCCTCGATTCGGACGACCCGCCTATCGAGCACCTGACGGACGCCGTCGCAAGTCACGGAACGGTGTCCGCTCACCAAAAACGGCGGCCCGAAGGCCGCCGTTTCCGTGTCTCCCGGGAGGTCAGCCCCGGAACGGGCGGATCAGTATTTCGACCCGGCGATTCATGGCCTTGCCTTCGGCCGTGGCGTTGGAGGCGATCGGCGCGCTTTCGCCGCGGCCGTCGACGAACAGACGGTCCGCCAGCACGTTGCGGCTGACCAGATACTGGGCCACCGAGGACGCCCGGCGGCGCGACAGGTCGAGGTTGTAGTCCTCGGCGCCGTCCGAGTCGGCGTGGCCGATGACGTCGACGATCGACTGGTCGTAACGGTTGAGCACCGCCGCCACGTCGTCGAGGGTGGCGTAGAAGCGCGGGTCGATGGTGGCCTGGTTGGTGGCGAAGCTGACGTCGGCCGGCATGCGCAGGACAAGGTTGTCGCCCTGGCGCGCGACGCCGACGCCGGTGCCCGACAGCTCCGCCTCCAGCTCGCGCTGCTGGCGGTCCATGTAGGCCCCGACCGCGGCCCCGCCGAGGGCGCCGATGCCGGCCCCGATCAGGGCGTTCTTGCGGCCTTCCTCCGAGTTGGAGGTGTTAGTCAGATAGCCCAGCAGGGCGCCGCCGACGGCGCCGGCGATCGCGCCGGTCGCGGTGTTGTTGCGGCGCGGGGTCGAGCTGTACGGGTCGGTCGTCGTGCAGGCGCCCAGCAGGGCGGCGACGCTCACGCCGGCGACGATGAGTTTGGCGCGCATGGATCGGTCCTTTCAGAGAAAACGAGGCGTAGCTGAAACGCCGGCCTTATGGTCAAGGTTCCTGTCTGTATGGAGGCTGAACGCGTTCGGGCGGCGGTCGTTCGCCGGCCGCCCCTGCTTTGCCAAGGTCGTGCTCCAGAGCGTATGGAGACCGCCAGCAAGGACCATAAGGGCTTCCCCGTGACCGCCACCCAGACTTCCGAACCCGCCGCCGCCGGCCGGAGCATCGAGCCTGTCTCGATGACCCTGTACGACGCGGACTTCCAAGCCTTTTCCGACCAGCTGGGGGCCTCGTTCGAGCGCTACGGCTTCGCGGTGATCGCCGATCACGGGCTGGACCAGGCGATCATCGACGCGGCCCTGGACGACGCCAAGGCCTTCTTCGCCCTGCCGGAGGAGGTGAAGCGCCGGTATCACCAGCCGGGAACCGGCGGGGCGCGGGGGCTGACCCCCTTCGGGGTCGAGGCGGCCAAGGGCGCGACCACGGTCGA
The DNA here is from genome assembly GCA_023424215.1 of Pseudomonadota bacterium. GTDB lineage: Bacteria > Pseudomonadota > Alphaproteobacteria > Caulobacterales > Caulobacteraceae > Brevundimonas. The sequence continues at coordinate 2,297 of JAFAEC010000012.1, forward strand.
CCTCAAGGAGTTCTGGCATGTCGGGCGGGAGCTGCCGGAAGGACACCCGTACCGGAAGTATATGCGCGACAACGTCTGGCCGACCGAGGTCCCCGGCTTCCGCGAGCACCTGTACGGCATGTTCACGGCCATGGATGAACTTGGCCGGCGCATCCTGCGCGCCATCGCCCGCCACCTGCAGCTGGGCGACGACTATTTCGAGGACAAGGTCCAGCTGGGCAACAGCGTGCTGCGCATGTTGCACTACCCGCCGGTGCCGGCGGACGCGCCGGGCGTCCGCGCCGGGGCGCATGAGGACATCAACGTCATAACCCTGCTGCTGGGGGCCGAGGAAGCCGGGCTGCAGCTGAAGGACGCCGACGGCGAGTGGCTGGACATCGCGCCGCCGCCGAACGCCCTGGTGGTCAACATCGGCGACATGCTGCAGCGCCTGACCAACCATGTGCTGCCGTCGACCACCCACCGGGTCGTCAATCCGGCGCCGGAGCGGCGCGGCTTCGCCCGCTACTCGACGCCGTTCTTCCTGCACTTCAATCCGGACTTCGTGATCGAGAGCCTGCCCTCGACGGTGACGGCGGACAATCCCGACCGCTACGCCGGCAAGGCGATCATGGCCGAGGACTTCCTCACCGAACGCCTGCGCGAGATCCGGCTGATCTGACGGGGGCGTCCGGCGGCGAGCGGGCGCGGCGTCGGGAGGCGCCGCGCCCTTTCGCTATCTGGAGATGCGCAACTGGGTGATGTCGCGGCCGATGGCGGCGAAGGCCTCGGACAGGTCGCCGCCGCTGGCCGGCAGGAAGAAGTTGGCCGGCTTCGAGGCGCAGTACTGCATCAGGCTGGCGGCGTCGCCGCCCTCGGCCAGCTGGAAGCCGACCGTGTAGACGACCACGTTGCGGGCCTTCATGCCGTCGCACAGCTCCCTGCCTTGGGCGAAGGGGCTGCCGTTGGTCGAGGAGCAGTCGATCTTGGACGAGTTCGAGCCGGAGCCCGACCCGGCGTCACGGGCGATCACGCCGTTGCAGTAGGGGGTGTTGAACTCGCCGTCGGTCATGATGATGACCGCCTTCAGCGTTTCGGCGGTGTTGTAGGGAGCCGCCGCGCCCGACGGCCAGAGCGAATTGAAGCTCGGCGACACCATGTACCATCCCCACGCCATGCCGATCTGTCCGGCCGTGGAGCCCGAGGCCGAGAAGCCGTCGATCCGGTTCTTCAACGTGGTCCGGTCGCTGGAGAGCGGCAGCACGGTCGCGGACAGGCACGGGTTCGAACCGCCGGGATAGTTGCGGCCGACCCGCGCCGTGGAGGGCGCCGCATCGGTGTAGGCCTGCGCGCCTGACCGCTCGGTGACGCAACTGCTGACCCGGTGGACGGTCAGGTCGCCGTACATGTTCTCGAAGGCGTACCAGGTGCAGCCCGGCTGGGCGCACCAGGCCCGTCCGCCCGAGGTGTAGGGCGAGAGCGCCGCCACGTTCGGATCGATGGTGAAGGTGTTCGAGGTGGCGTTGCCGACGAGGAAGGCCTCGTTGTTGATCTGCGTCATCCCGTTCACGCCCTCGATGTAGACGTAATCGTTGTTCGAGAGCCCGTGGCCGGCGGCGGTGATGACGATGGAGCAGTCGTTGTTCTGGCATTGCTGGACGCGACCGCCCCCGGCGTATCCGTTCCAGTTCCGGCCGTCGACGTAGTAGCCCGACAGCGTCCGCAGCTCGAAGCCGTTGGTCGTCCGGTTCGCGACGCGGAAAGCCTTGTTGTTGAGCGGGGTCATGCCGGAAACGCCGCTGATCCAGACGACGTCGCCGTTCGAAAAGCCGTGGCTGGCGGCGGTGATCACCACCGGACGTCCGTTGGTCGCTGCGGTGATGGTCTTCTGGGTCCCGGCCAGGTTCAGCACCGCATTGGTGATGTTCACCGAACCCGCGATCGATCCGCGCGCGCCGTCGGCGTAGGAGCCGGCGTTGACGGCCATCGAATAGGGCACGAGGGCGATCTTCGAATAGTAGGGCGTCTGGACCGGCTGGACGACGAGATCGACCAGTTCCTTGGCCGCGGCTTTCAGGTCGCTCAGCTTCGTGCCGCCCATCGATCCGGTGATGTCGAGGACGAGGGCGACCTCGATGTTTCGCGACGAGCGGTCGACCTCGGAATGGGCGCCCACGGGCAGGTAGTCGTCCATGAACTTGCCGTAGGGCGGCAGGAAGATGTTCGCCACCAGCGTCTTCACGTCGACCTTGGAGGTGGCGATGACGACTTCGTCCTGAAGCACGAAGGCGGTGTCCGCCTCGCGCAGGGTGATGTTCGGATAGGCCTTGAGGTTGGCCTTCAGCGCGGCCATGCCGACCCGCTGGATGTCGACATTGTCGACGTAGGGCGAGCGCGCCGCGGCGAGGGCGGCGGCGTCGAGCGCGTCCTGCAGATTGACCCGCACCGTGGAGGCGCGGTGGATGTCGACGCCCCCCACGGTCATGAGGATCAGCACCGGCACGCTGAGGGCGAACAGCATGGCTACGTTGCCGCGGGTCTCGCCGGCCAGTCGGCCCGCGAAATCGCGCCATCCGTGCGTCACGCGGGCGATCCAGCCTGCAAGGTCCATGCGCCGTCCCGATCCAGCGCCGCGCCGGAGTCCGGCCGCGGTCCAGCGGGAGAGCATGATCGATCGGGGTTAAGGGATGCCCTACCGGATCGGTTAACGACAGGGCGGCGGGCGGCCCTGCGGCGAACCGCAGGGCCCCGGGTTCAGGCGGTCCAGCCGCAGTCCTTGCCGCGGTTCTGCTCGGTCAGCCAGATGTTCAGCGGCGCGAAATATTCCGCCACCGCCGAGGCGTCGTTGCCCCGCTCGCCGGTGAAGGCCTCCATCGCCTCCGGCCACGGCCGCGACTGGCCCATCTCCATCATGGCGTTGAAGCGCCGGCCCACTTCCTCGTTGCCGTAGATCGAGCAGCGGTGCAGCGGCCCGGTCCAGCCCGCCTGCTGGCACGCCGCCCGGTGGAACTGGAACTGGTAGATGTGGGCCAGGAAGTAGCGGGTATAGGGCGTGTTTCCGGGGATGTGGTACTTGGCACCCGGGTCGAAGGCGTCGGCCGGCCGCGGGCCGGGCGGCGTCAGGCCCTGGTACTTCAGCATGTTGGCCGTCCAGGCGTCGTTGTACTCGGCCGGCGTCGTCTCGCCCGAGAACACGTCCCAGCGCCAGCGGTCGACCATCAGGCCGAACGGCAGGAAGGCGATCTTGTCCAGCGCCATCTTGAGCAGGAAGGGGATGTCCTCCTCCTCGCCCGGAACGGTATCGAGCAGGCCGATCTGGTTCAGATAGGTCGGGGTGGTCGCCGACAGGCCGACGAAGTCGCCGATGGCCTCGTGGAAGCCGTCGTTCGCGCCGTTCTTGAACAGGAACGGCTGATCCTTGTAGGCGCGCTGGTAGTAGTTGTGCCCCAGCTCGTGGTGGACGGTGTAGAAGTCGTCCGCGTTCACCTGGGTGCACATCTTGATGCGGATGTCCTCCTCGTTGTCGAGGTCCCAGGCCGAGGCGTGGCAGACCACCTCCCGGTCTTCCGGGCGGGTGATCATCGACCGCTCCCAGAAGGTCTCGGGCAGGGCGGCCAGACCCATCGAGGTGTAGAAGCCCTCGCCGGTGCGCACCATGCGCTGGGCGTCGTAGTCCTGCCGGCGCAGCAGCTCGGTCAGGTCGTAGCTGGATTCACCCCGGGCGGCCGGGGCGACGACGTCGTAGATGTTGCCCCACTGCTGCGACCACATATTGCCCAGCAGGTCGGCCCGGATCGGCCCTTCGTCGGGCTGCACCTCATCGCCGTACTTCGCGTTCAGCCGGCCGCGCACATAGCAGTGCAGGTTCTCGTAGAATGGCTTGACCTGTTCCCACAGACGGTCGGTCTCGGCGGCGAAGGCGTCCGGATCCATGTCGTAGCCGGCCCGCCACATCGCGCCGGTGTCGGCAAAGCCCAGTTCGCGCGCCCCCTCGTTGGCGATCTCGACCATGCGGGCGTAGTCGGGGGCCATCTGCGGCGCGACGGTGCGCCAGCCCTCGTACAGGGCTTCGGTCTCGGCCGGATCCCGGCTTTCGGCGATCAGGATGTTGGCTTCGTCGAGGGTGATCTCCTCGCCCTTGAACTCGAACTTGCCGGTCGCATAGGTCGAGTCGAGGCGGGTGGTGATCTCGGCCAGTTCGGTCGCCGCGCCCGGGCGGTTGGGGGCGGGCAGGACGATGCCGAGGCGCAGCAGGTTCAGCTTGCGGCGGACATCCTCCGCGACCTGGACGTCGTTGAAGGCGGCGGCCTTGTTGGCCAGCTCGACCTGAAGCTCGGTGTATTCGGCGTTGATCTTCGACTCCAGCCACATGGTGTCGAAGGTGATGTTGGTGGCCCGGGTCCACTGGATGCGGGCGGCTTCCTCTGACAGGGCGGCGAGGCGCTCCTCGGCGCTGGCCACGAAGGCGGCGGCGCCCTCGGCGGTGGCCGGGAATTCCGGCGAGGCCGTCGCCTGGGCCGCCGGCGCCGGACCTGACGTCGTCGACGCGGCGTTCGCATTCGCCATGCCCATCCCGGCGCAGGCGGCGAGGCCGAGTCCCAGGGCGCAGACGGCGGCGGCGGTCATCAGTTGGCGCTTCATGCTTCCTCCTTCGCGGCCGTTCCGCCGCTTTTCGGCGGGCAAGGGACGCGAGCGGAGCCGTGAGGTCAAGCGCGACCGTTCAGCCGAGCACGCAGGCCGCCAGACCGTCGTTGCGCACCGTTCCCATGGCGGCCTGGATGCGCGAGGCGCGGCGGCGCACGTAGGGGCCGGGAGCGCCGGCGTTGTAGCGGCGCGGGGAGGGGAGGATGGCCGCCAGTCGGGCCGCCTCGCGCGGCGTCAGCTCGTCGGCGCCCTTGTCGAACCAGTGGCGCGCGGCGGCCTCGGCCCCGTAGACGCCCGGCCCCCATTCGGCGACGTTGAGGTAGACCTCCATGATGCGGCGCTTGCCCCAGATGGTCTCGATAAGGACGGTGTAGCCGGCCTCCAGCCCCTTGCGGATCCAGTCGCGGCCGGGCCACAGGAAGACGTTCTTGGCGGTCTGCTGGCTGATGGTCGAGCCGCCGCGCATGCGGCCCGAGCCGCGCTTCTCCGCCCGCGCATTGGCTTTCAGCGCCTGTTCGATGGCCTTCATGTCGAAGCCGTGGTGGGCGCAGAAGGTCGAGTCCTCGGCCGCGATCACGGCCTCGACCAGTCGCGGCGAGATGTCGTCCAGCGATCGCCACCGGCGCGACAGGCCTTCCCCTTCCACTGCCCGGCTGGCCATGAGGAAGGTCACCGGCGGCGGGACCACCGCGTAGACGAACACGCTGCCCAGCAGCAGCACGCCCAGCACCAGGATCGCGGTCAGCAGCGGGCGTTTGCGCCGGGGGCGCGGCGGGGGCATGTCCATCGGGGGATCTGGCCCACGAGCGTCGCCGTACGCAAGCGGTCAGACGTCGGCGACGCCGGCGTGACCATCCTCGTCGGCCCAGGCGACGCGGCGGGCGTCATCGCTCATGGCCAGGGCGACGATCGGCGCGCCGCGCTCGGCCTTGAGGAAGTTCAGGCCCTGGCCGGCGGGATCGGCCAGCCAGACGCGGCCGTCGCTGAGCCCCGCGGCCAGCAGGCCGGACTTCGGTCGCGCGGCGACGAGGGCGACGTGGCTGCCCTCGTCAAAGCCGATCTCGGTGGCCTCGCGCCCCATGGGGCCGTTGGCGCCGATGAAGGGCCACAGCACCGCGCCCTGCGCGCCCGACGTGGCCATCAGCTGGCCGTTGGACAGGAAGGCCACCGACTTCACCTTGGTGGGATATCCGCCCATGCGCAGGTTCTTCTGGTCCTTCAGCCGCCAGCCGTGCAGCTGGTTGTCCTGCATGGAGGTGATCACGAAGGCGCCGTCGGGCGAGAAGGCGACGCCGATGTGCGACCCCGCCCATTTCAGCAGGGTCGGCTTCTGGTCGGCGATGCGGGCGAACCACAGGGCGGCCCCGCCGTAGGTCGAGGCGGCCACGCGCCGGCCCTTGGGCTCGAAGGCGACGCCGGAGACGGTCCGCTCGTGCTGGAAGTCGCGGCGGAAGGCGGCGTCCTTGGCATCGATCACCGACAGGGTCCGCCCGTGCGAGAAGGCGATCAGTCCGCTTTCGGCCGAGGCGTCGATGGAGTCGATCCAGGCGCCCTTGGCCGTGGCCAGCAGGCCGGCCTCGCCGCGCCGGTGCCAGACCACCCGGCCGTCGTCGCCGCCGGTGACCACGCCGTCGCCCGAGGGATGGACGGCGGCGCACAGGACGGCGCCGTCGTGGGCCGCGCTGAACTCGCCGCCCTCGAAGCGGACGGAGCCGTCGCCCAGCGCGAAGGCGGCGCCGGTGCGGTCGAACAGGGCGGCGGTCGGCTGGGCGTCGAACTGGAACCGGCTCATGCCGCGCCCCTGCGCGTCTCGACCCAGCGCTGCGTCATGTATTCGGGGGCGGCGTAGGCCTCCTGCAGCTCGACGCTCCAGTAGTGCAGGCGGTCGAGCGGGATCGGCTGGCCGGAGACGGCGCAGCGGACGAAGTCGCCGGGTTGAAGGATGTCGAAGTCCGGCGTGTCGTAACGGACGACAGCCTCGCGATGCGGACGGGGCGGCGGATTCATGCCGCGCACGCCTCGAAGCCGGCGCGCAGCTCGGCCTCGTCGAGGTCGCGGCCGATGAAGACGGCGCGGGACCAGCGCCGCTCCTTCTCGCCCCACGGCTTCTGCAGGTCGCCCTCGAGGATCATGTGCACCGCCTGGAAGACCAGCCGGCGGTCCTCGCCCTTGACGTCGATGATGCCCTTGGCGCGCAGGATGTTCTGGCCCTGCGAGCCCAGCAGCATATCCAGCCACTGGGTGAACTTCTGGCCGTCCATCGGCCTGTCGAGCGACAGGGCGATCCCCTTGATGTCGTCCTCGTGAGCGTGGCCGCGCGGCCCGTGGTGGTGTGCGTGACCATGGTCATGGTCATGGTCATGGTGGTGGTGGTCGTGACCGCAGTGCTCGTCGTGGACATGGCCTTCGGCGCCGTGCGGCGGATTGACGAAGTCCGGCCGCACCTCGCTGATCCGGTCCAGATCGAAGGCGTGGACGCCCAGCACCTGGTCCAGCGGCACGTTCGCCCGCTGCGCGCGGGTGATCGGGGCCAGCGGGTTCAGCGCCCGGAGGCGGGCCTCGACCGCCTCAAGTTCACCCTCGGAGACCAGATCGGTCTTGTTGAGGATGATGCGGTCGGCGAAGGCCACCTGCTCGCGCGCCTCCTTGGAGTCGTCCAGCCGCGCCATGACGTGTTTGGCGTCCACCAGGGCGGTGACGCTGTCGAGCACCGTCCGGGCCTTCACCTCGTCGTCGACGAAGAAGGTCTGGGCCACGGGGCCGGGGTCGGCCAGGCCGGTGGTCTCGACGATGATGGCGTCGAAGGCCGGCTTGCCGGGGCGCTGCCGCTTCATCAGCCCGTTGACGACCCGGATCAGGTCGCCGCGAACGGTGCAGCAGACGCAGCCGTTGTTCATCTCGAACACGTCCTCGTCGGCGCCGACGACCAGGTCGTTGTCGATGCCGATCTCGCCGAACTCGTTGACGATGACGGCGTAGCGCTTGCCGTGGTCCTCGGTGAGGATGCGGTTCAGCAGGGTGGTCTTGCCGGCGCCGAGATAGCCGGTGAGGACGGTGACGGGGATCTTGCCGGGGGCGGACGCGGTGTCGGTCATGGCGCCCATCTAGGGGGGGCGGCCCGCGGATTAAAGAGACTTAACTTGCGGCCGGGCCGCGTCGGGCCGCTCATGCCGCCATGCTTCAGACCCTGATCCTCTCGCTGGCCGCCGTCGAGCCGACCTGCGCGGCGGCCTTCGAGACGTTGCGGACCGACGGCGCGGTCGACGCCGCCTATGTCGCGCACGTCGCCTTCGTCCGGGCCGACCCCGGCGACGGGGAGCCGCGCTGGTTCCTCGTCGACACCGGCGCCAACCGCAGCGCGCTGGACGCCGCGGTGGCCAGGGCGCTCAACCTGCCCGACGAAGGCGGGACGACCGTCGAGGGGACCGGAGGCGTGGTCGAGGTCTCCTCCACCACTGTGCCGCGCTTCGCCCTCGGACCGGTGACGACCCGGCTGTCGCCGACCGTCTCCGACCTGTCCGGGCTGGCGGGACCCGAGGGCGCGCCGGTCGCCGGCATTCTCGGCTCGGACCTGTTCGGCCAGCGGGTGCTGACCCTCGACTTCGAACGGAACCGGCTGGCCTTGTCGGCGGCCGGCGAAGCCTCGGCCGCCGCCGCCGCCTGCGGCCGAAGCGCGCCGATGGGCGACGACAACGGCATCCCCCGCGTGACCGGCGAGCTGGACGGCCGGCCGGTCGAGCTGCGCTACGACTCCGGCGCGGGCCTGTTCGACGATCCGCACCTGTGGATCAACCTGTCGCAGCCGCAGCACGCCGCGATCCTGGACGGCCGCGATGCGGGCGAGCCGCTGGAGGTGCTCGGCGGCAGCGGCACGGGGGGCTCGGTGCGCCTGCCGGTGTACGTGGCCGGGCGCTTCCGGCAGGGCGGCATCGAATGGGCCGAGCCGCGCCTGATCGTCCAGCCGCCGCAGGGCTATTTCGCGCGACCGGAAGCGGTGGGCTTCATCGGCAACGCCGCCTTCCGGCCGTTTGGCGTGGTGGTGGTGGACTATCCGGGCGGCCGGCTGACCGTGCCGCCGGCCTGATCAGCAACTCGGGCAGTCGGGCAGCGGCGCGGTCTCCAGCTGCAGGGTGGCGTGGCCGATGCCGAAGCGGGCGCGGATCATCTCGTGCGCCTCGGCCAGAAGGGCCGCGCCGTCGGCCCGGTCGTGCACGAGGTGGGCGGTGAGCGCGGCTCGCGTCGTCGACAGGCCCCAGACGTGCAGGTCGTGCACGGCGCTGACGCCCGGAAGGTCGAGCAGGCCGGCGCGCACGGCCTCGACGTCCATCCCGGCCGGGGCGGCGTCCAGCGCCAGGTTGAGCGAGTCCTTGAGCAGGCCCCAGGTGCCGATCAGGATCACGGCGACGATGACCAGGCTGACCAGCGGGTCGACGATCGACCAGCCCGACAGCCAGATCACCCCGCCGGCGATCACCACGCCGATCGAGACGGCGGCGTCGGCCATCATGTGCAGGTAGGCGCCCCGGGCGTTCAGGTCGGCGTGCTGGTCGCGCATGAACAGCAGGGCGGTGCCGAGATTGATCACGAAGCCGATGGCGGCGACGGCCATGATCAGGCCGGACATGACCGGCGCGGGCTCGGCGAGGCGGCGCGCCGCCGCGCAGGCGGTGGCCCCCCAGGCGGAGAACAGC
>JAFAEC010000013.1 GCA_023424215.1 Pseudomonadota bacterium
CTGAAGGGCCAGGGGGCGACGGTGCGCTATGTGGTGCTGCCGCTGGAGGCGCACGGCTATCGCGCGCGCGAATCCGTCGGCCACACCCTGTGGGAGATGACCCGCTGGCTGGACCAGCACGTCAAGAACGCGCCGGCTCGGTAGGCGGATGAAAAAAAGGGCCCGGCGAGCGATCGCCGGGCCCTTTCGTCAGGCAGGGAAAGCGTTACTGGCGCTTCTTGGCCTCGGCCGCGCTGCCGGTGCCGCCGTCGGAGACGTCGCCGACGATGGGGTTTTCGGCCGGGGTGTGGTGTTCGCCGCTCGCCTCGGAGCGGGGGCGGTTCTGTCGCCACGAGGAGAAGTCGGACGAGAACTTCTGACGCCGCTCGTCGCGCCAGCTCTTGTAGTCGTTGTCGAAGGCCGAGAGCTGTTGCTGGCGCCAGTGCAGGTAGTCGGGCTCGAACTCGTGGTGCTCGTGCGACTGGCCGCCCATGCCGGAGCCCGAGCCTTCCCAGATCTGGGCGCCCGGGGCGTAACCGTGCGACGGATAGCCGGCCTGCGAGCCGCCATAGGACTGGCCGTAGTCGCCCTGCATCTGCGAGCCGCCGGCGAAGCCGCCGCGGGCGCCGGGCTGGCCGCCCTGGCTGTAGCCGGACGACGGGCCGTAGCCGCCCTGGCTCCACCGCTCCTGACCGCCCATGGAGGCGCCGCCGTAGCTGGAGCCGCCGCTCCACGAACCGGCGTCGCCGCGGGCGTACTGGGGCTGGCCCCATTGCTGCTGCTGACCGGAGGCCTGGGAGCCGTAGCCGTACTGCCCATAGGAGCTGCCGGGCTGCGGCTGGCGGTCGCCGGTCCAACCGGTCGACATGCCGCCGCCGTACTGGCTCTGCTGGTGCTGGCCGTAGCCCATGCCGCGGGCGCCCGACATCTCGCGGTCCTGCCCGTACTGGCCCTGGTTCCGGTAAGCCTCGGCGGTGCGGCCGCCGTCGCCCTCGGACCAGCTGGCGCGCTCGTCCCAGCGCGGGTCGCGGGCCTCCCAGCGGCCCTGTTGATGCTCGTCGCGCCGACCGAAGTCGTCCTGCGGTCGGTGCTGTCGGAATGGATTCTGCATGGCCATCGCCTCCGTGGTTGTGGATGACCTTGAAAGGCTGGGGCGAGGGCCGCCGTTCCGGCGATCACGGGGAGCTTACAGGCTTGGCCGTGCGGCTTGCCGGGCGGTCGAACGCGGGTCAGTGTCGCGGGCATGCGCCCGACCCTGTCCCGCCGCTCCGCCCTCGCCCTGACCGGCGGTTCCGCGCTCGCCGCCGTGGGCGGCCTGCCCACCCGCGCTCATGCGCGGACCGAGGACTGGAGCGCGCTGGCGGACGAAATACGGGCCGAGTTCAAATGGGCGTGGGACCATTACGTCGACCGCGCTTGGGGCAAGGACGAGATCAATCCGGTTTCGGGAACCTCGCAGAGCTTCTTCATCGAGGGCCACGACCTCGGCCTGTCGCTGGTGGAGGCGCTGGACACCCTCTGGCTGATGGAGCTGGACGAGGAATTCGAGGCCGGGGTCGACTGGGTGAAGACCAGCCTCGACTTCGACGTGGACGCCTTCGCCCAGACCTTCGAGACCAACATCCGCCTGGTCGGCGGCCTGCTGTCGGCCCATCTGGCCAGCGGCGACCCGGTGCTGCTGGCCAAGGCGAAGGACCTCGCCGACCGGCTGATGAAGGCCTTCGAGGCCTCGCCGCACGGGTTGCCGTACCGATACGTGAACCTGAAGACCGGGGCGGTGCGCGACCCGGAGACCAACCTCGCCGAGATCGGCACCTATGCGGCCGAGTTCGGTGTGCTGGGGCAACTGACCGGCGACGGTCGCCACTACGCCGCGTCCAAACGGGCGATGAAGCACGCGCTGGACCGGCGCTCCGACCTCGGCCTGATGGCGGCCAACATCCATGCGGAGACGGGCGAGTTCACCAGCCGGAACGCCTCGATCGATGTCTATGCCGACAGCTTCTACGAATACCTGTGGGACAGCTGGGAGCTGTTCGGCGACCGGGAGATGAAGGGCTGGGCCGAGGAGTGCGTCGGCGCCATCAGCCGGCATCAGGGCCGGCGCTACGACCTGCGGCTCTGGTACCCGATGGTCGACTACGAGACGGGCGAGGTGACCGGAACATCGCAGACCGTGCTGGGCGGCTACCTGTCGGGCCTGCTGGCGCAGGTGGGACGGGCCGAGGAGGCCGACCTGTTCCTCACCAGCTACGCCGAGCTGCAGAACACCTTCACGGTCATCCCGGAATCGATCGACGTCCGGACCCGGCAGCCGCGCGGCGTGCGCACCGGGTTGCGGCCCGAGTTCGCCGACGCCTGCCTGCACCTGTGGCTGACGACGGACGACGACCGCTACCGGGCGCTGGTTGCGACCCACTACCGCAACATGAAGGCCACCTCGAAGGCGGCGTACGGCTACACCTCGCTCGCCGACATCACCACGCGGCCGATGACCCAGGGCGACAACTGTCCCGGCTACTGGTGGTCGGAGCAGATGAAATACTACTGGCTGATGTTCGCGCAGCCGAAGCGGGTGGATCTCGACCGGCTGGTGCTGAGCACGGAGGCAAATGTGCTCAGGGGGTTTGTGCGGGGGTGATCGCACTCACCTCCCCATCGGCCTTCGCCGATGGGGAGGTGAGGGTCAGTTCGCGCCGTACCCGCTCATCGAATACGGCCGCGCCCCGGCCGGCGCGCCCCAGGTCGTGTTCGGCTCGGCGCCCATGACGAAGTGCAGGGTCCCGCCGGCCATGATCTCCTCGTGGCCGATCCAGCTGCGGGTCAGGGGCTGGCCGTTCAGGGTCACGGACTGGACGTAGAGGTTGTCGTCCGACAGCCCCTCGGCGGTGACGGTGAAGCGGCCGCCGTTGTGCAGGTTCAGCGCGATGCGGTCGGCGAAGGGGCGGCCCAGCACGTACTGGTTCGAGCCCGGCGCGACCGGGTAGAAGCCCATGGCGGTGAACATCAGCCAGGCCGACATCTGGCCGACGTCGTCATTGCCCGACAGGCCGTCCGGCGCGGCGCGGTACTGGCTGTCGACGATCTGCTTCAGCCGCGCCTGGGTGCGCCACGGGGCGCCGGCGAAGGCGTACATGTAGGCCGCGTGGTGGCTGGGCTCGTTGCCGTGGATGTACTGGCCGATCAGGCCGGCGATGTCCTCGGCGTGGGAGTAGTCGAGGCCGGTGTTGTCGAACTCGAACATGGCGTCGAGCTTCTCCACCGTCGCCGCGTCGCCGCCCATGGCCGCGATCAGGCCGGCCGGGTCGTGGGGCACGAACCACGAATACTGCCAGGCGTTGCCCTCGGTGTAGTCCGATCCGTAGTTGATCGCTGTGGCGTCGAACGGCTCTCGGAACGATCCGTCGGCGAGGCGGGCGCGGACGAAGCCGGTCGCGGGATCAAAGGTGTTGCGCCAGTTGCCGGCGCGGCGGTCGAACAGGGCCTGCACCTCGCCGCGGCCGAGCCGCTCGGCCATGCGGGCGATGGTCCAGTCGTCGTAGGCGTATTCGACCGTCTTGGACGCCGCCTCGGGCTCGCGGTCGATGGGCACGTAACCGAGGTCCATGTAGTCGCCGAGGCCGCCGTAGGGGCGGTAGGTGGCCGAGGCGATCATGGCCTCCAGCGCCGCCTCGCCGTCGATGCCGGGGACGCCCTTCAGATACGCGTCGGCGATGACCGGCACGGCGTGGTAGCCGATCATCGTCCAGGTCTCCTGACCCGCGAACGACCAGACCGGCAGGATGCCGTACGGACTGACCCGCTGGGCCGCCAGCAGGGAGTTGACCATGTCGGCGTTGCGCTCCGGCGGCGCGACCAGGGTCAGCAGCGGGTGCTGGGCGCGGAAGGTGTCCCACAGGCTGAAGGTGGAGTGGACGGCGAAGTCCGCCTGGTGGACCTGCTGGTCCGGGCCGCGCCAGCGGCCGTCGGCGTCGCTGTGCACCGAGGGGGCGATGAGGGAGTGGTACAGCGCCGTGTAGAGGCTGGTGCGCATGTCCTCGGCGGCGTCGATCTCGACCACCGACAGGGCGTCCTGCCAGGCGGCGCGGGTCGTGGCGCGGGCGCCATCGAAGTCGAAGCCGGCCCCCTCGCTCTCGAGGTTGGCGATCGCCCCCGCCTCGTCGACCGAGGAGACCGCGACCTTGACCAGCAGCGGGCCGACGATGGAGCCGAAATCGAAGGCGGCCTCGAGCGCGCGACCCTGCACCTGGGCGCGGTCGGTCGCGTCGCGGCCCGGCCGGCGGAAGCCGTTGTAGGGGACGTCCTCCTCGCGGTTGCGCAACTCGTAGCCGACCACGGGCCGGGAGAAGCGCATGGCGAAATACAGCTGGCGGCCGGGGGCCCAGCCGCGCGTCTCGCGGAAGCCTGTGACCGTGCCGTCGGGATGCACGCGGATGCTCGACCACAGCACCTTGCCGGGGTAGTCGTAGATCGAGCTGCGGAAGTCGAGCAGCAGTCGGGCGGGGGCGCTGCGCGGGAAGCTGTAGCGGTGCAGGCCGACGCGGATCCCGGCGGTCAGCTCGGCGCGGACGCCGGAGTCGGTCAGGCTGACGGCGTAGTAGCCGGGCTCGGCGACCTCGGAGGCCTTGTTGTAGCGCGAGCGGTAGCCGGAGCCGGGCTGGTCGGCCTCGCCGGGATCCCACTTCACCTCGCCCGAGATCGGGGTGAGCAGCACGTCGCCGAGGTCGGAGTGGCCGGTGCCCGAGAAGTGGGTGTGCGAGAAGCCGAGGATGGTCGGGTCGTCGTAGCGGTAGCCGGCGGCCCAGTCGTAGCTCTGGCGGAAGAAGCGATGGTCGGTGTCGGGGCTGAGCTGGACCATGCCGAACGGGGCGACGGCGCCGGGGAAGGTGTGGCCCTTACCGGCCGTGCCGATGAAGGGGTCGACGGCCTCGACCGGGGTGGGGGGAGGCGCCGGCGCCTCCTGGGCCGTGGCGCAGCCCGCCAGCCCCATGGCCATCGCCGCCGCCAAAGCCACCTTCTGGCCGATCCGCCGCATGCCGAGCCCCTCCGCCGTGTGAGCGGCGAACCTAGGCAGGAAGGGGCGGGAAGGCCAGTGGGCGGCGCGACGGACGGGCGGGGGTCAGCCCCGGACGCGAAGCCGGGCCGGCAGGGGACTGCGCAGCAGGCCGAAGGCGCCGGCGAGGGCGGCCGCGGAGCCCGTCGCGGCGGCGAGGGCGACCACGCACCAGCCGCAGTGCGGCGCCTGGGGTCCGCACAGGGCGGCGATCGCGGCCATGTGGCCGGCGGCCAGCCAGGTCGCGGCGGCGGCGAGGCCGGCGGCGGACAGGGCGAGGGCCAGCAGGGCGCCGGCCAGCAGGCGTCGGTCTTCGAGGGTCACGTCGGCATCCCGTCAGTTCGCGACCATGACGTCATGGTTCGGCGGCCGCGGCTTTGCGCTGGCGCAAACCCGGCGGCTGGCGCGGGGCCGGGCTACTGCAGGGAGGGAGGGACGATGGTGGGTGATCACGGGCTCGAACCGTGGACCCGCTGATTAAGAGCAATCCGGACCCCGGAAAAGGCCAGCAAAATCAAGGGCCGTTTGAGTGGCGACCGGGCGGAAAAGGGTCCTATCGGGTCCGATCGGGTGTCAAAGTCTCACGGGAAAGCGGGGGTGGTCAGCAGCTCGACAAAGTCAACCTGACCCTCATAGCGGTGCGCGTCGACGATGTTGCTCGGCACGTAGTTGAGGCGAACGACGGGCTGCAGCCCCTCGTCCGCAACCTCGACCACGACGTGGGCCCATGCCGGGTATTGGCCCAGCAGCTTGCGCAGGTCCTCGACAGTCACCCGCACACCCCCTGCTTGACCAGATAGGCCTCGAACTTCCGCGCCGCGGGGTCGGCAATCTCCGGCCCGATTTCGCCGTAGTGGTGGTCGCCCAGGTCGCCGATGTGCTTGCGGCTCTGCAGGGTGCGGCTGGCAATGCCGTCGTCGTCCAGCCCGGCGTTCTTCATCCAGGTGAAGGCCGTGTCGCGCAGGTCCTGGTCGCGGATCGTCGCGCAGCTGGCCAGCTTCTTCGCCGCCGCCTGCCGCACCTTGTCGAACTGGCGGCGGTAGTGCGAGCCCTCGCGGTCGTAGGGCTGGCCGGTCGCCTCGCTGACGATGACGTGGGTGGGGTGGGCGTCCATCTTCTGCTGGCGGGCCTTGATGACGGCGACGCGGGCGCGGCCCATGGCGGTCAGCGGCGTGCCGCCGACCCGGCCGGTCTTGGCCCGGCCGTCCACGCCGGTGAAGGCGCGACCGTCGACCAGCCGCGACCAGGGCAGCTGGGTGCGGTCGACCAGCGACCACGACAGATCGAGGCCCAGCACGATGCTGTCGGCGATCGAGTGCAGGCCCAGCTCGTCGGCGGTGGCGACCATGAGGCGGAACTGCTCGACGGTCCACGGGGCGACCCGGCCGGGCGGGGTGGCGCGGCGGACGTCCGAGGCCCAATCGCGGCGGATGGTCGAGGACTGATGCGTCTGGCACCACTTCAACCAGGCCGAGGCGGCGGCGAGGACGGCATAGGCCTGATGCTGGCCGGCCTGGGCGTGCAGGGCCCAATAGGCGGTGTACAGCGGGTTCTGCATCCCCGCGCGCGTCTCGGCCGGCTGCAGCACGGTGACGTGGGCGGCCTTCACCGCCGCCGTCTGCCGGGTGTAGCGGTCCTGCGCCCCGGCGTCGGCCCTGTCGGGCAGGGCGGCGAAGCCGGCCAGGGTGTCGACCAGCCGTTTCAGGCTCTTGCGATAGCCGTCCTGCGTCTTGGGGGCGAGGCCGCCGGTGACGACGCCGCGGGCGTCCCGGGCCCCTGCAAACTCGCGGCTGGCGTACCAGGCGTCCATCAGCCTGCCGATCGACAGGCGGTCGGTGGGCACGGGCAGGGCGCCCGGCGCGGCCTCGACCGCGCCGGCCGGGGCGATGGCGGCGAAGTCGGCCGGGACCGGCT
>JAFAEC010000079.1 GCA_023424215.1 Pseudomonadota bacterium
GGGTTGGGGGGGATTGCATCATAGTTCCTCCCCCCGCTGGGGGAGGGGGACCGCGAAGCGGTGGAGGGGGCAGCCCCAAGCGGCGGCGGCGGCGGAAAGGCCCCCTCCACCGCCCGGCGGGCGGTCCCCCGCCCCCGGCCGGGTGGGGGGCCCCCCCCCCCGGGCGGTGGAGGGGGCCTTTCCGCCGCCGCCGCCGCTTGGGTCTGCCCCCTCCACCGCTTCGCGGTCCCCCTCCCCCAGCGGGGGGAGGAACTATGATGCAATCCCCCCCAACCCTTGCTAAGCGGCTGCGATGATCGCACGCCTTCGCCCCGTCCCCTTCAAGCTCGGCCCCGTCCACTTCGTCGGCATCGGCGGCATCGGCATGAGCGGCATCGCCGAGATCATGCTCAAGATCGGCTATTCGGTGCAGGGCTCCGACGCGAAAGCCAGCGCCAATACCGAACGGCTGGAGAAGCTGGGCGCGAAGATCTTCATCGGCCACGACGCCGCCCATGTGGGCGACGGCGTCTCGGCCGTGGTCTATTCCACGGCCGTCAAGCCGACCAACCCGGAAATGGTCGTCGCCCGCGAGCGCCGCATTCCGCTGGTGCGCCGGGCCGAGATGCTGGCCGAGCTGATGCGGCTGCAGTTCTCGATCGGCGTCGGCGGCACCCACGGCAAGACCACCACCACCTCCATGGTCGCCGCCCTGCTCGACGAGGCGGGGCTGGACCCGACCGTGGTCAACGGCGGCATCATCAACGCCTACGGCACCAACGCCAAGGTCGGCGACGGTGACTGGATCGTGGTCGAGGCCGATGAGAGCGACGGCAGCTTCCTGCGCCTCAAATGCACCGTGGCGGTGATTACCAACATCGACCCCGAGCACCTCGACCACTACGGCGACTTCGACGCGCTCCGGAAAGCCTTCTGCGACTTCATCGAGGACATCCCCTTCTACGGCTTCGGCGTGGTCTGTCTCGACCACCCCGAGGTCCAGCGGCTGGTGGCCCAGATCGACAACCGCCGCCTCGTCACCTACGGGCTGAACCCCCAGGCGATGGTCCGCGCCGACAACTGCCAGATGTCGCCGGACGGGGCCCGCTTCGACGTGGTCATCCAGCAGCAGGGCCTCGCCGCCCTGGAGGAGCCCATCCGCATCTCCGGCCTGCACCTGCCCATGGCCGGCTGGCACAACGTCTCCAACGCGCTCGCCGCCATCGCCGTGGCGCGCGAGCTGGACGTGTCCGACAACGCCATCCGCGCCGGCCTGGCCGGCTTCGGCGGCGTCAAGCGCCGCTTCACCACCACCGGCGTCGCCCATGGCGTGCGGATCATCGACGACTACGGCCACCACCCGGTCGAGATCGCCGCCGTGCTCAAGGCCGCCCGCCAGGTCGCCGAGGGCCGCGTCATCGCCGTGGTCCAGCCGCACCGCTACACTCGCCTGCGCGACCTGATGGAGGAGTTCTCGACCTGCTTCTCCGACGCCGACGCGGTCTGGGTCGCCGACGTCTACGCCGCCGGGGAGACGCCGATCGAGGGGGTCGACAAGGAGGCGCTCGTCGAGGGCATCCGCCGCTTCGGCCATCGCTCGGTTCAGCCGCTGGAGGGCGTCGAGGCCTTGCCGGCCCTGGTCCGCGCCGAGGCGAAGCCGGGCGACCTTGTCGTCTGCCTCGGGGCCGGCGACATCACCCAGTGGGCCTACGCCCTTCCGGGGCAGCTGGAGGCGCTGGGGTGAGCGCCGAGAATCCAGAAAGCATGGCCGTGGTCGCAGCTTTGCGACAGGCGAGCGCGTCAGGCCCGCACGAGGCCTTTTTGTCGACGACCGTCAGCGAAGCTTTGCTGAATTTCCGGCACCTCTTTCCCGAACTCATCTCATATCGGGGCGGGCTCTTCATCGAGGCGCACTTCGACAAGGCGACTGTCGATGATCTCTTCGACCAGGCGACGTTCGGTGATGGCGAGTTCGATGTCGGCCACGCTGAAGACGCCGTGAACTCGGTCGGACTGTTTGCGGAGGCGGTGGCCGAAGGGGACATCGAAGCAGCCGCCTCCGTAGCCGAGATGATTGGCTGGGTGTGGCGGCGGTGGCTCCGCGAGACCTACGATGTAGAAATCGAGGTTCTGACGTCGATCGACAAGGAGGAGGGAGCCTACGTGTCCTTCCGCTCGGCGAGCCCCGGTCGATGATGAGATCAGAACTTCGCCGAGTTGAAATCCAGAGCAAGCGGGATCGGTGATGGCTTGGCGTGACACTCTCCCTCCTGTCCGCGGCAAGCTGCTCCGCGACGAGCCGCTCGGCCCCTACACCTGGTTCCGCGTCGGCGGCGCGGCCGACGCCCTGTTCATCCCGGCCGACGCCGACGATCTTGCCGCCTTCCTCAAGGCGCTGGACCCGGCCGTGCCGGTGACGGTGCTGGGGGTCGGCTCCAACGTCATCGTCCGCGACGGCGGCGTCGAGGGGGTGGTGATCCGGCTGGCGGGCCGGGCATGGGGGCAGGTCTCCGTCGAGGGCGATCTGATCAAGGCGGGCTCCGGCGCCCTCGCCTCCATGGTCGCCAGGGCCTCGGCGAAGGCCGGCCTCGCCGGGCTGGAGTTCTACGCCGGCATCCCGGGCGCCGTCGGCGGCGCCCTGACCATGAACGCCGGCTGCTACGGATCGGAGACGAAGGACGTCCTCGTTTCGGCGTGGGGCCTGAACCGGGCCGGGGAGCGGGTCGACTACGACCTCGCCGACTTCGGCTACACCTATCGCCACTCCGAGGCTCCCGCCGACATCATCTGGGTCGAGGCGACCTGGCGCGGGACCCCCGACGACCCCGCCGCGGTGCAGGCCCGCATCGACGAGATCACCGCGCGCCGCGAGCAGACCCAGCCGATCCGCGAGAAGACCGGCGGCTCGACCTTCAAGAACCCCGAGGGCCATTCCTCGTGGAAGCTGGTCGACGCGGCCGGCTGGCGCGGCAAGCTCTTCAAGGCCGCGGGCGGCGGGGCGAAGTTCTCGGAACTGCACTCCAACTTCATGATCAACCCCGGCGAGGCCACCGCGGCCGACATCGAGGGTCTGGGCGAGGCCGTCCGCGCCGACGTGCTGGCGAAGACCGGCGTGCAGCTCGACTGGGAGATCCGGCGCATCGGCCGCAAGTGAGGGATGAGGTTCTAGGGGTTAGGTTCTAGGAGGGCGGCGCGGCGGCGATGCGTGCGGCGCCCGAAGGCTGACACCTGGCCCCTAGAACCTGGTCCCTAAAACCTGGCCCCTTCCCTTGGTTGACGCGCTGTTAAGGACGTCAGGCGCATTGCCACGACTGTTCCGGAGTCCGTCATGAACCGCCCCCTGTCCGAGCTGCACGTCGCTGTCCTGATGGGCGGGCTGTCGCCGGAGCGGGAGGTGTCGCTGAACTCCGGCGCGGGCTGCGCCGGGGCCCTCGAAGGCCAGGTCGGCAAGGTCAGCCGCGTCGACGCCGGACGCGACCTCGCCCAGGTCCTGGCTGAACTCCAGCCCGACGTCGCCTTCAACGCCCTGCATGGAGTCTGGGGCGAGGACGGCTGCGTGCAGGGCATCCTCGAGACCCTGCGAATTCCCTATACGCACTCCGGCGTGCTCGCCTCCGCCCTGGCCATGGACAAGGACAAGTCCAAGGCGGTGCTGCGCGCCGCCGGCGTCATCGTGCCGGGCGGCGGTCTCTACGACCGCTTCGAGGTGGCCCGCCGCCACGTCATCGAGCCGCCTTACGTGATCAAACCCAACGCCGAGGGCTCCTCGGTCGGCGTCTTCCTCGTGCCCGCAGGCGCGAATGCGCCGCAGGCCGAAGTCGGCGCGGACGACTGGGCCTACGGCGACCAGGTCATGGTCGAGCCCTACATCCCCGGGAAGGAACTGGCCGTCGCCGTGATCGGCGAGGCGACCGGGCCGCGCGCCCTGACCGTCACCGACATCACCCCGGTGAAGGGCTTCTACGACTACGAGGCCAAGTACGCGCCGGGCGGGTCGATCCACAAGCTGCCGGCCGAACTGCCGCCGCACGTCTTCGAGGCGGCCCTGCGCCAGGCCGAGCGCGCCCACGCCGCTCTTGGTTGCCGGGGCGTTTCCCGATCCGACTTTCGTTATGACGATCTTAACGACGTTCTCGTTCTTCTGGAGGTCAACACCCAACCGGGCATGACCTCGACCTCGCTCGCCCCCGAGCAGGCCGCCCATGTCGGGATTGGGTATCGTGACCTGGTCCGGTGGATGGTGGAGGACGCCTCATGCCCGCGGTAGTTCGCGGCGGTCGGCGACAGAGTTCGAACCAGCCTGCAAAACGCGGCGCTCCCGGATCCCGAGGGCGCGGCCGCGCGCCTCGCAACGCACCGGCCATTCCGGGCAAGATGGCCGCCATCGGCCGTCTGGACCTGTCGCCCCGCGCCGTGGTGGTGTCGATCGCCGCCGGGGTGCTCGTGCTCGCCGGCCTTCTCGCCACGGGCGCCCGCGCCGAGCGCATCGGCGCCTCGATCGGCCAGGGCGTCGACGGCCTCGTCGCCGGCATGGGCCTGAAGCTGGAGAAGGTCTTCATCGAGGGCGAGAGCCCCGAGGCCACCGCCGCGATCCAGCGCGCGGTCCAGGTGCCGGCCGGGCAGGCCATGACCTCGATCGACCTCGACGCGGTCCGCGAGCGGGTCGAGCAGGTCGGCTGGGTGAAGTCGGCCCGCGTGGTGCGCCTGCTGCCGGACACCCTGATCGTCGCCGTCACCGAGCACGACCGCCTCGCCGTGTGGCAGACGGCCGGCAAGGCCTGGGTCATCGACGGACAGGGCCAGGTCATCCAGGGCGCCGACGCCGGCCGTTATCCGAACCTGCCGCTGGTGGTGGGGAAGGGGGCCGAGCAGGCCGCGGCCGAGATCCTGCCGCTGCTCGCCCAGCGCCCGCGCCTGATGAGCCGGACCGAGGCGCTGGTCCGCGTCGACGAGCGCCGCTGGGACCTGCGGCTCAAGGACGGCAGCCTGATCCAGTTGCCCGCCTCCGACCAGGAAGCCGCCCTGATCCAGCTCGATGCGCTCGACCAGCGCGAACGGCTGCTGGAACTGGGCTTCGCCCGCATCGATCTCAGAACCCCCGAACAGGTCGCCGTGCGGCCTTCCGCCGGAGACGCATAACAGTATGGCTCGGTCTGTCGACAGAACCGCGGATGCCCGGGGCGCGGCCGGACGCGCGCCGATCGTCGCCGCGCTGGATCTCGGCCAGTCCAAGGTCGCCTGCTTCATCATGAAGCCCGAAGGCGTGCGTCACGCCGATCGCACCATCCGCGTCGCGGGCGCCGGTCATGTCCAGTCGCGCGGCGTCCGCGGCGGCGGCATCGTCAACATGGACGAGGCGGCCCAGGCCATCGGCCACGCGGTCGAACGGGCCGAGCGCGCCGCCGGCGCGCCGGTGTCGGGCGTCGTCGTCACCACCGCCATCGGCCAGATGGCCAGCCATCGGGTGCAGGCGCGGGTCTCGCTGGGCCAGAACCCGGTGGGCGACGCCGATCTCGCCCGCGCCATCGGCATGGCCCTGGCCCAGATCCGTCTGCCCAACCGCCGGCCGATCCACGTCCTGCCCATCGCCTGGTCGGTGGACGGCGCCCGCGGCCTGCACGACCCGCGCGCGATGCGCGGTCACTCCCTCGGCCTCGACCTGCTCGTCGTCTCCATGGCCGAGAGCGCCTTCACGGCCCTGGGTCACTGCCTCGAGCTGGCCCACCTCGACCTGCAGGGCGTCGTCGCCGCGCCCGTAGCCTCCTCGCTCGCCGCCCTCGAGGACGACGAGATGGACCTCGGCTGCGTCTGCATCGACATGGGCGGCGGGGCCACCTCAGCCGCGGTCTGGGGCGGACGCAGCCTGCTGCATATCGAGAGCCTCAACGTCGGCGGCGACCATGTCACCGCCGACATCGCCCGCGGCCTGTCGACCTCGCGCGCCGGGGCCGAACGCCTCAAGACCCTGCACGGCTCAGCCATGGCCTCGGCCAACGAGGATCGAGAGATGCTCGAGGCCCCGCCGCGCGGCGAGGATCCGTCGGCGGGCCCGGTGGTGGTTCCCCGCGCCATGCTCAAGACCGTGATCGCCCCGCGCGTCGAGGAAACCCTCGAACTGCTCCGCGATCGCCTGCGCAACGCGGGAGTCGGGCTCGAGCCGGGGGCCGGGCTCGTCCTGACCGGCGGGGCCAGCCAGCTGAACGGCGTGCGCGAGCTGGCCGTGCGCGTGTTCGACCGGCCGGTGCGCCTGGGCCGTCCCCAGCGCGCGCCACACCTCGCCGACGCGGCCTCGGGCCCCGCCTTCTGCTCCGCCGCCGGCGTGCTGCTGCGTGCCGCCTACGGTCCGCGCGAGGCGGTCTCGGCCCGCAAGCTGATGTCGCGCCAGATAACCGCCGCCGACGCGCCGCGAGCCCACTCCGGCAGTCTCGTGGCGCGTGCGGCTGGATGGCTGCGAGAGAACCTTTGATTGCGCAAGGCGTCCAAAAGACGGCATGATTGTGCCAGCCGAACCGGCGCGCCCGCGTAGAACCGGCAGTGGCCGGTAACAGTGTGTCCGGATTGTAACAACAACGGGCCGTATTGGTCGCGATCACGCCACAATGGCTTGTCGACCCCGCCGCAAATGCTAGCGTGACCGATGAAGCAGAGTCCGCCTTGGCGGATCTGCGTCCGCATCATCACAGGTTGGGGCCATTACATGCTAACCAAGCGCAAGCACCTCTTCGGAACGACCATCCTCGCGGGGGTCGTCGCCCTGGCGGCTCCGGCCTTCGCCCAGGACCAGCTCCCGGGCGTTACGGCCACCGGCCAGCAGGACGAGGAAGCGACCGAGATCGGCGAGATCGTCGTCACCGGTTCGCGTATCCGTCGTGACCCGACCAACGCGCCGACCCCGCTGATCCAGGTCGAGCGCGAAGAGCTGCTCAGCACCGGTCAGGCCACGGTGATCGACTACCTGGCCACCATCCCGGCGCTGTCGAACTCGCTCGTTCCCTCGGACACCACCGGTTCGAACCTGAACGACGGCGGTCTGTCGTTCGCCAACCTTCGCTCGCTGGGCACCGGCCGCACCCTGACCCTGGTCGACGGCCGTCGTCACGTCGGTTCGGCGCAGGGCAGCCTCGCGGTCGACATCGACGCCATCCCGCGCCTGCTGATCGAGAACATCGAGATCATCACGGGCGGCGCCTCGTCGGTGTACGGCGCCGACGCTGTCTCGGGCGTGCTGAACTTCGTCCTGCGCAAGGACTTCGAAGGCCTCGAGATCGACGCCAACTACGGCATGATCAACCAGGACGGCCAGGCCAACAAGCGCATCTCGGCCCTGGCCGGCATCAACCTGCTGGACGACCGCCTGAACATCTACGCCCACGGCGAGTACGAGGACATCGACGGCGTCAACTCGCTCGACATCGACTGGCTGCGCGATTCGCGGGCCCTCGTCGGCATCGACGCCGATCCGACCAACGATCCGTTCGACGGCGCCATGGACACCGCGGTGTTCAGCGGCCTGACCACCCTGTCGCGCCCGCGCTGGGGTCAGACCACCCTGGCCAACAGCCAGCAGCCCAGCCCGCTGAACGACCCGGACGTGCCGCTGGCCAGCTGCACCAGCCTGACCAGCGCCAACTGCTACAGCCTCGATCCGACCAAGACCTACGTCTATGAAGGCAGCACGGCGCGCCTGGCCAATTTCGGCCAGCGCATCGGCAACGTCGGCTCCAACCGGACGCTGAACATCGGCGGCGACGGCGAGAACCCCTCGCGCTTCGGTCAGGACTCGCGCGTCGGCCAGTCCACCTCGGAGCGGTACCAGCTCGGCGCCAACTTCGAAGTGCTGCCCAACGTCATGCTGCGGGGCGAGTACAAGTTCATCGCGGAAGACACCTTCGACGTGTCGCAGCCGACCTTCTTCGATGTCTACCTCTCTAACGAGACCTACCTCGCCAACTGGACCAACCCGATCCGGGCCACCAGCGCGTTCGACCTGCGCTATTCGGACAACGCCTTCCTGCCGGCGAACGTGAAGGCGGCGATCGCCGCCAACACGGTCACCAACTGGACCGCCAACCCCGACACGCCCGGCACGCCGGCGACGACGACGCCGCGCGCCTGGGCCCGTCACTCGATGTTCGGTCCGGACCGCAGCCAGGACAACCACCGCGAGGTCGAACGCTTCGTGGTGTCGCTGAACGGCGACTTCGACCAGCTCGCCTTCGTGCGCAACATCAACTGGGATATCGGCTACACCTACGGTGAAGCCCGCAACCGCAACATCGAACGCGGTGTGGACGTCCAGCGCTTCGCCCTTGCCGCCGACGCCGTGGTCGACGTCGCGGGCGTCGTCAACGGCACCCCGGGCGAGATCGTCTGCCGCGCCAAGCTGATCCAGGCCGCCGGCGGCGACCTCGACGACTACCTCCGCGGCGGCATCCTGACGGACTCCGCCGAAGGCACCCGCGCCCTCAACGAGTGCGTGCCGCTCAACATCTTCGGCGCCGGCAACCAGTCGGCCGAGGGTCTGGAGTACGTCGACGCGCACATCACCGTGTCCCACGTCAACGAGCAGGAGCAGGCGATCGCCTCGGTCGCCGGCCAGCTGTGGGACTTCTGGGGCGCCGGCCCGATCGGCGTCGCCCTGGGCGCCGAGCACCGTCGTGAGTACACCGAAGGCGTGGGCCGCAGCGCCACGACCGGCGACCGTCTGCTGTTCCTCAACACCGGGGCCGACTTCCTCGGCGCCGAGTACAAGTCCGACGAGTGGTTCGCCGAGCTCTCCGTGCCGCTGTTCCGCGACACCTGGCTGGGCGAGTACGCCGAACTCAGCGGCTCCTACCGCGCGTTCGACTACACCACCGCCGGCGACGGCGACGTGTACGGCGTGAACCTGGTCTACCGTCCGATCCAGGACATCGCCTTCAAGACCAGCTTCAACACCTCGTTCCGCGCCCCGAACCTGTCGGAGAACTTCGCGCCCTACAGCCAGACGTTCGCCAACGCCTACGTCGACCCCTGCGCGACCCTGAACATCGCCGCGCAGAACGCGGAGATCCGCAACAACCGGATCACCAACTGCCAGGCGCTGCTGGCCGAGTACAACGCCGCCAACGGCACCGCTCTGGCCTTTGACTTCGCCGGCGCCACCGCCACCAACACCGACGATTACAACCCGATCTACGGCTCGGGCATCGCCGGGGTGAACGGCGGCAACCCGTCGCTGCGTCCGGAAGAGTCGGAAAGCTTCACCTTCTCGACGGTGATCCAGCCGCGGTTCATCCCGAACCTGTCGCTGGTGCTCGACTACTACGAGATCGAGATCTCGGACGTCATCGCCTCGGTCTCGGCCCAGACGATGTCGAACCTCTGCGTCAACGGTCCGACGCTGGATCCGCAGACCTGCGGTCTGCTGTTCCGCAACGACCCGACCCCGGGCCGCGAGTTCTACCTCGGCGGACCGGCGGGCGACCCGATCGGCGGCTTCATCCAGTCCTCGATCAACTACGCCGCCCTGAAGACGCGCGGTCTCGACTTCACCCTGAACTACTCCATGGACACCGAGGAGATGTTCGGGCGGAACTGGGGTCGCTTCGACTATCGCCTCGGCGGGCTGTGGCTGATCGAGCAGAAGCAGTTCCTCGACCCGGCGGACGCCGCCAGCTTCACCGAGCTGTCCTCGAACCTGTTCTATCCGCGGGTTCGCATGACCTCCTCGCTGACCTGGTCGCCGAACGACGTGTGGAGCGTCAACTGGACGATGGACTGGCAGACCGCCCAGGACGCCGCCCGCCTGCGCGACTCCGTCGGCGTCGGCAACATGGACACCCGTCCGTACGACACCTACGACACCGGCAACTTCGCCCGTCACGACTTCACGGTCCGCTGGAACGTGCAGGACGACCTGTCGATGCGCTTCGGCGTGGTCAACGCCTTCGATGCCGAGCAGCCTGCCTTCCTGGGCACCACGCTCTATTCGAACTTCGACCCGTACGGCACGCGCTTCTTCATCGGCCTGAACTACCGTCCGTACTAAGTCCGGTACGAACGTCCGAAACGGGAAAGGGCGGCTCGCGAGAGCCGCCCTTTTTCGTGCCTGTCGGACGTGCAGCCGCAGAAAATCTGTTGTGAAGGTTAACCAAACCGGTGCTTGACGGCCCGACTCGGCCTATCCGGTAACACTCCCTTAAGCAGGGCGGGTGTTTCCTTAACGCGCTCATAACCAATGCGATTCGGCGGGGCATTCGCATCGGGGCTGCAGGGCAGGGTCGGAATTCAAGGTCGGAACAAATGTCTCTCTCGCTGGTGCGTCCGCAAAACTCGGAACTGAAGCCCCGCATCGTCGTGTTCGGCGTCGGCGGCGCCGGCGGCAACGCGGTCAACAACATGATCGACGCCGGCCTTGAAGGAGTCGAGTTCGTCGTCGCCAACACCGACGCCCAGCACCTGTCGTTCGCCAAGACCGATCGCCGCATCCAGCTGGGCGAGACCATCACCCAGGGCCTGGGCGCCGGCGCCCACCCCGAGGTCGGCATGAACGCGGCCGAGGAGTCGGCCGAGGAGATCTTCAGCCACCTCGACGGCGCCCACATGGTGTTCATCACCTGCGGCATGGGCGGCGGCACCGGCACCGGCGCGGCCCCGGTCATCGCCAAGTGCGCCCGCGACCGCGGCATCCTGACCGTCGGCGTGGTCACCAAGCCCTTCACCTTCGAGGGCCGCCACCGCATGCGCCTGGCCGAGGCCGGCATCGCCGAGCTGCAGCGCTACGTCGACACCCTGATCGTCATCCCGAACCAGAACCTGTTCCGGGTCGCCAACGAGCGCACCACCTTCGCCGACGCCTTCGGCATGGCCGACCAGGTGCTGCACTCGGGCGTGCGCTCGATCACCGACCTGATGATCCTGCCGGGCCTGATCAACCTCGACTTCGCCGACGTCCGCGCCGTGATGTCGGAGATGGGCAAGGCCATGATGGGCACTGGCGAGGCCGAGGGCGAGGACCGCGCCCTGCAGGCCGCCCAGAACGCCATCGCCAACCCGCTGCTGGACGAGACCAGCCTCAAGGGCGCCAAGGCCGTGCTGGTCAACATCACCGGCGGCATGGACATGACCCTGCTGGAGGTCGACGAGGCCGCCAACGCCATCGCGGGCGAGGTCGACGCCGACGCCAACATCATCTTTGGCGCCGCCTTCGACCCGGCCCTGGAAGGCAAGATCCGCGTCTCGGTCGTCGCCACCGGCATGGAGGACATCGCCGCCGCCAAGGCCCCGCCGGCCAGCGCGACCTCGACCTTCGACGCCCGCCGTCCGGCCCCGGCCCCCGCGCCGCGCGCGGCCGAGCCGATGCGCAGCGAGCCCGTCCGTCGCGAGCCGGTTCGCGCAGAGGCGCCGCGGCCCGCCCGCGTCGAGGAAGCGCCGATCGTCCCGACCTTCACCGCCGGCCAGCCGACCTTCGGCGCCCGCACCGCGGTGCCTGAGCCGCGCCCCGAGCCGGTGATCCACGTGGCCGAGGAGCGCAAACTCGAGCCGATCGTCGATCCGTGGGTCGAGGAGTTCGAATCCGCCCCGCGTCCGGCCGCCCAGGCCCCGGCCCCCGCCGCCGAAGCCCAGGGCGAGCTGTATCTCGACCGCCCGGCCGCGGCCGCTCCGGCCCCGGCGGCCGCTCCCGCGCCTGCGCGGGAAGAGCCGGCCTATGACGACTACGACGACCGCGACCATCGCCGCAGCGGCTGGAGCCTGTTCGGCCGCAAGCGTCAGCAGTCCCAGCCGACCTATCCGTCGAGCGGCCCGCGCCAGACCGAGATGCGCGCCACCAGCCAGGTCCAGCCCGCGCCCCAGCAGCCGGAGCCGGGCGAGGCCGAGGACGACCTCGAGATCCCGTCCTTCCTGCGGCGGCTGGCCAACTAGGGGTCAGGT
Source organism: Pseudomonadota bacterium (assembly GCA_023424215.1). Taxonomy (GTDB): domain Bacteria; phylum Pseudomonadota; class Alphaproteobacteria; order Caulobacterales; family Caulobacteraceae; genus Brevundimonas. The sequence continues at coordinate 11,893 of JAFAEC010000079.1, forward strand.
TCTAGGTTCTAGATTCTAGGAAGGGCGGCCCTGACGGGCCGCCCTTCGTCGTCTTGCGCGCTGATCGCGGGCATCCCCTAGAGCCTAGCCCCTAGAACCTAGAACCTGCGCAGCGGAAACAATCCGAAACCCGACTTTCATTTTCCGCTGGCGGCCCGGCCGTTAAGGAAACTTCGGGGCGAACTCCGCACACAGAGGCGGAGCGCAAGAGAGAAGCGAGTAACGAGTTTGCCGGTCCGCAACGACCATCACCAGAAGACGACCGTCGCGCCCGCGATCATCGCCGGCGTCGGCGTGCACACGGGCGACCGCGTGCGTCTGGCCGTGCGCCCGGCGCCGGTCGGCATGGGCATCGTCTTCGTCCGCACCGACGTGACCGACCGCGACAACCGCATTCCGGTGTCGGGCGAGGCCGTGGTCGACGCGCGCCTCAACACCATGATCGAGAACGCCGCCGGCGTGCGCCTGTCGACGATCGAGCATCTGATGGCCGCCTTCGCCGCCCTCGGCGTGTCCAACGCCGTGGTCGAGGTGGACGGGCCCGAGCTGCCCATTCTCGACGGCTCGGCCCTGCAGTTCGTGCAGCTGCTCGACCGCGCCGGCTTCCGCCGCCAGGAGGCGCCGGTCCGCTACATCGAGATTCTCGAGCCGATCCGGGTGGAGGAGGGCGACAAGTCGGCCGTCCTGCTGCCCTGCGACCGCTACGAGATGCGCTTCGAGATCGACTTCCCGACCCCGGTCATCGGCAACCAGGTCGTGGACTTCGTCGTCGACGAGGACACCTTCCGCAACGAGATCATGGCCGCCCGCACCTTCGGCTTCGCCCACGAGGTCGAGGCCCTGCGCAAGGCCGGTCTGGCCCGCGGCGGCAGCCTCGAGAACGCCGTGGTCATCGACGGCGACCAGATCCTGAACCCCGGCGGCCTGCGCATGGAGCGCGAGTTCGTGCGCCACAAGGCGCTGGACGCCATCGGCGATCTCTATGTGCTGGGCGCGCCCCTGCTGGGCCGCTACGAGGGCGTCAAGGCGGGCCACGCCATCAACAACCTGCTGGTTCGCGCCCTGCTGGCCGCGCCCCACGCGTGGCGCGAGGTGACCCGCGTGCCGGAAATGGCCATGGCGGGCTGATCAGCCCCCGGTCAGCCGAGGCTGATCGCGCTCATCTGCCGGCCGAAGTCCGGCTCCCCGTTCAGGAAGGCCCGCCGGTTGGAGAAGAACCGGGCCGCGTCCGTGCGCGTGTCCTCGCCGGTCCACGCCGCCTCGCCGACTCCGGCCTGCTCCAGCCGCCACAGCACGAAGGCCGGCAGGTCGAACAGCCGCTTGTCGTCGGACCAGCCCGGGCCGAAGAAGCGGCCGCTGCCCGGATCGTGATGCTCGAAGCGTTCCTGGAAGTCCGCCCCGACCTCATAGGACGCCTGTGAGATGCAGGGGCCGACCACGGCGACCATCCGCGCCGGGCGCGCGCCGAGCGCCTCCATGGCCGCGACCGTCGAATGCACGACGCCGCCCAGCGCCCCCTTCCAGCCGGCGTGGGCCGCGCCGACGACGCCGGCGTCCGCATCGGCCAGCAGAATCGGGGCGCAGTCGGCCGTGAGCACGGCGCAGATCACGCCGGGCGCGGCCGTCACGCTGGCGTCGCCCTCCGGCCGCTCGCCCTTCCAGCCCGTCTCGGCCACGCGGGCGACGGCGGAATGGATCTGGTAGCAGGCGGCCAGATCGTCGGCCGTCCCGCCAAAATGCGCGGCCACCCGCCGCCGGTTCTCGGCCACGGCGGCCGGATCGTCCTTCGACCCCACCCCGGTGTTCAGGCTGTCGTACAGGCCGGTCGAGACGCCGCCCTGCCGCGTGAAGAACCCGTGTCGCACGCCGGCGCGATCCAGCAGCGGATGGGTGACGGGGGCGAGGGAGGAGACTGACGGGCTCATGCGCGCCCTTTTACGTCATGACGCGCCGACCGGCGACCGGCGTGTGCGACCGAATCTGACGCATCGCACGTGCATCCTGCTTCAACCGGCGCTCCGGTCGCCGCGCGAGGGAGGTCGATGCGGACACATCGGACACATCGGACGCATCGGACTGTATTTTTCGAGTCCGCTCAGTCCTCGAAGCCCGGAACAGTCAGGCTCCGCGGCGAGAACAGGGCGCAGACCTTGAACAGGGCGCCCATCTGCGCCTCGTCGACCAGTCTCTCCAGCTGCCGGTCGATGGTGGCCGCCGCGTCCGGCCGGCCGGCCTTGAGCGCCGCCGCCCGGTGCTCGATGCCCAGCCGGCGCAGGAACTCGCCCTGGTCCTGGCAGCCGGTGACGTCGGCGCCCGCATGAACGGCGGCCTCCAGCACGGTCGGAAAGTCGGCCCACTGGGTCAGGTCGGCCTCGCCCGGCGCCTCGAGGGGATCCACCTTCCGGTGCCGCCTGAGCGCCTGCAGGGTGTCGCCGGCCCCGGGCTTCGCACGGCCGTAGTCGATCAGCAGGGCCGCCCCGCCGGCGGACTTGACGAGGGCGCCGAGGTCGCGCCCGAAGGCGGCCTGCTGCTCCGAGATTTCTATGGTCTGGCCCGGTTCGACGTCGAACGCCGGCCTGCGGAACCCGCCCGTGATCTTCACCAGGCCGAAGGTCAGGCCGCCGTCGTCGTCGACGCCGATCCGCCGTTCGGCCCAGCCCTCCTCCGTTCGCACGAACTGGCGCGCCGGAAGGCAGTCCAGCACCTCGTTGGCGATCAGGATCACCGGCGCGTCGGTCTCGATCCGGTCGAGAGCGGACACCCAGCGCGGGTGGGCGTCGCTGTCGGCCAGCATCCGGGCCTGCGCCGCGCGCAGGGGCGGCGAGGGCTCGATCAGCACCAGATCCACCGCATGAAGGAAGTCGGGGTCCAGCCGGGCGGCGCGCAGGGCGTCGGCCATCAGGGTCCCGTCGCCCGGTCCGACCTCCACCAGCCTCACCCGTTCCGGCGCGCCCAGCCGCCGCCACAGCTCGACAGCCCACAGTCCGATCAGCTCGCCGAACATCTGGCTGACCATCGGCGCGGTGATGAAGTCGCCGGTCGCGCCGATCGCCGGCCGCGTCGCGTAGTAGCCGTCCTGCGGGTCGTGCAGGCAGCGGACGACATAGTCGGCGACCGTCATCGGGCCGGTGAGGGCGATCTCGCGGGCGAGGCGGTCCTTCAGGCTCACGGCTCAGCCGGCACTGCGCACCGGCGGGCGGCTCCACGCCCGCCAGACCAGCCAGGCGCCGATCAGCATCATGGGGATCGACAGGATCATGCCCATGGTCAGGCCCAGCGGCAGGTTCTCCAGTCCGGCGTCCGGCTGCCGCACGTTCTCCAGCGAGGCGCGGATGAGGCCGTAGCCGAACAGGAACAGGCCGGCGACGTAGCCGGGCTTGGCCAGCAGCTTCGCCTTGTGCACCGCGAGCCAGAGCACGCCGAACAGCACGATTCCCTCCAGCCCGGCTTCATAGAGCTGGCTCGGGTGCCTCGTGATGTCGCCCGGCCCGACGACCGAGCCGTTGTCGGCCACGAACTGGCAAGTCTGGCCGTAGATCTCGCGGGCGCGCTGACTGCAGAAGTTGACCCCCCAGGGCAGGGACGTCTCGCGACCCCACAGCTCGCCGTTGATGAAGTTGGCCAGGCGCCCGAAGCCGAGCCCGATCGGCACGACCGGCGCCACCAGGTCGCCGAGGCTGAGCAGGTTCACCCGGTTGCGGTTGGCGAACCAGATGATGGCCAGCGATACGCCGATCAGGCCGCCGTGGAACGACATGCCGCCGTCCCACAGGCGGAACAGGGCGAAACGCTCGCCCCAGCTGTCGCCCGTGAAAAGCTGGCCGTAGAGCCCCGGCTGGTAGAACAGGCCGTAGCCCAGGCGGCCGCCGAGGATGATGCCGAGGGTGATCCACAGCACCAGGTCGTCCAGCTGGCGGGTGGTGGCCGGCGGCGCTCCCGGCGCCCACAGGGTCTCCGTCTTGGCCAGGCGGGCGGCGTACCACCAGCCCAGCACGATCCCCGCCACATAGGCGAGGGCGTACCAGCGGATGTCGAGAGGTCCGATGCTGAACAGGACCGGATCGAACTCGGGGAATTGCACGGGCGCTCCTGCGGGTGCGGCTGTTGGAGGGCTGGTTTAGCAAGCGTCGCCGGATCAGTCGCTGAAAAATCCGTAGCCTTTCAGGCGTGGCCGGGGCATGGACGGCAAGGTTTCGTTCACCATATCCGGCAACCATCGTTAACACGGCCGTCGCGCCCCGAGTCGGAGTTCCCATGCAGACGCGAAATCCCATTCTCGACGAGTTCGCCAAACTGACCACGGGCGCCATGGGACTGGCCCAGGCGGCCGGCGAGGAGGCGAAGACGGCGTTTCGCGCCCAGGCCGACCGTTTCGCCGCCGAGATGGATCTGGTGCGTCGCGACGAACTGGACGCGCTGAAGGCCGAAGTCGCCGCGTTGCGCGCCGAAATCGCGACGCTGAAGGCCGCCAGGACGCCCCGCAAGGGAACGTCCACAGGGGCCGTTCCCCCGCAGGACGCAGCCGGTTGAGCCGAATCTGCGAACCCGCCTACCGTTTCGGGAGAGGGCGCGAGTCGCGCCCGGAGACGACTTGATGGACGCCGCCCGGCCCGAGGAAATCGACACGCCGCACGACCCGCTCGACGTGGTCGAGCATGTGCTCGTCGCCGAGAACCTGCCCTTCGACCGCACCGACGACGGCGATCTGGCCTTCTCGCTGGCGGGCGACTGGAAGGACTACGAGCTGTGGTTCGCGTGGCGTCCCGAGGGCGACTGCCTGCAGCTGTGCTGCGCCCTGGACCTTCAGGCCACCAAGGCCAAGCGCGCGGCGGCCTACGAACTGGTCGGCATGATCAACCAGCGCACCTGGATGGGCCATTTCGAGGTCTGGGCCGAGGACGGCGAGATCGTCTTCCGCCATTCGCTGGCCCTGCCCATGGGCGAGCGGCCGACCCTGGCCCAGGCGGCCTCCATGATCGACGCCGCGGTCGAGGCGGCGGACCGCTACTATCCCGCCTTCGACTTCATGATCCGGGGTTCGAAGAAGCCGCAGGAGGCGATCGACGCCTGCCTGTTCGAGACCGTCGGATCGGCCTGAGGCCATGCCCGGATCCCGCGAGCGCCCGACCGTCGCCCTCGTGGGGTGCGGCCGCCTCGGCTCGGCGCTGGTGGAAGGCTGGCTCTCCAGCGGCGCGGTCGACCCGCGCGACCTCATCATCCTGACCCCGTCGTCCAAGCCCGCGGCCGAGGTGGCCCGGGCCCGCGGCGCCCGGGTCAATCCGGATCCGGCGGCGCTGCGCGAGGCCGGGGTGGTGGTGCTCGCCGTCAAACCCGCCCGCTGGGAAGCCGCGCTGGAGCCCCTGGTCGGGCGCCTGGGCCCCGACGCGCTGCTCGTGTCGGTGATGGCGGGGGTTCCCGCCGCCCGGCTCGGCGCGGTGGCCGGCCGCCCTACCGTGCGC
>JAFAEC010000017.1 GCA_023424215.1 Pseudomonadota bacterium
CGCCGAGGGCACGGCCGAGGCGGCGGCGCGGGTGGCGGCCGCGCGGGCGATGCAGGCCGGGCGGGTGCGCGACGCCGGGCTGGATCCGGAGGCGGGCTGGGACCAGACCGTCAACGCCCGCGTCTCCGGCGAGGCGCTGGAGCGTTTCGCCACCCCCGACGAGCCCGGTCGCGCCCTGCTGATGAAGGCGGGCGAGGCCGGCGGCCTGACCGCCCGCGGCTGGACCCGCACCCTCAGGCTGGCGCGCACCATCGCCGACCTCGACGGCTCGGACGGCGTGCTGCGCCGCCATGTCGCCGAAGCCCTGATCTACCGGCCGCCGCTGGCCGCGGAGCCCGGGGCCGGACCCGGGCGGACCGCGTCCGTCCCCGCCTGGTGAAGGCCGCGGCGGTCGACGTTTGGTTAACCGGACCGATTGAGCCGACCTTAAGGGATTGGCGTTCACCTTGCCCGTCCGGAGGTGGGCATGGCGCGACGGCAGACGGGCGAAGACACGACGGATCGGGCGACCGAGCTCTCGGCGGAGCAGCAGTTCCTGCGGCTCATGAGCCACGAGATGCGTACGCCGTTGAACGGCGTCATCGGCATGCTCGGCCTGCTCCAGCGCACCCGCCTCGACGGCGCCCAGCGCGCCTACCTCGACAGCGCCCGCACCTCGGCCGAGCACCTGCTGGGGCTGGTCAACGACCTGCTGGACTACGCCCGGCTCGAGGCCGGACGGCTGGAGTTCGACGCGGTCCCCGTCTGTCTCGAGTCGCTGGTCCGCGGGGTCGCCGAACTGCTCAGCCCCAAGGCGCACGACAAGGGGCTGGAGATCGCCTGGTCGGTGGCGGCAGACGCGCCCGACGTGCTGGCCGACGAGGGCCGCCTGCGTCAGGTGCTGTTCAATCTCGCCGGCAATGCGGTGAAGTTCACCGAGACCGGCGGCGTGCGGATCAGCGTCGAGCGCGTCAACGGCGCCGCGCGGCGGCCGAAGCTGGCCTTCATCGTCGACGATACCGGCCCCGGGGTGCCCCCCGAGGCCCGCGAACGGATCTTCGAGGAGTTCGGCCATGTCGACGCCTCGGATGCCGGCCGCTTCGGCGGGGCCGGGCTGGGTCTGGCCGTGGTGCGCAAGCTGGCTGCGGCCATGGGCGGCAAGGTCTCGGTTGGAGACCGTCCCGACGGCCCCGGAGCCCGCTTCCGCTTCGAGGCGGCCTTCCCGGTCGCGCCGGGAGCGGTGCGGGACGCCTCGCTCGCCGGCCAGTCGGTGGAGGTGATCTCCCCGGACCCGTTCGTCGTCGCCGCCGCGAGGGCGCAGATCGAGGCCTCGGGCGGCCGGATCGCGCGCGGCGCGCCGGTGGTCCTCGTCGATCACGCCGCCCGCGCGCCGGACTGCGGACTCGCGGCGGCGCCCGCCGGTCGCCGCGCCATTGTTCTGCTCAGGCCGTCCGAACGGGACCTGATCGCCCGCTACCGGTCGGCCGGCTTCCACGGCTATCTGATCAAGCCGCTGCGGCGGGCCTCCCTCGCCGAGCGGGTGCTGGCGGCCGCCGGCGCCCTGCGAAGCGAGAGCCCGGGCGCACCGCCGCCCCCGCCGCCGGACGACGACCGCGTCATGGCCGGCCGCTTCTCCGGCACCCGCGTGCTGCTGGTCGAGGACAACCCCGTCGGGGCCCTGCTGGCCTCCACCCTCCTCAAGCGCGAGGGCTGCGCCGTCGAGACCGCCGCCAGCGGCCATGAGGCTCTCGAGGCCATGAGACGGGCCCGCTACGACCTCGTGTTCATGGACATGCGCATGCCCGGCATGGACGGTCCGACCGCCGCTCGCCAGTTGCGCGCCCGCGGGGACTCAACACCGATCGTCGCCCTCACCGCCAACGCCTTCGCCGAGGACCGCAAGGCCTGTCTGGAGGCCGGCATGGACGACCATCTGGTCAAGCCGCTGGAGCTCGCCGCCCTGCGTCTCGCCCTGACCCGCTGGACGAACCGGGAAGTCCGCGCCAAGGTCGCCGCCGGATAGCGGGGCGCGGGGCGTCGCCGCCAAGGGACGCGTCCATGGCTGAAGCCGCTGCGAAGAAGCAGACCACCTGGGAATTCATCAAGTCGCTGCGCGACCGGCGTGTGCTGGTGATGCTGTTCCTGGGTGCGGGAGCGGGCCTGCCCTTCTTCCTGATCTTCGACACGCTGTCCGCCTGGCTGCGCCAGTCCGAGCTGTCGCTGCAGACTATCGGGGTCTTCGCTCTGGCCACCCTGTCGTATGCGCTGAAGTTCGTCTGGGCGCCGGTCGTCGACCGCGTGAAGATTCCCTTCCTAGAGCCGCTTCTTGGCCAGCGCCGCTCCTGGATGGCGCTGATGCAGGTGCTGATCGTGCTCGGGCTCTGGCTGATCGCCGGCTCCGACCCCGCCCTGAATCTGGGCCAGGTCGCGCTGCTGGCGGTGATGGTCGGCTTCTTCGGCGCCACCCAAGACGTGGCCATCGACGCCTGGCGCATCGAGGTGGTCGACGAGACGTTCTACGGCACCATGGCCGCAGCCTACCAATGGGGCTACCGCATCGCCATGATCACCTCCGGCGCCCTGCCGCTGGTGCTGGCCGACCACTACGGCTGGAACTTCTCCTACGCCATCATGGCCGGCTGCATGATCATCGCGGTCGGAGCCACCCTTCTTGCCCCGCGCGAGAAGGCCACCCGTCCGCCGCTCCGCTACGCGGAGGATATGGCCGCCCGCCCGGCGCTGGAAACGGCCGAGTGGGCGGGGCGCCTGCTGTTGATTCTTCTCGGCGCGTTGCTGGCGGGGTCGGGCCTCGCCGCCAACGCGACCTTCCTGAACGCCGTCATGGGCTGGTTCGGCCAATCCGCCGAGGCCGCCGAGGCCTTCAAGGCGACCTGGGAGGCGCGGGAGACCGGCATTTTCATCCAGTTTCCGGCCGTTATCGCGGGCCTCGGGCTGATCGCCCTCGCCTGCGTCCCCCTCCCGGGCGCTCCGACCCGGCCCGGGGTCTATCTGCGGCGCGCCTATGGCCAGCCGCTCGGGGAATTCTTCGGCCGGTTCGGGGTCAAGTTCGGCCTGCTGATCCTCGCCCTGATCTGCATGTACCGGCTGTCGGACTTCGTCCTCAACCTGATGAACCCCTTCTACATCGACCTCGGCTTCTCGCTGACCGAGATCGCGGAAGTTCGGAAGGTCTACGGCGTTGTCGCCTCGCTGGCCGGGATTTCCGCCGGCGCCTGGGCGGTGAGCCGGCTCGGCATCTTGCGGACGATGGTTATCGGCGTCTTCGCCAGCCCGCTCTCCAACCTCGTCTTCATCTGGCTGGCCACCCAGGGAGCCAGCATGACGGCGCTGTACGGGGCGATCACGATCGACAATTTCGCCACCGGCTTCGCCGGCACCGCGCTGATCGTCTACATGTCCAGCCTGACGGCGGCGGGCTTCACCGCGACCCAGTACGCCCTCTTCAGTTCGCTCTACGCCATCTTCGGCAAGATTATCGCTTCGCAGAGCGGGCGGATCGTCGAAGGCTCTGCCCGCATGGCCGAGACCGGCGGCTTCACGGCCATGTTCCGTCCGATGTTCGCAGGCCTGCCGGAGGAGGCGTTGGCGAAGGGCGCCGAGATCGCCGGGGTCACTCCGGTGTCGCTGGGCGCCGGCTACGCGACCTTCTTCGTCTATTCGGTGGTGATCGGGGTGATCGCCATAGTGCTCGCCTTCATGATCGCCCGACGTCAGCCGGACATCGACGCGCGAGCCGAGGCCCGCAAGGCGGAGCTGGAAGCCGAGGCGACCGAGGCTCAGCCGTCCTGAGCCCTCACTCGTCCGCCGCCGCGCCTTCCTCGTAGGCGGCGAAGGTGGCGGCGGTGAGGATCTCGTTCACCGAGGCGCCCAGCGAGACGATCTGCACCGACTTCTCCAGCCCGACCAGCAGCGGGCCGATCACCGTCGCGCCGCCCAGGGACTGCACCAGACGGGTGGAGATGGCGGCCGAATGGATCGCCGGCATGACCAGCACATTGGCGTGGCCGGTCAGGCGCATGAACGGATAGGCGGCGCGGGCGTCGGGATCGAGCGCCAGCTCCGGCGGCATCTCGCCCTCGTATTCGAAGTCGACGCCGCGCTGGTCGAGGATGCGGATCGCCTCGCGCACCTTCTCGCCGCGGTCGCCAGGCGGGTTGCCGAAGGTCGAGTAGCTGAGGAAGGCGACGCGCGGGGTCTTGCCCAGCTTGCGCACCGTGTCGGCGGCCTGCACCGCGATCTCGGCCAGCTCCGCCGCATTGGGCAGTTCGTGGATGGAGGTGTCGGCGACGAACAGGGTGCGGCCCTTGGCGAGCAGCACCGACAGGCCGATCATCCGCTCCTTGACGTCCAGCACCCGCCGCACCTCGCGCAGGGCCATGTTGAAGTTGCGGGTCACGCCCGTGACCATGCAGTCCGCCTCGCCGCGCGCGCACATGGTGGCGGCGAAGTAGTTGCGGTCCTGGTTGATCATCCGCTGCACGTCGCGGCGCAGGTAGCCCCGGCGCTGCAGGCGCTCATACAGCCAGTCGGTGTACTCGGCGTTGTGCTCGGAAACGCGGGCGTTGACGATCTGCATGCCGAGCTCGTCGAAGTTCAGCCCCGCCTCGGCGGCGTTCTGGCGGACCAGCTCCTCGCGGCCGATCAGGATGGGCGTGCCCAGCTCGGCCTGCTTGAAGGCCCAGGCGGCGCGGATGACCGAGGTCTCCTCGCCCTCGGCGAAGACCACCCGCTTGTTCGGGGCGGCGCGCACGGCGGCCGAGATGTTCTGCATCAGGGCGGCGGACGGATCCAGGCGCCGGCGCAGCGAGGCGCGGTAGGCGTCCATGTCCTGGATCGGCTTGCGCGCCACGCCGGAGTCCATGGCGGCCCGGGCCACGAAGGGCGGGATGTACCAGATCAGCCGCGGATCGAACGGCGTCGGGATGATGTAGTCGGGGCCGAACTTGAGCTTTCGGCCGCGATAGGCGGCGGCCACCTCGTCGGGCACGTCCTCGCGGGCGAGGGCGGCCAGCGCCTTGGCGCAGGCGACCTTCATGTCGTGGTTGACCTGCCGGGCGCGTACGTCCAGCGCGCCGCGGAACAGATAGGGGAAGGCCAGCACGTTGTTGACCTGGTTCGGATAGTCCGACCGGCCGGTGGCGATGATGGCGTCCGACCGCACCGACAGCACGTCCTCCGGGGTGATCTCCGGGTCCGGATTGGCCATGGCGAAGATGATCGGCCTGGGCGCCATGGAGGCGACCATCTCCTTGGTGATCGCGCCTTTGGCCGACAGGCCGATGACCACGTCGGCGCCGACCATGGCCTCGGCCAGGGTGCGGTGCGGCGTGTCGGTGGCGTGCGCCGCCTTCCACTGGTCGACGCCCGGACGGCCGCGGTAGACGACGCCGTCGCGGTCCACGATGACCGTGTTCTCGTGGCGCACCCCGGCGGCCTTCATCAGGCCGATCGACGACAGGCCGGCGGCCCCCGCGCCGCTGAGCACGACCTTGATGTCCTCAAGCTTCTTGCCTGCGATCTCGCAGGCGTTGATCAGGCCGGCGGTGGAGATGATCGCGGTGCCGTGCTGGTCGTCGTGGAAGACCGGGATGTCGAGCAGCTCGCGCAGGCGCCGCTCCACCTCGAAGCAGCGCGGCGCGCCTATGTCCTCCAGGTTGATGCCGCCGAAGCCGGGCGCGATGACCTGGACGGTGCGCACGATCTCGTCGACGTCCTGGGTGTCGAGGCAGATCGGCCAGGCGTCGATGCCGGCGAAGCGTTTGAACAGCGCCGCCTTGCCCTCCATGACCGGCAGCGCCGCCTCGGGGCCGATGTTGCCGAGCCCCAGCACGGCCGAGCCGTCGGTGACGACGGCCACGGTGTTGCGCTTTATGGTCAGGCGGCGCGCGTCCTCCTTGTTGCGCGCGATCGCCATCGACACCCGCGCCACGCCCGGCGTGTAGGCCATCGACAGCTCGTCGCGGTTGCGCAGCGGCACCTTCGACTGCATCTCGATCTTGCCGCCGAGGTGCATGAGGAACGTGCGGTCGGACACCTTGTGGATGACGACGCTCTCGACGGCCTCGAGCTGGTCGACGATCGCCTGTGCGTGGTCGGTGTCGCGGGCGGCGCAGGTCACGTCGATGCGGAGCTTCTCGTGGCCCGCGTTGGTGACGTCGAGTGCGGTCACCACCCCCCCGGCCGACTCTACGGCGTGGGTGAGCTGGCTGACGGCCTTGCCGCCGGCCGGCACCTCGAGACGCACGGTGATGGAGTACGACACACTCGGGACGGTCGCCACGTCAATCGCTCCTTCGGGACTGACCAAGAAGTCCTCCCATGTTAGGGGGCGTTCGGTCAGTCGAGTGCCGCGGAGGCCAGGACGATCAGCTCGACGCAGGCCGCGACGGGGATCCTGGTGCTGTCGACGACCAGGTGGTAATGGCCCGGGTCGGCCGGATCCGCCCGGTAGAAGTGCCGCCAGTAGGCCGCGCGGGCGCGGTCGTTGTCGTCCAGGACGCGCCGGGCCTCGCCCTCGTCCGTCCCGGCGAGCGCGGCCGCCTGGCGGACCCTGCGCGGGAGCGGGGCGTCGAGCCGGACGTGCAGGGCACCCGGCTCGTCGGCGAGGACCAGAGCGCCGGCCCTGCCGAGGAAGACGCCGCCCCGCTCGCGGGCGGTCTCGCGCATCATGCGCTCGGCGCGGCGCACGAACTCCTCCGGGGCGTGCGGCAACGCGCCAGGAACGTACATGTCGACGCCGCCGAAGGCGACGGTGGGCAGCCGCATCGCGCCGTAGATCAGCCGGCCCAGCCCGTGCTCGGCGCGGTCGTCGTGGGCCAGCGCCTCCTCCAGCGTGCAGCCGAGCTCACGGGCGACGGCGCCGGGGATGGCGCGGTCGACGAAGGGCACGTCAAGGCGCTCGGCCACGGCCGGGCCGATCTGACCGCCGGCCGTGCCGTATGTCGCCGAGATGGTGACGACCCGCATATCCCCAGGCTAGAACAGCGCGCTCGCCAAAGCTCTGCGCGCTTTCGCCAGAGAAGGGTCATCGCTCGGCAAGGTGTCGAACAGGCCGAGCAGGTGACGCCGCGCCCGGTCGCGATCGTCGCCCGAGGTGCGCTTGACCACGGCGATGACCCGGGCGAACGCCTCGTCGACCGCGCCCGACAACATCTCGAGGTCGGCGGCCAGCAGGTGGGCGTCGAGGTCGGCGGGGTCCTGCAGGCGGCGCTGGAGGTCGCCGGGGTCGACGCCCTCCGTGCGCTTGATCAGGGTGACGCCGGCCAGGCCCATCTTGGCGTCCTCGTGGCCTGGGGCGCGGGCCAGCAG
>JAFAEC010000191.1 GCA_023424215.1 Pseudomonadota bacterium
GCCCCCGCCCGCCGGGCCGCCGCTCGGGCTCCTGCTCCGGTCGCGGTCGAGCGCGAGGCCGCGCCCGCTCCGGCGGAGGCCGTCGCCGAGACCAGCCAGACGACGGTGACGCTGAACACCGCCCCGACAACGACGACGACCCAGGCGCCCCCGCCGCGGATCGTGGTCGCCCCGCTGGATTGATTCGACGACAGACAAGGAAGGGCCCCGGCGGAGACGCCGGGGCCTTTCGCACGTTCAGGAGGGCAGCACTTCCGGCGGCGGCCGGATGCGGCGGAAGCGCCCCTCCACGAAGGAGAACAGGCCGAAGGCGATGAAGCCCAGCGCGGCCGGGATGAGGAACCACGCCCCCGCCGGCTGGCGCTCGACCGCGTCGAGGGCGGCCCCGAAACTGGTGACGTCGGCGGGGCGGGACTTGACGCCGGCGAGCACGACGAGAGCCGCCAGCGGCAGCCAGGCCAGGCCCCTCGCCATGTAGCCGGCGCGGGCGAGCGGCGAGACCCGTCGGCACAGGTCGGCCGAGCAGGCGAGGTATTCGGTGAAGTCCTCTCGCCAGGCCTTGACGATATTGGCGACGCCGACCCCGGCGATGCACAGGCCGATGCCGACCAGCAGCCAGTTTCCGAGCGGAAGGGAGAGCAGCTGTTCGGCGCGTTCGCGTCCGCTCATCGCCTGTTCGGCCATCGGATCCGCCGGCTTGAGCCACAGCAGCCGGAAGGCGCTGGCCGCCAGAAAGGCATAGCCGAGACCGCTGAAGGCCTGGCTCAATCGCGTGTTCACGCCGTCCCAACCGGCGCCTTCGTGATCGGCGTCGAAGATCGACTGCAGGCCGCGCCACAGGACGAAGGCCAGCAGGCCGCTGCCCGCAAGGAACAGCCAGGCCCGGCCGAACGGCTGTTGCGATAGCCACGCCAGGGCCTCGCGCGCGCCGGCGGCTCCGTCCATCCGGTCCAGCACCGCCAGCAGGGTGAGGACGCCGGCCGACAGGTAAACGAATCCCCGCGCGCCGTAGCCGATGCGTGCCGTCCATTCGAGGGCGTCCCGCGCCACGCGGCGGCGCGCGCGGCCCGCCTTTCCGGGAGAACGGGGGATGAGGCGGGCGAGACTTCCGGGCACGGCCAACCAAACACCCCGGAGGCGATATGGCTCCGCTGAACGGCGCCGGCCCTTGAGGTGCGGCAGGACGACGCATATCTGGCGTGGACCGCGGAGGGCGCCGATGCAGCCGGTCATCACCATCGAAGGTCTGACGAAGACCTACAAGTCGGGCCTGCAGGCCCTCAAACCCGTCGACCTGACCATCCGCAAGGGCGAGATTTTCGCCCTGTTGGGTCCGAACGGCGCGGGCAAGACGACGCTGATCTCGATCGTCTGCGGCATCGTCACGCCGACCAGCGGCCGGGTGACGGCCGACGGCCACGACATCCAGAGCGACTATCGCCGCGCCCGCATGAAGATTGGCCTGGTGCCGCAGGAGCTGACCACCGACGCCTTCGAGACGGTGTGGGCCACGGTCACCTTCAGCCGCGGCCTGTTCGGACGTCCGCCGAACCCCGCCTATGTCGAGCAGGTGCTGCGTGACCTCAGCCTGTGGGACAAGAAGGACGCGAAGATCATGACGCTGTCCGGCGGCATGAAGCGCCGGCTGCTGATCGCCAAGGCGCTGAGCCACGAGCCCGACATCCTGTTCCTCGACGAGCCGACCGCCGGGGTGGACGTCGAACTGCGCAAGGACATGTGGGCCATGGTCCGCCGCCTGCGCGACCGCGGCGTGACCATCATCCTGACCACCCACTACATCGAGGAGGCCGAGGAGATGGCCGACCGGGTGGGGGTCATCCTCAAGGGGGAGCTGATCCTCGTCGAGGACAAGGCCGAGCTGATGAAGAAGCTGGGCAAGAAGACCCTGACCCTGCATCTGCAGGAGCCGCTTGCGGCCCTGCCTCCGGAGCTGGGCGAATGGCCGCTGGAGCTCAGGGACGGGGGAGAGGCGCTGGACTACGTGTTCGATTCCAACGCCGACCGGACCGGCGTGCCGTCGCTGCTGCGCCGGCTGAGCGACCTCGGCATCGGCTTCAAGGATCTGTCGACGCGGCAGAGCTCGCTGGAGGACATCTTCGTGGGCCTGGTCCACGGCTCGCAGGCGGAGGCGGCGTAATGACGTTCAACGGCTATGGCGTCTGGGCCATCTATCGCTTCGAGATGGCGCGGGCTCTGCGGACCCTGTGGCAGTCGGTGGTCACCCCGGTGATCACCACGGCCCTGTATTTCGTGGTCTTCGGCTCGGCCATCGGCAGCCGCATGACCGAGATCGACGGGGTCGCCTACGGGGCCTTCATCGTGCCCGGGCTTATCATGCTCAGCCTGTTCACCCAGTCGATCTTCAACGCCTCGTTCGGCATCTACTTCCCGAAGTTCACCGGCACGATCTACGAGCTGCTGTCAGCCCCGGTGTCGCCGCTGGAGATCGTCATCGCCTATGTCGGGGCGGCGGCGACCAAGTCGGCGGTGCTGGGGCTGATCATCCTCGCCACCGCATCCTTCTTCGTGCCGCTGCAGATCCTGCACCCGGTGTGGATGCTGGCCTTCCTGATCCTGATCTCGACGACCTTCAGCCTGTTCGGCTTCATCATCGGCGTCTGGGCGCAGAATTTCGAGCAGCTACAGTTCGTGCCGATGCTGGTGGTCACGCCGCTGACCTTCCTCGGGGGCGCCTTCTATTCGATCGACATGCTGCCGGAGCCGTGGCGGACGGTGACCCTGTTCAATCCGGTGGTCTATCTGATCTCCGGCTTCCGCTGGGCCTTCTACGAGAGTTCGGACGTCGGCCTGGCGGTCAGCGCCTCGGCGACGCTGGGCTTCTTCCTGCTGTGCCTCGCGGTGGTCGGCTGGATCTTCCGCACCGGTTACCGGCTGAAGAACTGAGGCGTCACGAAAGCGGCCAGATCGACCGCCACCTTCGGCCCCTGTTTGCGTTCGAGACGCGCCGCCCGCCGGCGCCGGAGTAGTCATGGCCGACACCAGCGAACCGCGGGTCAACGGGACCCCGCAGCCCTTCCGTCGCCCGGTCGAATGGGGCCGTCCGCCCGCCACCGTGTTCCGCGCCGGGCCGCTGCCGAAGGGCGAGCGTCTGGCGCCGTTGCCCGAACCGCCCGCTTCCTCGACCTCCGGTTCCGCGCCGTCGCCGCGGCCCGCCGCCCCGGCCCCCCGGCCGGCACCCTCGATCCTGAGCGGGTCGATGATCCCGCGCGCCGCGCCCGCGTCCGCGCCCACGCCTTCGCCAGCGGCTCCCCGG
>JAFAEC010000215.1 GCA_023424215.1 Pseudomonadota bacterium
GATTGGTCTGGAAGGCGATCTCGTCGATCACCCCGATGATCTGGCTGATCTGTTGCGCCGACTGCTCGATGGCGCTCATCGCCGCGACCGCGTCGCGCACCACCACGCCCGAGGTCTCGGCGTCGCCGCGCGCCGCCTGGACCACCCTGGCGACCTGGCTGGCTCCATCGGCCGTGCGACGGACCGTGGCGGTGATCTCGTCCAGCGCCGCCGCCGTCTCCTCAAGACTGGCCGCCTGCTGCTCGGTCCGCCGGGACATGTCGTCTGCGACCTGGCTGATCTCGTTCGAGCCCGCGTCCATCGCTCCGGCGTTGGCGGCGATCGCGCCCATGGCCGCCTCGAGCCGGGCGACGGCGGCGTTGAAGTTGTCGCGCAGCTGAGCGTAGGCCGCCGGAACGTCGTCGCCCAAGCGGACCCTCAGGTCGCCCCCGGCAAGCGCTTCGAGTCCCTGGCCCGTCAGGGCGACCACCGCGGCCTGCTCGGCCATGGCCGCCTGGTCGCGTTCGGCGGCCTCGCGACGCTCCGCCTCCGAACGCAGGCGCAGCGCCTCGGCCTCGGCCTGGGCAACTTCGGCGCGCGCCGCCGCCGCTTCGGCGCGACCGAGGGCCTCCGCCGACAGGGCGAACATTCGCGACACGTTGGCGGTGACGGCGATCAGCATTCCCGCCTCCATGAGAAGGATCACCGCGTGCAGGATGACCCGGCCCAGGCTGGCCGAACCGGGGAAGACGAGTTCCGGCAGCAGGAAGCTGAGCGCGAGGTGGTGGACCGCAACCGTCGCCGTGGCGGCGACGATGGCCTTCCAGTCGCAGTAGACCGCGAGCACCGCCAGCATGGCGAAATAGGTCATGTGCAGATCGATCTGCCACGGATGGCCGCTCGCCGCGGCGACGAGCAGCGACACCTGGGCCATCAGCAGCACCGCCGAGAGCAGGCGGGTGGCCTCTCCGTCCCGGCTCAGTCGCCAGCCGACAAGCACGACAGCCGTCAGGCCGAGGGCGCAGAGCGCGACCAGATAGCCGCCGGTCATGAGGAAGCCGCTGACCGCGGTCACCACCGCCATGAGGGCGGAGGTCGCCGCTATTGCATCCGCGCCGAGCCGGCGCTGGTCGTCGAGATTGCGGGCCTGCAGCATGTCCGGGAGCCTCAGGAGGAGACGCAGAAAGAGAGAAAGGCCGGGTCGGCGAGCCAGAGGGCGCCGCTGCGACGGGCGCGCTGCACCAGATCGACGTCGCCGTGAATGACGACCACGTTGGCGAGGGCGCCGCGGGAGCTGACCACGCCCAGGGCGTCGGCCTCGCGGTCGATCCGTTCCGACGTCCACCACGGCGGGAAGACCGCGGCGACGGTGAAGGGCGTGCGGGGCGCGCTGGCCACGGCGACCGCGGGCGCGAGACTCACGCCGACCGCCAGACCACACAACGCAACGCCCACCGAACGCTTCATGTCGGATGAACTAGGTTCTCTGCGTTAATTATCCGTCTAGCTTCGCTTCACGCGTCGAGGCGCCGCGTCTCAGGCCCGGACGAACTCGAGGAAGATCGGCGGGGTGTCGCCCAGCTTCTTCTCCTCGTAGCGGGTGACCACGTGGTCGGCCGGGGCCGTCCGCCAGTCGTCGGCCCGCTCCGCCGTCCATTCCAGCCCCGGCGTCCGCTCGAAGCGCTCCAGCGCCCAGTCGGCGTAGTCCTTCCAGTCGGTGACGAACCTCAGCCGCCCGCCCGGCTTCAGCAGCCGCGCGATCTCGGCCGCCGTCTCGTCCTGCACCAGCCGGCGCTTGTTGTGCCGCGCCTTGGGCCACGGGTCGGGGAACAGGATCATCACCCGGTCCAGCGAGGCGTCGGGCAGGGCCGCCATGACATCGCGCGCATCGCCGGCGTGCAGCCGCACGTTCTTCAGCCCGCGCTCGTCGACGTGGCGCAGGGCCGAGCCGACCCCGTTCAGGAACGGCTCGCAGCCGATCATCAGGGCGTCCGGATGACGGCTGGCCTGCTCGGCCAGGTGCTCGCCGCCGCCGAAGCCGATCTCCAGCCAGACCGACCTGGCGCCGGGCATCAGCGCCTGCGGATCGATCGGGCCGGCCGCCGGGTCGGGCACGGCGATCGTCGGCAACAGCGTATCGAACAGCGCCGCCTGCCGCGGCTTCAGGGTGCGCGACTTGATGCGGCCGAACGAGCGGAGCGGGCCCCAGGTGGGGGCGTCGGAAGAGGACATGCGGCGGCTATAGCCGCCTTGGAGGCAGCAGGCAGCAGGAATCAGGCAGGAGGGCGCACCGGCGACGGAAGCGCGTCCCTCTTCTGCCTGCTGCCTACTGCCTGCTGCCTGCTGCCTGCTGCCTAATTTCTCAGGCCAGCGCCTTCAGCTTCTCCACCAGATCCGTCCGCTCCCACGAGAAGCCGCCGTCGGCTTCCGGCGCGCGGCCGAAATGCCCATAGGCGGCGGTGCGGCGGTAGATCGGCCGGTTCAGACCCAGGTGCTCGCGGATCGCCCGCGGACTGGCCCCGCCGATCAGCTTCGGCAGTTCGGCCTCCAGCACGTCTTCGGCCACCTTGCCGGTGCCATGCAGGTCGACGTGCACCGACAGCGGCCTGGACACGCCGATGGCGTAGCTGATCTGGATGGTGCAGCGCTCGGCGAGGCCGGCGGCGACCACGTTCTTGGCCAGGTAGCGGCAGGCGTAGGCGGCCGAGCGGTCGACCTTGGTCGGGTCCTTGCCCGAGAAGGCGCCGCCGCCGTGCGGGGCCGCGCCGCCGTAGGTGTCGACGATGATCTTGCGCCCGGTCAGGCCGGCGTCGCCGTCCGGCCCGCCGATCTCGAAGGCGCCGGTCGGGTTGATGTGCCACTCGGTCTCGTTGGTGATGAATCCCTCGGGCAGCACCTCGCGCACATAGGGTTTCACGATGGCCGCGACCTGATCCTGGGTCAGGCCGGCCTTGTGCTGGGTCGAGACCACGATCGAGGTGGCGCGCACGGGGCGGCCGTTCTCGTAGTGCAGGGTCACCTGGCTCTTGGCGTCCGGCTCCAGCCCGGGCTCGCGGCCGGAATGCCGCGCCTCGGCCAGCTTCCTCAGGATGTTGTGGCTGTACTGCAGGGTGGCCGGCATCAGCTCCGGCGTCTCGTTCGAGGCGTAGCCGAACATGATGCCCTGGTCCCCGGCCCCCTCGTCCTTGTCGGCGCCGGCGTCGACGCCCTGGGCGATGTGGGCCGACTGCGGGTGAAGGTGGTTCTCGAAGACCAGCTTCTCCCAGTGGAAGCCGTCCTGCTCGTAGCCGATCTCGCGCACCACCCGCCGCACGGCGGCTTCGATCTCGGCCTCGACGCCCGGGGCCCAATTGCCTTCGACATCCATGATCCCCTCGCCGCGAATTTCGCCGGCGAGGATCACCCGGTTGGTGGTGGTCAGGGTTTCGCAGGCCACACGCGCTTCCGGGTCCTTCGACAGGAACAGGTCGACGATCGCGTCGGAGATCTGGTCGGCGACCTTGTCCGGATGGCCCTCCGAAACGCTTTCGGAGGTGAAGAGGAAGGACGATCGGGACAAGGCGGCGCTCCTGCGACGTACGGCGGCCGCCAGAGATATAAAGATATCTTTATATCTTCAAGTCGCTTTGCTGCGGCGCCAGCGCGCGCCGGGGCTGACGGGCGGCTCGCCGGCGAGCCAGCGCTCGAGTGCTCCCGCCAGCAAAGTAAGGAAAAGCAGGGCCGCAAGACCGATCTGGGCGGAGATGTACGCGCGCGCGCCGATCCCTGAATCAAGCAGCACGTAAAGGTGGAGCACCACCAGCAATAGCAGGGAGCCTGCTGCCGCGAAGGGCCACCAGCGGTTCCCTGTCATGGCGAGGCGAACCATGATCAGCGTCAGCACCGCGTCCAAAGCGACCTCTACCGGCAGCACGCCCTTGAACGCCGCAGTCGGAGGCAAGCCGCCTTCAATCACATGCACGATCAGCACCCAAGCGGCCGCGCGCCGTTCGACCTCGCCCCCCCACACCCAGCAGACGGCGACGGCGATGACGAACAAGACGAGCAGTGCGACCTGGAATGGCGTCATCTGCAGCTCCGTGGCGCCCTTCAGTCCTGCTGCGTGATGCGGTCAATCTCGCGAGCTTGATGGGTGTAGCTGACGACGAGGTCGGCGACCGCCTTGATGAGAACCGCCATCAATATCGTCGCCACCAGCAGGATCAGGAGGCGTACGCCCCAGCCGCTGGGCGGAGGTCGGTAACCGAAACGGCCTGCTGGACCTCCATCTGGGCCATCACCCAGCCCACGCTCAGCACCTCGCGCAGCAGTTCGCGCGGCGTCGCCCACCGCGCGTCGTCGGCCAGCCCGCGCAGCAGGTGCGCCCGCACCGGATGGTTCGCCCCCATGGGGCAGAACCCATCCAGCGCCGCCTCCAGATCTTCCCACGTCCAGTGCGGAAGATGATTGTCGCCCAGACTCATGCGTGGCCTCCCTGACTGCGGGAGGAGGTGACGCGCCGACGGGCCCTCCGCCAATGGGGTCTTTCGTATCCCCTGGTACGTTTCGTTCCAGCAGGGCCAGCGCAGCCTTGCGCCGGTTGACCCCCAGCCGGCGGCAGGCCTCGTGCACGTGCTTCTTGACGGTCGCCTCGGAGAGGCCCAGCCGCGCCGCGATCTCCTTGTCCGTCAGGAACGCCGTCAGCCGCAGACATTCCTCCTGACGCACACTGAGCCGCGACGGCATCGACAGACCTCCCGTTCCGGATTCTGCCTAGGCTGCGCCGCGCAATGCGTCCAGTCGCGGGACCCCTGAGGGCGCACGATCATGAGGAGAAAATGGTGCCGCTTGCGTGACTCGAACACGCGACCCCCTCATTACGAATGAGGTGCTCTACCGGCTGAGCTAAAGCGGCCTTGGGCGTCGGACCGGGTCCGCGCGAGGCGGGTTCTTTATACGGCGGGGCCCGGATTGCCAAGCGCCTCGAGCATCGCCGGTTCGGCGGGGACGGCGGCGATGTCGAGGCGGTCAAAGCCGCACGGCTGCAGCGGCGCCGCGGCGTTGGCCGAGATGGCCACGGCGCGCCGCCCGCGCCCTCCATCGACCCCGAGAGCGGCGGCGACAGCGCGCCCGGCGCGGGGAGAATGCACCAGCACGACGTCCCAGTCGGTCGGCGGCGTCGTCCGGGTCTCGAGCGCCTCGTAGACCGCCAGCCGCCGCACCTCGACCGGGCCGGCCAGCAGCCCGGGCAGGTCGCCGGCCGGCTCGCGGGCGCCGGGAGCCAGAACCGGTCCCGCCGCGCGGTCGGCGATCAGCCGGGCGAGGTCCTCGATCGCGCCCAAGGCCGAGGTCACCCCGGTCCAGCCCGCCGCCCTCGCCGCCCGGGCGGTCGCATCGCCGACCGCGAACACCGGCAGCTCGGGACGCCCGGCGAGGCGGGTGAAGGCGTCGACCCCGTTCGGGCTGGTGAAGGCCAGCGCCGCGATCCCCGACAGGTCCGGCGCCGCCTGCGACAGCGGCCGGATCTCCAGCATGGGGACGACAAGCGGCTCGAATCCACGCGCCGCCAGCCGCTCGGCCGTCCGGCCGGCGCCGGGCTGGGCCCGGGTCACCCAGACCCGGCGGCGGGGAGTCAGGAGTCCACCTTCTGGTCGCCGGCGGCGGCATGAACCTCGGCCCCGAGGCGCAGGCCCAGCGCCCGTGCGGACCCGGCCTCCGGCTGGTCCTGCTCTCCGGCCCGACGCCAGCGCGCCGAGCCGTCCGGGGCCAGCATCTCCACGGTCAGGCGCAGCCGTTCGCCGGAGATTTCGGCATGCGCGCCGATGGCGGTGCGGCACGAGCCCTCGAGCGCGGTCATCGCCCCCCGCTCGGCCTCGACCGCGAGCGCCGTATCGCGATGGTTCAGCGCGCCCGCCCAGGCCGCGCCGACGTCCTCGGCCCGGGTTTGCAGCGCCAGCGCCCCCTGGCCCGGCGCGGGCAGGAAACGATCCAGCGACAGCCGCTCCCGGATCACGCCGTCGAAGCCCAGCCGGTTCAGGCCCGAAACAGCCAGCAGGATGGCGTCGAACTCGCCGTCGGCCAGCCGGCGCAAGCGGGTGTCGACGTTGCCGCGCAGCATCTCGATCCTGAGGTCGGGGCGCAACGCCAGCGCCTGGGCCTGCCGGCGCAGCGAGGCGGTGCCCAGCCGCGCCTCCATGGGCAGATCGTCGAAGGTCGCGGCCGTCTCGCTGAGGAAGGCGTCGCGCGGATCCTCGCGCTCCGGCACGGCCGCGATGGCGAGGCCGCCGGGCTGCTCGGCCGGCACATCCTTCATCGAGTGCACCGCCACGTCGACGCGGCCGTCCAGCAAGGCCTCCTCGATTTCCTTGGTGAACAGGGCCTTGCCGCCGATCTCGAGCAGCCGCCGGTCCTGTACCCGGTCGCCGGTGGTGACGATCTCCACCAGCGGCACGGCTTCGGCCAGATCGGCGTCGGCGACCCCGAGCGCGCGACCGATGGCGCGCTGCATCATGCCCGACTGGGTCAGCGCCAGCTTCGAGCGACGGGTGCCGATGCGGACGAGTGGTGCCATGAAACGTTGCCTGTGTCCGGCCGGGTCGCTACCTCCGACCCGATGACCATGGCGGCGGACTATAGCAGCGGGCCGGGGCGGGCAACCGGACCCCTCGTCGTGCTCGGACTGGAGACCAGCTGCGACGAGACCGCGGCCTCGGTGGTCCGCCTGTCGCCGGACGGCCGCGCCGAGGTGCTGTCCTCGGTCGTGCACAGCCAGATCGACGATCACGCCGCGTACGGCGGGGTCGTTCCCGAGATCGCCGCCCGCAGCCATGTCGAAATGATCGCCGGCGTGGCCGCCCGCGCCATGGGCGAGGCCGGCATCGACTACGACGGCCTCGACGGCGTCGCCGCCACCGCCGGGCCCGGCCTCGTCGGCGGCGTCATGGTCGGACTGAGCTTCGGCAAGGCGGTGGCGCTGGCGCGGGGCCTGCCGCTGGTCGCCGTCAATCACCTCGAGGGCCACGCGGTATCGGCGCGGCTGGGCGAGCCGGTCGACTACCCCTTCCTGCTGCTGCTCGTCTCCGGGGGCCACTGCCAGCTGCTGGAGGTGCGCGGGGTCGGCGACATGACCCGGCTGGGGACGACCATCGACGACGCCGCCGGCGAGGCCTTCGACAAAATCGCCAAGGCGCTGGGGCTCGGCTATCCGGGCGGCCCGGCGCTGGAGCGGCTGGCGGCCAGCGGCGACGGGTCGCGTTTCGACCTGCCCCGGGCCCTACTCGGCCGCAAGGACTGCGACTTCTCCTTCTCCGGGCTCAAGACCGCGGCCTCGCGGCTCGCCGCCGCCTGCGAGACCGAACAGGACAGGGCCGATCTGGCCAACGCGGTCCAGGCCGCCATCGCCCGGCAGCTTGCGGAGCGGTCCGACCGGGCCATGAAGGCCTATGCCGCGGCTCACGACCACCGCCTGTTCGTGGTGGCGGGCGGGGTCGCCGCCAACCGCACCGTGCGGGCGACGCTGGAGGCCGCGGCCGCGCGCAACGGCTTCGCTTTCCTCGCGCCGCCCATGGCCTACTGCACCGATAACGCTGCGATGATCGCGCTGGCGGGAGCCGAGCGGCTGCAGAAGGGTTGGACGTCCGACATCGACGTGGCCGCCCGGCCGCGCTGGCCGCTGGACGAACGCCGGGCGATCGACGATCCGGTGCACAGGACCGGCCGCAAGGGCGCCAAGGCGTAAGGAGAAGGCATGGAGTTCCGCAAGGCAGGGGTGATCGGCGCCGGCGCATGGGGGACGGCCCTGGCGCAGGTGGCCGTCTGGGCCGGTCTCGAGGTCCGGCTGCAGGCGCGCGAGCCCGAGGTGGTCGAGAGCATCCGCGCCCGCCGGATCAACGAGGCCTTTCTTCCCGGCGTCGAGCTGGACGAGCGGCTGGAGGTGACCGGCGACCTCGCCGACCTCGGCGAATGCGACCTGATCCTCGCCGTGCCGCCGGCCCAGCACATGCGGTCGACCCTGACGGCCTTCGCCGCCCACCACCGGCCGGGCGTGCCGGTGATCCTGTGCTCCAAGGGCATCGAGCGCGGCTCGCTGAAGCTGATGACCGAAGTGCTGGCCGAGACCCTGCCTGCCGCGCCGGCCGCGGTGCTGTCCGGCCCGAGCTTCGCCGGCGAGGTGGCCCGCGGCCTGCCCAGCGCCGTCACCCTCGCCTGCGCCGACGAACCGCTCGGCCAGGCCCTGATGAACACCCTGTCCGCTCCGACCTTCCGTCCCTATCTCGCCGACGACCTGATCGGGGCTGAGGTCGGCGGGGCGATCAAGAACGTCCTGGCGATCGCGTGCGGCATGAGCGAGGGCAAGGGCTTGGGCCGCAGCGCCCACGCCGCCCTGATCACCCGCGGCTTCGCCGAGATGACCCGGCTCGGCGTGGCGCTGGGCGGCCGCGCCGAGACGGTGGCCGGCCTGTGCGGCCTCGGCGACCTGGTTCTGACCTGTTCGAGCCCCCAGTCGCGCAACATGAGTCTCGGCCTCGCGCTGGGACAGGGTCAGACCATCGACCAGGCGCTGGCCGGCAAGCGCTCGGTCGCGGAGGGCTACGAGAGCGCCCCGGCGGTGCGGGAACTGGCGGAGAAGACCGGCGTCGACATGCCGATCTCGCTGGCGGTCGCCGCCCTGCTCGCCGGCGAGACGACGGTGGACGCCGCCATCGAAAGCCTTCTGTCCCGCCCGCTGAAGGTCGAGCGGCATTGACAGGGGAACCGTCGACCGATCGCAAGCGGGTCTGGAAGACGCCGTCGGGCGTGCCGCTGTGCGCCGAGGCCGACATCGCCGACCCCGGCGCGCGCGCCTTCGTGCTTCAGATCGGCGAGGCCTTCTTCCACGGCTTCGTGGTGCGAAAGGACGGAAGGGTCGCGGGCTACGTCGATCGCTGCCCGCACCAGGGGTTTCCGCTCGCCCTCGAGCTGGATCGCTATCTGACGCCGGACGGATCACTGATCCTGTGCGGATGGCATGGCGCGGTGTTCGAGCCCCTGTCCGGCGAATGCGTCGGCGGCCCGTGCGCCGGCGGCCGTCTGACGCCGTGGCCGGTCGAGGCTGCGAACGGACTGGTCCGCACCGCCTGAGCCTCAGCCCGGCGCCCGGAACAGATAAAGGCCGAAGCCGATGCAGGGCCGGCCGAAGCCGAACACCGCGCGCACCCGGTCCGCGCTTCGCCGGATGGAGTCGGCTTCCGGGGCCGTCGGGTTCGTCGCCAGCCAGGCCTGAACGGCCGCGTCCGCAGTCGCGGTGAAGGCGTCGATCGTCGCCTGCGCCGACAGCTCGCGCCACACCGGCTCAAGTCCGGCGGCGGCGGCCGCCGTCAGCCATCCGGCATCATCGGCGTACAGATTGGTCAGTTCGACGATCTGGCGCAGCGGAGCCGGCGGTTCCGCGGTCCATGTCAGATCGCCCCACAGCAGCCAGCCGCCGGGCGGCAGGCGGCGCCGCAGGAAGGCCAAGACGCTCGCCGGGGCCGGCAGCCCCTCGCCGGTGACGTCGGTTGCGCCCAGGGCGACGATCAGCCGGACAGGCTCCATCGCGCCGAGGACCTCAGCGGCCGGCCCCTCGACCACCGCCACCCGCGCCTCGGCGCCGGCGGCCACCACGTTGGCGCGCGCCAGGGCCGCCATATCGACGCTCTGCTCGATGGCCGTGACCTCGAAACCGAAACGCTGCGCCAGCCGGATCGCGAGAGCGGCGGGTCCGCAACCGATATCGGCCACCCGCGCGCCCGCCGGCAGCCCGGTCAGCTCCACGGCCGCCTCGATCCGGTCGGGCAGGACCGGATTGCAGACCGTGAGCCCGCGATAGGCGATCTGGTTGTAACTGAGCATGGCGCGGTCCGTGGCCTTCCTCCATGCGCCCTCGACGAGGCCGGCGATAGTCCCACGGGCGGTCGGACGCTCCCTCAGCGAAGGACTTTACATCTTAAAGCACTTGTGAGATCGTCCCTTCATCGCGGCGGCGAGGGCCGTCCACCAGAGGAGGATCAAGCCATGAACGCCAACACCGAAGACCCGGCCGCCGACATCGCCTGGATGCGTCGCCTGGCCGAAGAGGGGCGCGAGGCGCCCTTGCTGAACGGTCCCATCATGGTGGCCGCCGGTCTCATCTTCGGCGCCGCGAACGGAGCCCAGTGGGCGATCCAGTCGGGGATGCTGGACGTCGACCCCATGGCTCAATTGTGGGTCTGGCTGGGAGCGGGGGCCGTCTTCGCCGTCGCCCTGTTCCTTCTGATCCGGCGCGCCAGCCGCAAGCCCGGATACGGCTCGCACGGCAACAAGGCCGTCGGCGCGGCGTGGTCCGGCATCGGCTTCGGTATCTTCGTGATGTGGCTGAGCCTGATGGCTGTGGGCTTCCGGTCGGGCGACTGGACCATGATGTGGGCCATGCCCAGCGTCGTGGCGACCGCCTATGGCTCGGCATGGATCGTATCCGGCGCCATGTCGGGCCAGCGCTGGATGACCGCCACGGGCCTGCTGGCCTACGCGGGGGCCATCTTGTTCGGCGCGCTGGTTGGCGACCCCGTCATCTATCTGGCCTTCACCGCCTTCATGGTCCTGACCGCGCTCGTCCCCGGGCTGGCGCTGATGCGCCAGGAACCGGCGGAGGCCTGACCCGTGGCCGACGACTTCGACATCTCGCGCATCGACGATGTGATCCACGGCCGCATGCGTCTGGGCATCATGGCCTTTCTCTCCGGGGTCGAGAGCGCCAACTTCAATGAGCTCAAGGCGCGACTGCAGACCACGGACGGAAACCTGTCTGTCCACCTCAGGAAGCTCGAGGACGCCGGGATGGTCGCCGTCACCAAGCGGTTCGAGGGCCGCAAGCCTCTGACCGAGGCCAGTATGACCCCGGCCGGACGGCGCGCCTTCGTCGCCTACCTCGACGCCCTGCAGGGACTGGTCGGCAAGCCGTGAAGGCGGCGGATGACGGACGGCCGGCGAGCGTCTAGACCGCAGCCATGACCGACCGGATCCACCGCTTCGAGGCGCTCGAGAATTTCCGCGACTACGGCGACTACGGAACCGCCGCCGGCCGCCGCCTCGCGCGCGGCCGGCTTTTCCGTTCGGCCCACCAGGCGCGGGTCAGCGACGCGGATCTCGAACGTCTGGGCGGCTTCGGCATCTCGGCCATCGTCGATCTGCGGCGGCCGGGCGAGCGGCGCGAGCAGCCGTCCCGCCGGCCGCCGGGATGGGTCGGGCAGGTGATCGAGAGCGATCACGACGACGGCGGCGAGGCGCCGCATATCACCTTCCTCAAGACGTCGGAGCTGACCGTCGACTCGGCGCGCGGCTTCATGGGGGCGGTCTATCGCCAGCTCGCCTTCGAGACGCCCCACCTCGATCTGTTCGCACGCTATTTCCGGGCGCTCGCCGAGGCCGAAGGAGCGGTGCTCATCCACTGCGCCGCCGGCAAGGACCGCACCGGCCTGCTCGCCGCCCTCACCCATCACCTGCTGGGGGTGCACCGCGACGACATGATCGCCGACTACCTGCTGACCAATACGGCCGTCGACCTCGCCGCGCGCGCCCCCGCGATCGCCCGGCAGCTCGAGGCCTTCACCGGCCGTCCCGCCAGCCATGAGGCGGTGGTCGCCTTCCTTGGCGTCGAGGCCGCCTGGCTGGAGGCGGCGCTGGACGCCGTCGCCGACCGCTACGGCTCGGTCGACGCCTACCTGGAGCGGACGCTCGGCGTCGATTCCGCTCTGCGCGATCGCATCGGCGAGCGGCTCTCGGCGTGAGCCTCCGGGTCGTCGAGCGCCGCATCCATCCGTGGCGCGACCCCCTGACGGTCGCCAGCGGGTTGAGGGATCGGGAGGGGGCGGCGGCCCTGCTGTCGGACGGCGGGCCGCTCGGCCGCTGGTCGTTCGTCGCCGCCGAGCCCGACCGCGTCCATGTCGGCGGCCTCGAGGACGGCTTGCGTCTCCTTCGACAGTCCGACTGGACGCAACAGACAATCGGCCTGATGGCCTATGACGCCGGCGCACGCCCGGCCACCGGGCCCCGCCCGGCGGCCTGGCCCGATCTGATGCTGGCGCGCTATCCGGCCATGCTCGCCTTCGATCACGCCACGCGGCAGGTCGCGGCCGTCGGACGCGGCCCGGCGCGAGTGGCGGCCAACGCCGCGGCGGACAGGGCCGAAAGGTGGCTGGAGGTCGTCGAGCGCCCCGCGGAGCCCGCACCGCCAGCCGGCACGTTCGAAACCGAAGCGCCGCCGGAAGCCTACCTCTCCGCCGTCGCCGACGTCGTGAACAGGATCGCGGCCGGCGAACTGTTCCAGGCCAACATCGCCCGGGCCTGGTCGGGCAGGCTGCGCCCGGGGGCCGAACCGTTCGACGCCCTGCGGCGGCTGGCCGGACGCGCCGCGGCTTACGGGGCCTACTGGCGTCTGGGCGACCGCGCCATCGTCTCGAACTCCCCGGAGCTCTTCCTGACCTTCGATCCCGGGACCGGGCGTATCGAGACGCGCCCCATCAAGGGGACGCGGGCCCGCCATGCCGACGCCGTGCGGGACCGGGCTCTCGCGGCCGAACTGGCCGCCAGCGCCAAGGATCGGGCCGAGAACCTGATGATCGTCGATCTGATGCGCAACGATCTGGCCCGCGTCGCCCGGCCCGGCACGGTGCGGGTCGAGCATCTGTTCGAGATCGAGACCCTGCCGACGGTCCACCACCTCGTCTCGACCGTGACCGCCGCTGCACGCCCGGACCTCGGCGTCGCCGATCTGCTGGACGCGGCCTTCCCGCCCGGCTCGATCACCGGGGCCCCGAAGCATCAGGCCATGAAGGTCATCGCGGCGCATGAACCGCCCCGGGGCCCATGGTGCGGCAGCCTGTTCCATCTGGACGAGGGTCGGATGACAGGCTCGGTGCTGATCCGCACCGCCGCCTTCGAGCGCGACGCCGGGGGCTGGCGGTACCGAACCATGGCCGGCGCCGGCATCGTCGCCGACAGCGACCCCATGGACGAACTGGCGGAAACGGAGGCCAAGATCCGCGCCCTGCGCGAGGCCCTCGTCGGCCCCTAGCAGTCAGGACAGAGCGTCTGCTCCGAAGTCCGCGGCCGCAGATAGTAGCTGTGCGAGAACCGCGTGATCGTCGGCATCAGATAGTCGGCCGGCGAGTCGTAGTCGTAGGTCGCCTCCGACAGGATCACGCTCTCGCCTTCGGTGATGAGATCGTCGGGCAGGGTGACGACGGAATCGACGCCCCGCGGATCCATCCCGTCGCCCCGGCTCCACACCACCCGCGCGACGCCGTCCTTCAGTACGACGCTGCTCACGCGCTGCTGCAGCGACGCGACCGGGAAGGGCTTCATGATCAGTCCGCCGATGTCGAAGATGTCATCGACCGACGCTGTGCTGACCGACTCCTCCTGCGCCACCAGGTCGGCGACCATGGCCGAGGCGTGTCCCATGCGCTTCTGGGCCATGTAGCCCTGACAGAACTCCGCCAGGCCGAAATAGAAGAAGATCATCACCGGCGCGATCATGGCGAACTCGACGGCGGAAATGCCGCGTTCGTCGCGCGCAAGACGGGTGAACAGCGAGCGCCTCATGCCGGTTCGTTCCGGAAGGCGGTGGTGGCGGTCAGGCGCACCGTACCGTCGTCGAGCCGCGACAGTCCCTGAGCCATGAAGGTGGTCAGCAAGGGCTGCCGATACCAGACACGGACCAGAATCAGGCTGCCGGGATCGCCGTTGGCGTAGGTCAGGCCGGAGTCATCGAAGGCTCCGCCGGCCATGGGATCCGGCGGGCTGACATTGAACTGCGGGATCACCCGCACGTCGATATTGGCGCGGCTCGGGCAGTCGCCGCTGAAGATGCTCATGCGGCTGCAGAGCGCCTCCTTGAACTGCTCGGCGGTCATGTTCTGCGCGCTCGCCTGCCCGGTGCGTATGAGGCGCCCGGTCTCGATTGTGGCGTTCTCGAGCACGGAGTCCGTGACGAATACGAGGCCCAGCTCGAGAATGGCGAACATCATCAGGAAGAACGGCAGGGCGACCATGCCGAACTCGACCGCGGTCGAGCCCTCTTCCGCGCGCAGCAGACTGCGGCGTCGGGCCAAAACTCTCTTCCCCCGAACCTTCACCGGACGTCCCTAGGGCGTCGGACCGTCGGCGGGCGCGGGTCCGCTCGAGCCGCGCACCGACGGCGAGCAGGAATTGGCGCAGGCCATTTCGGTCGACTGGGCCCCGCGCCACACGCGCACCCGGCCGGATCCATCGCCGGCCGTCACCACCACCTGGCTCTGGAAGACGGTGCGGCCGATCGGGTCGACAGCCACGACCTCCGTCACGCCATATCCCTTGCCGGTGATGTAGAGGGTGTTCGCGTCGACCACCGTCACGTCGGCGATCTGCGGATTGCCGACGATCACCGAGCCGGCCGGGCCGCGCAGCTGGACGCGCTGGGCCTGGTCGATCTCGACGCTGAGCCGTGACTGGGCCGTGGCTGCAGGAGCCGCCAGCAGGGCGACCGCGGCGACGGCGGCGAGGCGGAGGAGAGGGGTCATGGCGACGTCTTCCATTGAACGGGCGCGCGCGAGAGCGTGGTCCGGACACTGGCTCCGAAACCTCAAGAAAGTCTGAAATCCGCGACTGTAGCGGCGGGGTGACAGGCCCGCGGACGCTCCTGCGTAAAGCTCTCGCAAGCAGCTACGGGCGGCGAGATTAAATAAACAGGCCAGTAACCATGCACAGCGACCCGAACTTAACTCCCGCCGGCGATAACCATCCTGCGTTCTGGGGGTCAAGCGGGCTGCCGGCTCCCCCCGCGTCAGTTTAGCTCGCTAGATCCAAACCTGAGGATACAGACCATGACCAAGTTCGTTTCGAAGTTCATGTCCGACGAGTCGGGCGCCACCGCCATCGAGTACGGCCTCATCGCCGCCCTGATCGCCGTGGTCATCATCTCGGCCGTCACCGCCCTGGGCGGCACGATCAAGACCAAGTTCAACGAAGTCGTCACCGGCATGGGCGGCGAAGCCGGCGAATAAGCCGCGACGTCAACCGAAGAAACAGGGGGCCGGGGCGGCGACGCTCCGGCCCCTTCTTCTTTGGTCTTCGGTAAACACGCCGCTAAACACGTTTGTAGGTCCGGCCTTAACCAGGGGCGCCGCATGTTCGGGATGTTTCTGGGGGCAAGGCGGGCGACCGGCTACCCCGAAGGCTGTCGATCGACCCCATCGGGAGAGGATCCAAATGACCAAGTTCGTTTCGCAGTTCATGTCCGACGAGTCGGGCGCCACCGCCATCGAGTACGGCCTGATCGCCGCGCTGATCGCCGTGGTCATCATCTCGGCCGTCACCGCCCTCGGCACGACCATCAAGGGCAAGTTCAACGAAGTCGTGACCGGAATGGGCGGCGAAGCCGGCGAATAAGTCACGACGCTAGTTCAAAGACCCGAGGCCCCGGGCGGAGACGCCCCCGGGCGTTGGCGGGGCGG
>JAFAEC010000026.1 GCA_023424215.1 Pseudomonadota bacterium
CCGATGCGGACATGATCCGGCAAGCCCCGCCGCCCGGCGACGCCGCAAGGCGGGACCGGCGAGCCTTCAAGGCCCGAACAGGGCCGCCAGTCGGCGGGGCGAACGGAAAACGACCACGCGGGGCGCCAGCTTCCGCCGAATACGGTCACTTCAATGCACAGACCGGGCGAAGGCCCGGCGCCCCGCTCCCTTCCCATCCTTACGGCGCGGACCCACGCCGGAGGACGATGACTCGCGCCCGCGCGCGGGCTAAACCCCGCCCGAACCTTCGAGGAGCCCTCCATGACTGTCGCCGCCCGCCTCGCCGAACTCGGCATCCAGCTGCCCGCGCCCGCCGCCGCCGTGGCCAACTACGTGCCCTTCGTGCGCGCCGGCGACCTGCTCCACATCTCCGGTCAGCTGTCCAACGACGCCTCGGGCGGCGTCAAGGGCACGGTCGGCGCCGACGTCTCGCCCGAGCAGGCCCAGGCCGCCGCCCGCATGTGCGGCGTCAACCTGCTGGCCCAGATGTCCGCCGCGCTGGACGGCGACCTCGAGCGCGTCGTCCGCGTGGTCAAGCTGGGCGGCTTCGTCCAGGCCGCCGGCGACTTCGAGGCCATCCCCGCCGTCATCAACGGCTGCTCCGACTTGATGGTCGAGGTGTTCGGCGACAGGGGCCGCCACGCCCGCTCCGCCGTCGGCGTCTACCGCCTCCCCCTCGGCTTCGCCGTCGAGGTCGACGCCATCGTGGAGGTGCGGTGATCATGAGCCGGCGCCTTTCCTTCTCCCCTTGGGGGAGAAGGTGGGCGGCGGAGCCGCTCGGATGAGGGGTAAGGTTCAGCGGGCACGCAGGTCGGCGACGAGCGAGCGGCCCGCAGCCCCCTCAACCGTCTCGCTCCGCGAGCCACCTTCTCCCCCGAGGGGAGAAGGCCATGTCTGACTTCATCCTCCAGGTCCACGCCGCGGTCGCCGACATCGGCCGCGAGGCCTGGGACGCCTGCGCGTCCCCGTCCGGCGACCCGTTCGTCTCCTTCGACTTCCTCGACGCCTGCGAGGCTTCCGGCAGCGCCGTCCCGTCGCAGGGCTGGGCCAGCCGCCACCTGTCCTTGCGCGACGACACGGGGGCCGTCCTCGGCGTCATGCCTCTCTGGCTCAAGGGCCACAGCCAGGGCGAATACGTCTTCGATCATTCCTGGGCCGAGGCTTATGAGCGCGCCGGCGGCCGCTACTATCCCAAGCTGCTGGGGGCCGTCCCCTTCACCCCGGTCACCGGCCCCCGCTTCCTCGCCCGGCCCGACACGGACGCGGCGACCGTCCGGCAGGCCCTGCTGCAGGGCGCCCGCGAACTGGTCGATCGCCTCGGCGTCTCCTCCCTGCACGTCAACTTCCCCACCCGGCCCGAATGGGAGGCCATGGGCGAGGCCGGCCTGCTGCTGCGCCAGGACATGCAGTTCGTCTGGCGCAACGAAAACTACGGGACCTTCGAGGACTTTCTCGCCGCCCTCTCCTCCGGCCGCCGCAAGACGGTGCGCCGCGAGCGCCGCGAGGCGCAGGCAGGGCTGGACATCCGCGTCCTCACCGGGGCCGACATCGAGACGGCGCACTGGGACGCCTTCTTCGCCTGCTACATGGACACCGGCTCACGGAAGTGGGGTCGCCCCTACCTGACCCGCGACTTCTTCAGCCGCATCGGCGCGACGATGGCCGACCGCATCGCCCTGGTCATGGCCTTCCGCGACGACCGCCCGGTCGCCGCGGCGCTGAACCTGATCGGCCGGGACGCCCTTTACGGACGCCAGTGGGGCGCGCTGGAGGATGTCCCCTTCCTCCACTTCGAGCTCTGCTACTACCAGGCCATCGACCTCGCCATCGCCCGCGGCCTGTCCCGGGTCGAGGCCGGGGCGCAGGGGGAGCACAAGATCGCCCGGGGCTACCTGCCGAGCCCCGTGTACTCGGCTCACCACATCGCCGACCCCGCCCTGCGCGGCCCGGTCGCGGACTATCTCGTCCGCGAACGGCCGGCGGTCGAAGCCGGGATCGCCGACCTCACGGCCGAGCTTTCGCCGTTCCGGCGGGACCGGTGACTCAGTCGCGCCGCGCGTCGCCGATGAACCAGCCGGCCACCCAGCTGACCACGCCGGTGACGATGGCCGCGCCGATGCCGGCCCACAGGCCGTCGACCACGAATCCGCCCAGCAGGGCCGCCACCAGTCCGATCACCGCCGCGTTCACGACCAGCAGGAACAGGCCGAAGGTGAGGAGGGTCAGCGGGAAGGTCAGGAAGGTCAGGATCGGCCGCACGACGGCGTTGGCTATGCCCAGCAGCACCGCCGCCAGCAGCAGCGTCGGCGTGTCGCTGAACGCCACACCCGGCACGACCTGCGCCGCCAGCCAGAGGGCCAGGCAGGTGACGAGGAACTGGACGATGAAACGCAGCATGCGGGGACTCCCTTTGAACCTTGAGCATAACACCCGCGCGGCCGCGGGGCTCCCCTCCTCCGCCCCGTGTTGCTAGCCTGCCACCGCCAGACCGGAGCCGCCGATGACCCTGCACGCCGACTACGACCCCGACAACATCTTCGCGAAGATCCTGCGCGGCGAGATTCCCTCGGTGAAGGTCTGGGAGGACGACCACGTCCTCGCCTTCATGGACGTCTTCCCCCAGTCCGAAGGCCATGTCCTGGTCATCTCGAAGACCTCCCGGGCCCGCAACCTGCTGGAGGTCGAGCCCGGGACGCTGGCGCGGCTGGCGGCGGCGACGCAGCGAACGGCCCGGGCGGTGGAGGCGGCGCTGCGGCCGGACGGCTTCCAGATCATGCAGTTCAACGGCGACGCCGGCGGCCAGACGGTGTTCCACCTGCATTTCCACGTCATTCCGCGCTGGGCCGACCGGCCCCTCAAGGGCCATGCCCAGGCGCCCATGGCCGAGACGGAGACGCTGCGCGCCCTTGCCGACCGGATCGCCGCCGCACTGGACTGACTTGCGGGGGCCCCGCGACATCCGCATAAGGGCGCGCCGAAGCGAGGCGGCCGGCTTAGCTCAGCTGGTAGAGCAGCGGTTTTGTAAACCGAAGGTCACGGGTTCGATCCCTGTAGCCGGCACCAATTCGCTAAGGCATTGAAATTGCTACTGTTTAACGCCCCGCGCAAGGTTTTGTCAACCATCGTTCGCCCAGGGGGCGAGAAACTCAGCCGCCGCCCAGCGCGACGGCGATCCGATGGGTCACGAAAGCGGCCAGATAGGCCAGGCCGAACATGTAGGCGATCATCACCCACATCCACTTCGCCGAGTTGGTCTCGCGCCGGACCACCCCCAGCGTGGCCACGCATTGCGGGGCGAAGATGTACCAGGCCAGGAAGGCCAGGCCGGTGGCCAGGGACCAGTGCGCCGCAAGGGTCGTCGCCAGCACGCCTGTGGCGCTCTCGGCGTCAGCCACGGCGTAGACCGTGCCCAGCGCCGCCACCGCCACCTCGCGGGCGGCCATGCCCGGCACCAGGGCGACGACCATCTGCCAGTTGAAGCCGATGGGCGCGAAGAGAGGCTCGAGCGCCCGCCCGATCATGCCCGCGAAGGAATACTCGATCGCCGGGGCGGTCGCGCCGAGCGGAGGATAGGGGAAGGTCGAGAGGGCCCAGACCACGATCATCAGCGGCAGGATGATGCGCCCGGCCCGCTCGAGGAAGATCCGGGCGCGGAGCCACAGATTGAACAGCACGCTCTTCAGGTCCGGCAGCTTGTAGGCCGGCATCTCCATCATGAACGGCTCGACCGCGCTCCTCCAGAACAGCTTGCGGATCACGAAGGCCACGGTCAGGGCGCTGACCACCCCCGCCACGTACAGGCCGAACATCACCAGCCCCTGCAGGTTGGCGAAGCCCCAGACGGTCTGGTTCGGAATGAAGGCGGCGATGATCAGCGTGTAGACCGGGATCCGCGCCGAACAGGTCATCAGCGGCGCCACGAGGATGGTGGTCAGCCGGTCGCGCTTGTTGTCGATCACCCGTGTGGCCATGACCCCGGGGATGGCGCAGGCCACGCTGGACAGCAGCGGAATGAAGGCCCGGCCGTGCAGGCCGGCCACGCCCATGATCCGGTCCAGCAGGAAGGCCGCCCGGGCCATGTAGCCGAAGTCCTCGAGCAGGATGATGAACAGGAACAGGATCAGAATCTGCGGCAGGAAGACCAGCACGCTGCCGACGCCGGAAATCAGGCCGTCGACCAGCAGGCTCTGCCAGATGCCGTCGGGAATGATCCCCGCGGCGGCCGCCCCGAGGGCGCCGAGCGCACTTTCGATGCCGTCCGCCGCCGGCGTCGCCCAGGCGAACACCGCCTGGAACATGACGAACATGATGGCGCTGAGGATCAGCAGGCCGGCGACCGGATGCAGCAGGACGGCGTCCACCCGGCCGGTCAGGGTGTCCGGCCGCTCCGGGGGCCGCACGCAGGCCTTCATGATGCGCTCGGCCTCGGCGGCCTTGCCGCGCAGCGCTTCGGCGTCGGGCGAGGTCCAGGCGCCCCCGGCAGACGGAGCAGCCGAGGCCGCGGCCGCCTCGACGGCGGCGATCAGTTCCTCGATCCCGCGCTTGCGCGTGGCCACCGTGGTGACGATCGGAACACCGAGCTCGGACTCCAGCCGCTCGAGATCAATGCGCAGCCCCGTCCGCTGGGCGATGTCATACATGTTCAGCGCCAGCACCATCGGCCGGCCGACCGCCTTCAGCTCGAGGATGAGCCGCAACACGAGGCGCAGGTTGGTGGCGTCCGCGACCGCAACGATCACGTCCGGCGGCGTCTCCCCCGCCAGCCGGCCGAGCACGGCGTCGCGGGTGACCTCCTCGTCCGGGCTTCGGGCCCGCAGGGAGTAGGTCCCGGGCAGATCGAGCACCGACAAGGTCCGCCCGGCGTTGCGGACGAAGCCTTCCTTCCGCTCGACCGTGACGCCGGCATAGTTCGCCACCTTCTGGTGGGCGCCCGTCAGGGCGTTGAACAGGGCGGTCTTTCCGCTGTTCGGATTGCCCACCAGCGCCACACGCACGCTGCGCACCTGCATGTCCATCAGGCGGAGACCTCGGCGCGAAGGGTGATGCTCGCCGCCTCGTGCCGACGCAGGGCGACCCGCATATCGTCGACCTTCAGCGCGATCGGATTGCGGCCGAACAGCCCCTCGTGCAGCAGTTCGACCCGCGCGCCCTCCACGAAGCCCAGTTCGATCAGGCGACGCTCCAGCTCGGCCGTATGCTCGTCCTCCCGGTGGTGGCATCCCACGCGAACGATGACGCCGCGCGCCCCCTTGCGGGCCTCGCTGAGCTTGAAGGTGTCGGACATGCTTTCGAACCGGTCGGCGTGAAGCGCCTCTTGCTGACACTGATTATCAGGTGCGAACCCGCAGCGTCCAGCCCGACATGGCGCCGCAGGTGGCGCCCTGCCCTGCGCTTCGGCTATCACGGGCCCCTTACCGGAGACCGCCATGAAACGCCCCGCCCTCGCCGCCGCCCTCCTGCTGCTCACCGCCTGCGGCGACGGCGGCGGAACCGCGGCGAACGCGACGGGTGCGCCCGCACGTCCCGGGCCGGACGACGCGGAGAAGGCCGCGCTGCTGGCTTCCCTCCCCGCGCCGTACGACACCGCAGACCTGGACAACGGCCGTCGCGTCTTCGCCCGCTGCCGCGCCTGCCACACCATCACCGAGGGCGGGCCGAACATGACGGGCCCCAACCTGTACGGCGTCTTCGGCCGGGAAGCCGGCGAAAAGGACGGCTACAACTACTCGACCGCGCTCCGCGAGGCCGAGTTCGCCTGGGACGCCGAGCGGCTGGACCACTGGCTCGAGAATCCCCGCGAATTCCTGCGCGGCAACAAGATGTCCTTCCCCGGCATCGCGGACGCCACGGACCGCCGCGACCTGATCGCCTTCCTGAAGGTCGAGACAGGCTACAGCACGCCGGACGACGACTGACCTATTCCGCCGCGGCCGGGACCGGATCGTTGGCGGTCAGTTCCTTCGCCTCCCACTCCTCGATCTTGCGGGCGGTGTACTCGGGGGACTTCGTGAAGCGCGCCAGCACGCCGTAGATCACCGGCACCACGAACAGGGTCAGCAGGGTGGCGAACATCGCGCCGGCGAAGATGACCACGCCGATGGTCTGCCGGCTGCCGGCGCCCGCGCCTTGCCACAGCACCAGCGGCAGGGCCCCGAAAGCCGTCGCGATCGAGGTCATGATGATCGGCCGCAGACGCAGGGTCGATGACTCGATGATCGCCTCTCGGATCGAGCGGCCCTGATCCCGCAGCTGGTTGGCGAACTCGACGATCAGGATGCCGTTCTTGGCCGCCACCCCGATCAGGATGATCAGGCCGATTTGCGAATAGATGTTCAGGCTGGAGCCCGCCATCACCAGGCCGAACAGACCGCCGGCCGCCGCCAGCGGCACGGTCAGCATGATCACCGCCGGCGTGATCCAGCTCTCGAACTGGGCGGCCAGCACGAGGAAAACGAGCAGGAGAGCCAGGGCGAAGGCCCAGGCCACCGCGCCGCCGGCCTCCTGCTGGTCGCGCGCCGCGCCGCCCCACTGGGTCGTCACCACGCCCTGCGGCTGCTCCGCCGCCACCGCATTCAGGAACTCCGTGGCGTCAACCAGGGTGGTGCCCGGATTGAGGTCGGCGCTGAGGGTGATCGCCCGCTGCCGGTCGAGCCGGCGGCGCTCGGGAGTATCGCCGCTGGTCTCGGTCGTAACCACCGACGACAGCGGCACCAGAGCGCCGGAGCCGGTGTTCACATAGAGGGCCTCGAGGTCGCCGACGCTGCGGCGGTTGTCCCGCTCGGTCTGCAGGATGACATCGTACTCCTGACCGCCCTTCAGGTAGGTGGTCGCCCGGCGCGAGCCGAACATGGTCTCGAGCGTTCGCCCGATGGACTGCGACGACACGCCCAGCGCGGCCGCCTTTTCCGGATCGACGTCGACCAGCAGACGCGGTGCGTTCGGCTCGTAGTTCAACCGCGGCCGCGAGAAGCCGGGGTTCTCCAGCGAGGCCGCCAGCACCGGCTGCAGCCACTGGTAGATGTCCTCATACTCCGCGCCGGTGACCACCATCTCGATCGAGTTGGAGTTGCCGCCACCACGCTGGAAGGCGCCGGGGGTCGAGGCGTTGACCTGCGCGCCGGTCTGGTCGCGCAGCTTCCCGTTCAGCTCCTGGGCGATCTCGTCGGCGGAGCGATCACGCTCGGACCAGTCTGAAAGGGTCAGCACGGCGTTGCCGGAGTTGAAGCTGCCGCCTCCGAAGCCCGGCGCGGAAACCAGATAGGTCTCCGCTTCCCCGCTCGCGACGTACTCGGCCAGCGTCGGCTCCAGACCCAGCATGATCCCGCGCGTGTAGTCGAAGCCAGCGCCTTCCGGCCCCTGCACCCGCACCACGACACGTCCGCGATCCTCGTCCGGCACCAAGGTCTCGGGCAGGTTCAGGAACATCACCGCCGCGCCGGCGCCGATCAGGACGACCACGCCGGCCACGCCGGCGACCGCCGCCCGACGGCCCAGAAGCGCCTCAAGCGATGCGCCGTATGACGCCTTGAGCTGGTCCATGGCCCAGTCGACCCGACGCGCCACCCAGCCGCCGCTGGTCGCCGGCCTCAGGATCTTCGAGGCCAGCATCGGGGAAAGGGTCAGGGCGAGGAAGGCCGAGAAGGCGACCGCCGCCGCGATGGCCGCGGCCAGTTCGACAAACAGCCGGCCGACATAGCCGGGCAGGAACAGGAGCGGCGCGAACACCGACAGCAGCACGATGGTGGTGGCGACCACGGCGAAGAACACCTGCCGCGCGCCCCGCTCCGCCGCCACCAGCGGCGGCTCGCCATGATCGAGGCGGCGCTGGATGTTCTCCGTCACCACGATGGCGTCGTCGACCACGAGGCCGATGGCGAGCACCAGCGCCAGCAGGGTCAGCAGGTTGAGGGAGAAGCCCAGCGGGGCCAGCACGATGAAGGTCGAAAGCAGGCAGATCGGCGCGACGATGGAGGGGATCAGCGCGGCGCGCAGGGTGCCGAGGAAGATGAAGTTCACCAGCGCCACGAGCACCATGGCGATTCCGATGGTGATCCAGACCTCGTCGATGGCGTGCGAGGTGAAGACCGAGTTGTCCGAGCCGACGACCAGCTCCACCCCCTCGGGCAGACTGGGCCGCACCTCCTCGATCATGTCGCGGACGCCTGCGGAAATCGCCAGGTCGTTCGACTGCGCCTGGCGGGTGATGGCGAGGCCGATCTGGTCGAGGCCGTTGCCGCGGAACAGACGGCGGTCCTCCTGCGGCGCCTCCTCGACCCGCGCTATGTCGCCCAGTCGGGTGACATAGCCGGTCTGGCCGAGGATGGCTCCGCTCGCCCCGCTGGGCAGACCGCCCGTCGATCCCGCGCCCGCCGCCGAAGGCGACGCACCGGTCGTCGAGGTGCTCAATCCGCGCGCGCCGATCGGCAGCTGGCGGAAGTCCGCCGCATTGGCGTAGGTCCGCGCCACCCGCACCGTGTAGTTCTTCTGCCCGGACTCGAGGGCTCCGGCGGGCAGCTCGACGTTCTGGGTGGTGAGCGCGTTCTCGACGTCGGTGACCGTGATCCCCCGCGCCGCCATGGCCGCGGCGTCCAGCCAGATGCGCATGGCGTAGCGTTGCTCGCCGTAGATGTTGACCGCCGCCACGCCGGGCACCGTCGCCAGACGGTCGAGCAAATACCGGTCCGCGTAGTCGGTCAGCTCCAGCCGGTTCATGTTCGTGGCCCGCAGGAACAGGATCATGATCGGCTGGGCGTCGGAGTCCGCCTTGCGGACCTCTGGCGGATCCGCCTGGTTCGGCAGGTTGCCGACGACGCGGGACACCCGGTCGCGCACGTCATTGGCGGCGTCGTCGATGTCGCGGTCCAGCGAGAACTCTACCGAGACGCTGGATCGGCCATCGCGGCTGGTGGAGTTGATCCGCTCGACGCCCTGGATGCCGGCGATCTGCTGTTCGATCGGTTCGGTGATCCGACTCTCGATCACCTCGGCCGACGCTCCGGCGTAGCTGGTGTTGACCGAGACGATCGGCGGATCGACGTCGGGCAGCTCGCGAACCGGCAGGAAGAAGAAGCTGGCCGCGCCGATGACGCAGAGCACGATGGCCGCCACCGCCGCAAAGACGGGGCGCCGGACCGCAACGTCGGAGAGCATCATCGAGCCGCGCCCTTTTCAGCCGCGTTCCGCGGCCCGACGCCGGCGACGCGGATCGGCGCGCCCGGCTGGATGCGGTTCAGACCCGAACCGACGACGCGGTCTCCAGCGTTCAGGCCCGACACGATCTCGACGAAGCCGCCTTCCACGGCCCCGGTCTCGACCTCAACGCGCTGGGCCGTGGTCCCGCGTTCGCCCGGGGCGATGCGGTACACGAACGCCCCCTCGCCCTCGTACTGCACGGCCGACTCGGGCACGGCCGGAGCCGTCCGCTGACCCTGGGCCACCGTGACCCGCACCGCCATGCCCGGACGGATGCGCCAGCCGGGATTGGGGATCTCCGCCCGGGCGGTGACCGCCCGCGTCTGTTCGTTCACCCGTGTGTCGATCAGGGCGATCCGCCCCGAGAACGTCTCGTCGCCATAGGCGTCGACGGTCGCCGAGATCGGCTGGCCCGTCCGGAGCACCCCGAGGTAGCGTTCCGGGATCGGGAAATCGACGCGGACCACGTCGATGTCGTCCAGGGTGGCGATGACTGCGCCCGGATTCACGAGGGTGCCGGGGGTGACCGTGCTGAGCCCGAGAACGCCGGAGAACGGCGCCCGGATGACGCGGTCGCCCTGTCGCGCCTGCGCCGCGGTCAGCGCGGCCTGGGCGGTTTCCAGCTGGGTCTCGTACTGCTCGATCATCATGGGCGACGCGAAGCCACGTTCCCCGAGCTC
Organism: Pseudomonadota bacterium; assembly: GCA_023424215.1. Lineage (GTDB taxonomy): Bacteria > Pseudomonadota > Alphaproteobacteria > Caulobacterales > Caulobacteraceae > Brevundimonas. Next base: position 9,894 of record JAFAEC010000026.1, read on the forward strand.
GCGATAGCGTTCGTACATCGACCGGGCCTGGACCACCCGCGCCCGCGCCTCGCCGACTCCGGCGTCCTCCTCTCGCGCCTGCAGCTGCACCAGCGGCGCGCCGGCGGCGACCCGCTGGCCGTCATTGAACAGCACGCGGGTGATCAGTTCGCTCGTCGACGAGGTGATGTTCACTGAGCGCCTGCCCCGGGCCACGCCGAGCACGCGAATCTGGTCGCTGAAGGGACGGGGCGTGGCGATGGCCTGCGACACCTGCTGTCCGCCGCCGCGTCCGCCGGGACCGCCGCGACCGCCGCCCGCTTCCTCGCCCGCGAAGGCGAGGCGGAGAACCACCGCCACGACCATCAGGCCGAGCAGCACGCCGGCCGCGACGAGGAGGAAATGGCGTCTGATCACGCGGGAGGCACTCCGGAATGGGAAGGCGCCGGCTTAGCGACTTCCGGCGGCGGCGCAATTCAAGTTGATGTAACGGAGGCGGTTTCGGTTTCCGTCGCAGACCGGACCCCGTCTACGTTCGCGCGCGGCTTCCGGATCATCCGGCCTCAGAAGCGTCGCCAGAGGGCGATCACCGGCCCCGCCGAGCGTGGGGTCTCGCGTCCGGACACGGCCTCGCGCCACCCCGCCTGCACGCTCCAGGGGCCGAAGCGTCGCACCACCGAGGCCTCGAGCGACAACCAGCGCGGTCCGTCCTCTTCGGCCTCGCCGGCGTAGCCCTGGCCCAGAACCATCCAGTCGTCGCCGAAATGGGCGCCCAGCGTGGCGTCCACCCGCGTCTCGTCCGGCAGGCCCTCGCGCATCCGTCGGGCCGCCTGCACCTCGGCGAATCCGCCTGTGAAGGCGCCGATTCGTCCTCCCGGCGCGCCGAACGAACGGCCGATGGAGGCCCGGACCTCCCAGTCTCGATCACCCTCGCCGGGCGCCGCATATCCGGCGTTCCGGCCCTCGCCGCCATCGGCGACGCCGCCGTACAGCGAGACCGTCGTCCGCTCGTCGCTCCACACCTGCCAGCTCAGCCCCAGCTCGAGCGGCCCGCGCCCCTCGTAGTCGACGAAGGCGTCCTCGCCGGCCTGCCAGTCGCCCTTGAGGACCAGCGTCGCCCAATCGGTCAGACCGTATTCGACGAAGGCCCCGAGGATCCGCTCGCGGCGCTCGGCCGGCAGGGGCGCGAGATCTCCCGACGGGTCGAAGCCTTGCTCGGCGCGCATGTCCTCGAACTTGAGGATCACCTGGCCGCGGCCTTTCCCCTGGGGCCACGCGCCGGCTTCAGCCGCCGTCGCCATGGCGGCAGCGAGGGCCAGCCCCAGCCCCCCGGCCGTCTTCACACGTCGTAGCCCGGCGACTTGCGGTCCAGCATCCGCAGCGCGCCCGGCCAGGCCAGCGCCGAGACGAAGCCGATCCCTCCGCCCTGCTGTCGCGTCTCTTCCTGGGCGGCGTCGGGGGCGAAAAGCACGTGCTCGCGGCCGCCGGACAGGGCCGCCACCTGCTGGGCGCAAGCGCGTTCGAGGAAGAACATCGCCACCCAGGCCTGGGCCGCCGTCTGGCCAACCGCGAGCGTGCCGTGATTGCGCAACAGCATCAGCGGCTTGTCGCCCAGGTCCGCCACCAGTCGCTCGCGCTCTTCGTGATTCAGGGCGAGGCCCTCGTAGCCGTGATAGGCGACCTGATGCTGCAACAGGCAGGCGTTCTGCCCGATCGGCAGCAGCCCTTCCTTCTGCGCCGCGACCCCGACCCCGGCCACCGTGTGCAGGTGGATCACGAAATGGGCGTCCTCGCGCGCGCCGTGGATCGCGGAGTGGATCGTGAAGCCGGCCGGATTGATGAAGCTAGTGGTGTCCTGGACGATGTTGCCGTCGAGGTCGACCTTCACCAGGGACGACGCGGTGATCTCTTCGAAATAGTAGCCATAGGGATTGATCAGGAAGTGCTTTTCAGCCCCCGGCACGCGCGCGGAGATGTGGGTGAAGATCATGTCGTCCCAGCCGTGCAGCGCCACCAGCCGGTAAAGCGCCGCCAGCTCCACCCGCGCGTTCCACTCGGCCTCCGACACCTTCGACCTGAGGGAGGTGATCGCGCCGTCCGCCATCGCCGGGTGCTCCTTATGTTCCGGCGGCACGCTCGCGCCGTCGGCCCTCCGCGTCAAGATTCAGGTTCGGTTAACCCTGCTTTAGGGACCCACGGCTACGGTGGCCGCCGCCGCATCGAGACGGCGCGCCGGAGACGTCCGTGACGGTCCTCGTCCAGCTTCCGCTTTCGACCCGCAGCGCCCCGCCGCCCGGCGAGTTGCTCTCGCTGGCGCGCAACCCCAGCCCCGACGCCCGTCAAAGGCTCCTGCTGGGCGTGATGGCCCTGTGCGACGCGAGCCCGCCGGCGGGCGAACTGTCGCCGGTCCTCGGCGAAATCTTCCTCACCCTGGCGAAGCGGGCGGAGCGCGAGGTGCGTCGCGCCCTGGCCGAGCGGCTCGCCGGAGTCGACTGGGCGCCTTCGGCGCTGGTGAATGTCCTGGCGCTCGACGAGATCGACATCGCCCGGCCGATCCTGCTCTCCAGCCCTGTCCTTCAGGACGACGACCTGCTGCGCGTCCTCATCGAAGCGTCTCTGGAGCACCAGATCGCCGTCGCGCGCCGTCCGCGGATCAGCGGCCGGGTCGTCGACGCGGTCCTCGAGCGCGGCGAACCCGCCGTTCTGACGGCGCTGGCCACCAATCGCACGGCGGAAGTCAGCGCCGACGCGCTGCGCCGGCTGGTCGAGCACTCGCGACGGATCGCCGCCCTGCGCGGCCCGCTCACCCGCCACCCCCGGCTGACCCAGGCCCTGGCGCGCGAGATGTACCAGTGGCTGGGCGAGGCCTTGCGCCAGTCGATCAGCGCGCGCTTCGAAGTCGATGAACCCCGCCTCGCGGCCGCGGTCTATGACGCCGTGGAAGGCGTGCTCCGGCCAGCCTCCGGGCCGCCCGCCGAGACGCCCGAGCGCGAGGAGATGGAGCGTCGCCTCGCCGGCAAACTGCACGCCGCGGGCCAGCTGCGCGCCGGCGTGCTGGTGCGCGCCGCCCGTGAGAAGCGGATGAGCCTGTTCGTCCAGGGACTGGCGATGCTGGGCGGATTTACACCCGCCCAGGTCCGGACCGCCCTCGCCGCCCCGACGCCGGAGGCCCTCTACTACGCGTGCGCGACCGTCGGCATCGACCGGGCCGTCTACCCGAGCCTCCTCGCGGCGCTCCGGGCCATGAACCAGGGCCTGCCCGGCGACCAGGGTCCGGCCGTCTGGCTGAGAGGGACCCTGTCCCCTGCCTCCGCCGCCCGCGCTTTCCGCGCATTGGTGGAGACCGACCGCGCCGTCCCGGACCGCATGGCGGTTTGACTTCGCCGCCTGGCTCGGCTTGCGTGCGCCCGTGACCTCGCCTGGCCCCTCCCGTCCCCGCATAGCCTTCGCCGCCTCGGATCGTCCCGAAGCCCAGACGGCTTGCGCCCGGCTGGCGGCCCGCTACGGCTCGGCGAGTCAGGAGACCGCGGACGTCATCGTCGCCTTGGGCGGCGACGGCTTCATGCTCGAGACCCTGCACACGGTGATGGATCGCGGCACACCGGTGTTCGGCATGAACCGCGGCTCGGTCGGCTTCCTGATGAACGACTACAGCGAGGACGACCTGCCGGAACGCATCGCCGGCGCCGGACGGACCGTGATCCATCCGCTGCAGATGGACGCCTGGACCGAGAGCGGCCAGGTCCACAGCGGTCTGGCCATCAACGAGGTCTCGCTGCTCCGCCAGACCCGACAGAGCGCCAAGCTGCGCATCAGCGTCGACGACCGGATCCGACTGGAGGAACTGGCGTGCGACGGCTGCCTGGTCGCCACGGCGGCGGGCTCGACGGCCTACAACCTTTCGGCCCACGGCCCCATCATCCCGCTGGACTCCCAGGTGCTGGCCCTGACTCCCATCAGCGCCTTCCGGCCGCGGCGCTGGCGGGGAGCCCTGCTGTCCCACCAGGCCCGGGTCCGCTTCGAGGTGCTGGAGCCGGACAAGCGCCCCGTCAGCGCCACCGCCGACAGCTTCGAGGTCCGTCGCGTGACCCGTGTCGACGTGCACGAGCGCCGCGACATCGCGCTGACCATGCTGTTCGACGCGGACCGGTCGTTCGAGGAGCGCGTGCTCGCGGAGCAGTTCGCCGCCTGACCGCATGCACGGGTTCTTAAGGTCGCCCGTGCGATCCTCGGCCGGTTCAGTTTCGGGAGCGCGCCGTGAGCAACTCGGCCCAGGTCATTCGTCCGCCCAACACCCTTCGGCTGAAGGTCGGCGGCGGCTTCGGCGGGATCGACGCCAGCGCCATCGCCAAGGCCGAAGAGGCCCTCAAGGCGATGTCGGCCCAGTTCGGCCAGTGGCTGCAGGACGAGATCGTCAAGCTCGACAAGGCCCAGGCGGACATCCGCAGCCAGGGCTACAACGCCCAGACGGCGGAGGCTCTCTACTTCCGGGCCCACGACCTGAAGGGCCTCGGCACGACCTACCAGTACCCGCTGGTGACCCGCCTCGCCGGCTCCCTTTGCAAGATGATGGACGAGCCGGGCAAGCGCATGGCCGCGCCCCTGGTGCTGATCGACGCCCACGTCGACGCCATCAAGGCGGTGGTTCGCGATGAGATCCAGACGGACGACCACCCGACCGGCAAGGCGCTGGCCGAAACCCTCGAAGCCCGGGTCGCCGAACACCTCGGCTGACCGGAGACGCTCCGCAATCCTGCAACGCCCGCCCTCGCGGCGGGCGTTCGCGTATCCGGCTCAGGCCGCGGCGCCGACCTGATCCCGCTCGCCGGGATGACGATCGAGGCGCTCCATCAGATAGGCCAGGTCGTCGCGTCCGACACTCGGCCGCTGGGTCAGGAACCGCTCCAGCATCTGCTGCCGGAAGGCGTCGGCGGAAGTGTCCACGCCCTCGCCCTGCAGGGCCCGCCAGGTGTCGACCCCGGCGCGGAAGGCCTGGAACAGTCGCGGCGGCAGGCCGGCCCGGTCGTAGATGGCCTTCAGCCCCAGCGGCCCGGCGTCATGGATCATCAGCCAGGCGCGCTGGTGGGGCGTGCCGGCGAGTTCGGCGAGGCCGTGCTCCAGCAGAGCCATCTGTCCACGAGCGAGCGCCCGCAGGAGCAGCGACGCCGTGAGCGCCTTGCGCGCGTTCAGGCTGGCTACGAACTCGCCCAGGTCGGCATGAGCCGAGGCCTCGTCCACGAGATCCACCGTAGCGCGCTCGCGCGCGAAGGCAGCCAGCCGGATTGCGGTCTCCGGCGCCACCGCATGCCGGGTGACGAGATGTTCCCGCACCGCATCGGACGCCAGCTCGATCAGCCGCTCCGTGACCTTGAGGGGAAGCGCCTGGCGGTAGGCGAGCGCGGCGACGACCTGCGGCGACGAGCCGAAGCGGTCCAGGCAGATTTCCAGCGAGGCCTCGGCGATGTCCGCGTTGTCGTTCGCCGCGAGGGTCCGCACCGCCTGTTCGCAACCAACGGCGGCCACCGCCGCGGCCACGTCGCGGCCGACCCGCGGGCGTCCCGCGACCGCGTTCTGGCAAACCGCCGAGCCGGCATGGACGATCTCGATCAGATCCTCGTCCGAGAAGGCCGGCGAGAAGTTGATGATCGGCAGGGCCACGCTGTCCACGTCCGCCGCCAGCCGGCGGGCGACGTCGCGCGGCATCAGGTCGGAGGTCTTCAGCGTCACCGCCATGGCGCGCCGGACCAGCTCCGCGGCGTCCTCGGCCAGCATGCGCAGGATCTTGTGGGCGGCGGCCCGGCCGTCCTCGTCCAGCTCCGCCCGGTCCATGCTTCGGCAGAGCTTGTGGGCCGCGGCAGCGCGCTCGTCGTCGTCCGCCGCCTTGATCAGCCTGCGGATGTCGAGTTCGGTCAGGCGGGCGCGATACGCGGTCATGAAAAGGGCCCAGGCTCCAGCTTCGCGGCGAACATTGGCCCGTCATCGTTAACGGACGGTTCACCATGCCCGGATTCGCGGTCAGGCCTCGCTGGTTTCGCCCGGTCCGAAGGCGCCGCCAAAGCCGGCCCTGTTTCCCTCGCCCTCCTGCCCCAGCAACAGCGCGAGCAGGCTCTGGTCCTGCCGCAGCCGATCGAGGCGCGCCGCCCCCGGCCGAGTGCTGGAGATTGGCGTGGAGCTCGGCCACCGTCGCGGGCCGGCCGTCGCGATAGAAGATCGACCGGTTGGCGGAAGCCGCCTCCGGGAACAGCGCGGCGGCGCTGGACCCCGGCCGCCGGGCCATCGCCTCCATCAGTTGCGCGGCGCCGGCCGGACCGAGGAAATGCGCCGCGTAAAGGTCGCCGGCGCCGGGCTCGCGCCCCGTGCGACCGCGCAGATATGCGGCGTTCGACGCCGTGAGCTCGGCCGCCATGACCGAGGCCGCGCGCGGATCGAAGCGCAGGTCCAGCACCACGTTGCGGGCCGAGCCGCCGACCCGCCAGCGCCCGTCAGAGCCGCGATGGATCAGATCGGCGTACTGACCGTAGCCGTGCTTGGCGCCGTGGGCCTTCACCGTCGCCAGCCAGGTCTGCTCGATGAACTGGAACAGCCCTGCGGCCGACGAGGTCGGGGCGCGCGCGGACGGGTTCATCGCGCTTTCGCGACGGGCCGTGCGCACGAGGAAGTCGGCGTCCACCCCGGTGGCGCGTGACGCCTGCCGGATGGCCGCCTCAACCCCGTTCGACGATGGAATCGCCCCGATGGTCATAATCGTTAACGCTGGCGAACTCTGGTTAATGGAACCCTAATACGCGGAGCGGGCGGCAAGGCCATTTCAAGGCGAAGCTCGCCCAAAACTTGCCGTAACGTCAGCGCTCAACTTGGCCGTGGGACGCTGTGGGGACAGTGACAGGGATGAACGGCCATGATGATCAGAACCGCAGGCGGCCCCGGACTGGTGAGCCCCATCGACTTCCACGAGCGGCGGGGGGCCCGCCTCTCCCGTAGCGCCTGGATCGCCATCGGCGTCGTCGCCGCGGCCCACCTCGGCGTCGGCGCGGCCTTGTATTACCAGCGCTTTGAGCTGCAGCTGCCGCCGCCAGCGAAGGAAGGACCGATCATCCAGGTCACGACCTGGGCCCCGCCCAAGCCTCAGCCAGAGGAGACGAAGTCCGAGCCGCGCGCCGCCAACGCGCCGATCCATCGCCCCGACGCTCCGCCCCGCGAGGTCGAGACCGCACCGGTCGTGTTCAACGACGACGTGACCGAAAGCGGCCCGATCGTCACCCTGGGCACGGTGGTCGACAAACCTGTGGAGGACGCGCCGCCGGCCCGCTCGGCCGAGCCTGAACCGGCCCCGGCGCCCGCCGTCATCCGCAATCCCAGCTGGGCGCGGCAACCGAACGCCGACCAGATGATGCGCGCCTACCCCGACCGCGCGCTCGAGCGGGGCGTCGGCGGGACAGCGACGCTGAACTGCCTGGTCCAGGCCAACGGCTCCATCGCAGGCTGCGACGTCACGGGCGAGACTCCGGCCGGTCAGGGCTTTGGCCGTGCGGCGCAGAGCTTGTCGCGTCACTTCCGCATCAACCCGCGGACGGTCGACGGAGCGGCGACCGGCTCACGGGTGGTGGTCAGCCTCCGGTTCGTGCCGCCGGCGCAGTGATCAGCCGAACCTGAGCGGGTCGAGGGCGGCGGCGTCGGCAACCGGCGTCCCGTCTTCGATCCCGTCGGCGACCACGCGCGCCACGAGCGGCCCCAGCAGCCAGCCGTTGCGCAAGGGCGCGAGAGCGAGATGCAGCCCGGGCGACCCCGCAGATCCCGCGAGCGGCAGGCCGTCGGCCGTGCCGCCGCGAATGCCCACACGCGGCGCTGCGGGACGGCCTTCCAGCCCCGACAACGCCCGTCCCGCCTCGACCAGGCGCCGCGAGGTCGTGGCGTCCGGCTCGAGATCGCGCCGGCCGTGCTCCATGGTCGCCCCGACCACCATGCCGCCCGGCGTCGGCACGACATAGAGACCGGGCGCCCGCAGGGTGTGTACGGGAGACGGTCCGCTGACCGGAGTCAGCTGCCCGCGCCATGGCTCGATGGCGGCGACCAGCCCGGCGGCAGGATCCGGCAGGCCGGGTATCGGCGCGGCGGCCCCGGTCGCGAGGATCAGGGTCGGCGCGGACCACGTCCGGCCGTCGGCCGTTTCGGCGCGCCACCCACCCTCCTCCGCCGACACGCGCGACACGGCCCCTCGGACCATCGTGACGCCCTCCCCGCGGGCGAGCGCCTGCAGGGCCGGCCCCACCTCGACCCGCCAGTCGTCGGGCGTGAACACGCCGGACTCCGTGCGCCGCGCCTCGACGCCGAAGGCGGCCAGTCGCGCCATCGCCGCGTCCGGGTCGGGACCGCGCCATTCGACGCCGTCGCGATGCAGTTTCAGGTCGAAGCGGACCGCGAAATCCGGCCACAGGTCGCGGGCGCGGGTCAGGAGGGCGGCGCGCTCGGGCGTGGCGGCGTCGGAAAGGCATTCCAGGGCCGGAGCCAGCATGCCGGCGGCGGCCGAGCTGGCGTTCGGGTCGCCGGGATCGATCACCGTCACAGTATGGCCGCGCGCGCCCAGCTCCGCAGCGGTGCAGAGGCCGAGCACGCCGGCGCCGATGACGATCACCTCGGGGGAAGACACGGACGGTCAGATCGACCGCCCGGCTTCCGAATGCAAGCCCTACTCGGCCGCGATCGCGGCGGCGCGGGCTTCCTCGACGCGGGCGACGAGGGCGGCGTGCTGGTCCCAGAGCGCCTGTGGCAGACGATCGCCGAACTTCTCGTAGAAGGCCGGGATCAGGGCGGCTTCCTCGGCCCAGACGTCGGCGTCGACGTCGAGCAGCGTCGACAGGTCGGCCTCGGCCAGGTCGAGCCCCGACAGGTCCAGCGCGTCGCGGGTCGGGACGCGGCCCACCGGCGTGTCCACCGCCGCGGCCTCGCCGTCGATGCGGCCCGCGATCCACTTCAGCACCCGGGCGTTGTCGCCGAAGCCCGGCCAGACGAACTTGCCGTCCTCATTCTTGCGGAACCAGTTGACGAAGTAGAGGCGCGGCAGCTTCGCTGCGTCGGTGCGGCCGCCCATCGACAGCCAGTGGGCGAAGTAGTCGCCCATGTTGTAGCCGCAGAAGGGCAGCATCGCGAACGGGTCGCGGCGCAGCTCGCCGACCTTGTTCTCGGCCGCGGCGGTGCCTTCAGAGGCGACCGTCGAGCCCATGAACACGCCGTGCTCCCAGTCGAAGGCCTCGGTGACCAGCGGCACGGCCGAGGCGCGGCGGCCGCCGAACAGGATGGCGTCGATCGGCACGCCCTTCGGGTCTTCCCATTCCGGCGCGATGGCCGGGCACTGGCCGGCGGGGGCGGCGAAGCGGGCGTTCGGGTGGGCGGCGGGCTCGCCCGAGGCGGCATCGTGCGGCTGACCCTTCCAGTTGGTCAGGCCTTCCGGGGCTTCCTTGGTCAGGCCTTCCCACCAGACGTCGCCGTCGGCGGTCAGGGCGGTGTTGGTGAAGACGGTGTTCTTCGCCAGCGTGGCCAGGGCGTTCTGGTTGGTGTTGCGGCTGGTGCCCGGAGCGACGCCGAAGAAGCCGGCTTCCGGGTTCACCGCGTAGAGGCGGCCGTCGTCGCCGAAGCGCATCCAGGCGATGTCGTCGCCGATGGTCTCGGCCTTCCAGCCCGGCAGGCTGGGCTGCAGCATGGCCAGGTTGGTCTTGCCGCAGGCCGACGGGAAGGCGGCGGCGACGTACTTCGCGCGGCCCTTCGGGTCAGTCAGCTTGAGGATCAGCATGTGCTCGGCAAGCCAGCCCTCGTCGCGGGCCATGACCGAGGCGATGCGCAGGGCGTAGCACTTCTTGCCCAGCAGGGCGTTGCCGCCGTAGCCCGAGCCGTAGGACCAGATCTCGCGGGTCTCGGGGAAGTGGACGATCCACTTCTCGTCGTTGCAGGGCCACGGCACATCGGCCTGGCCCTCGGCCAGCGGGGCGCCGAGGGTGTGCACCGCCGGCACGAACTCGCCATCGGTCCCCAGCACCTCCAGCGCCGCCTTGCCCATGCGGGTCATGATGCCCATCGACACGGCGACGTAGCCGCTGTCGGTGATCTCGACGCCGAGGGCGGAGATCTTCGAACCCAGGGGGCCCATCGAGAACGGCACCACGTACATGGTGCGGCCGGCCATGCAGCCGTCGAACAGGCCGTTCAGGCGGGTGCGCATCTCGACGGGATCGGCCCAGTTGTTGGTCGGGCCGGCGTCGCTCTCGTTGCCGGAGCAGATGAAGGTGCGGCTCTCGACGCGGGCCACGTCCTTGGGATCCGAGGCGGCGTAGTAGCAGCCGGGGCGCCGGGTCTGGTCGAGCTCCTTGAGGGTGCCCTTCGCGATCAGGTCGGCGACGATGGCCGACTTCTCGGCCTCGGAGCCGTCGCACCAGTGGACCCGGGCGGGCTTGGTCAGGGCGGCGATCTGCTCGACCCAGGCCACGAGACGGGCGTGGTCGGTGGGGGCCGGGTGCAGGCCGGGGATGGACTGGGTCACGCGAACTCTCCTGAAACGTAAGGCCCGGCGATCTTCGCCGCCGTGGCGCCTCCCGATGCGCGATGATCACGCAATGTTTCAGGGACATGGCACCCAAGGCGACGCGAGGTCAACCGCTGCAAGTTTCAACCTCACGCGAGGCCGCGGCCGCCGCCCGCCTGCACATTTCCGGTCGCGGAGCGGCCCCGGGCGGGATATCGAAGCGGCCGTGCAGACGCTCGATCCCCAGACTCGCCGCCCCGACGGGGCCCTCGCCTCGCCCGCCACCGCCCGCAACGCGGGACCGATTCTGGAGGTGCTGAAGGCGCACCTGCCGGCGCGCGGCCGCGTGCTCGAGATCGCCAGCGGAGCGGGCGAGCACGCCGTCGCCTTCGCGGGGGCCCTGCCCGGTCTGGAGTGGACGCCGAGCGAACCGTCGGCCGAAGCACGAGCCAGCATCGCGGCCTGGGCCGGGGCCGCCGCCCTGCCCAACCTGCAGGCCCCGCTGGCGCTGGACGTGCTGGACGAGGCCACCTGGCCCGGGACCTCGGTCGAGGCCGTGGTCTGCATCAACATGGTCCACATCAGCCCGTGGGCGGCGACGGAGGGGCTGATGCGGCTGGCGGGGCGGACGCTGCGGCGGCCGGGCGGGCTGCTGGTCCTCTACGGCCCCTACCGCGAGGCGGAGGTGGAGATGGCCCCGTCCAACGCCGCCTTCGACGAAAGCCTGAAGGCGCGGGATCCGGCCTGGGGGCTGCGCGATCGCGAGGCGGTCACGGCGGCGGCGAAGGCCGAGGGGCTGGCCTTCACCCTGCGCCTCGAGATGCCGGCCAACAATCTCATGCTCCTGTTCCGGGCCGTCTGAGATGGCCGTGTCGCGCACCTGGAACGGCGACGAGCCGGTCCGGCTGAACAAGTTCATGGGCCAGGCGGGCCTGTGCTCGCGGCGCGAGGCCGACGCTCTGATCGCCGACGGTCTGGTGGCCATCGACGGAGAGACGGTGCGCGACGCCGGGCGCAAGATCCAGCCGGGCCAGACCCTGACCTGGGCGGACCGGGCCGAGGCGCAGCTGGCCGAAGGCGTCACCCTCGTGCTGCACAAGCCGGTCGGCTACGTCTCGGGCCAGCCGGAGCCGGGCAAGGTCCCGGCCGTGCGCCTGCTGACCGCGGCCAACCGGCTGGGCGACGGCGCGGTTCCGGCGAAGGACGCCTCCCTGCCCCCGATCGGACGGCTGGACGAGGACTCCCGCGGCCTGCTGCTGCTGTCGTCGGACGGCGTGGTGGCGAAGGCGGTGATCGGGCCGGAGTCGGACCTCGACAAGGAGTATCTGGTCGAGGTGGTCGGTCAGGTCACCGAGACGAAGCTGACCCGGCTGCGGCACGGGCTGGAGCTGGACGGCCGCCGGCTGAAGCCGGCGCGGGTGACGCGGATCGAGCCGCAGCGGCTGCGCTTCGTGCTGCGCGAGGGCCGCAAGCGCCAGATCCGGCGCATGTGCGAGCTGGTCGGGCTGGAGGTCGTCGACCTGCTGCGCATCCGCATCGGCCCGCTGGAGCTGGGCGACCTGCCGGAAGGGCGCTGGCGCGTCCTGACGCCGCCGGAGCGGGCGGCGCTGGTCGGCTGAGCGGACGAAAAAACAGTCCGATGCGTCCGATGCGTCCGCTTTCGTCAGCGGTGCGGACTCAAAAACACCGTCCGATGCGTCCGATGCGTCCACTGTGTCCGCATCGCACCCGCCGGAGTCAGGCGTGCACGACCGGCGCCGGTGAGGACCGGCGAAAGCTCATTCGGTTGTCAAAGACCGATCCCCGCAGACTGGACCGCCGGTACGTCAGTATCGGTCGCAGCAACTCAGGCAGCGGTCAGGGCGGGATCGGCCGCCTCGGCGGCCTTGAACGGCTTGAGCTGGTCAGCCAAGGCGCGGCGGAAGGCGGGGCGCGCCTCGGCCCGGGCGACGTAGTCGGCCAGCGCCGGATAGTCGGCGAGCATGTCGGTGTGGCGCAGGTCGCGCAGCACATGGACCATCAGGATGTCGGCGGCGCTGAAACGGTCGCCGGCGAACCACCGGCGCGACCCGAGGGCGGCCTGCAGTTCGCCCAGGCGCTTGCGCAGCTGGGTCTCGACCGCCGGCCGGCGCAGCGGCGCCCAGGGCTCGCCGGCGTGGAAGATGTCGATGCCGGCCAGTTCGGCGACCACCACAATTATGTTGATATCAAAGTATTTTGGATCATGTCAAACGCCGCCGACTACGCCGCCACCCTGCTCGTCCGCGACACCTGCCTGTGCCTGCACGCGCAGCGGGCCGCGCGGGCGCTGGCGCGGCGTTTCGACGAGGCGTTCCGTCCGCTGGGGATCACCAGCGGCCAGTACTCCCTGCTGCACAGCCTGAACCGGCTCGCGCCGCCGACCCTCGGCCAGGTGGCCGAGGTGCTGGCCATGGACCGTTCGACGGTGACGGCCAATCTGAAGCCGCTGGAGCGGCGCGGCCTGGTCGCGGTCGGCGTCGATCCCGAGGACCGGCGTGGGCGGCGCGCCGCGCTGACCGAGGCCGGCCGGGCCCTGCTGGCGCAAGCGACGCCGATCTGGATCGAGGAGCACCGGCGCGTGGAGGCGGAGATGACTGTGGAGCCGGAAACGCTGCGAGCCGGACTCCGGGCGATCGCCTAGGCGTGACCGCCCGTCGAGCGCTCCAGATCCCGAACGTCCGCATCAGCCCGACCGCCGAAGCGGGGGTCGAGGCGCTGGGCCCAGGACAGGGGCCAGGCGGAGTGGACCAGGCCGCCCGCCTCGCTCCGTCCCTGGAAGTAGAGCACCCAGACCTCGCCCTCGACAGGCAGAGGCAGGGCCATCGGGCATTCGGTGTGCTCCTCGTGCCAGAGACGGTAGCGGCCGGTCTGGGGCCAGCCCTCGACCTGCCGGGTCGTCTCGAAGGCGGCCGTGAAGGCGCGGTTGGGGCGCTCGGGGGACCGGCTCTCGACCTCGACGACGGTGGCCGTCGCCACGGTGGTCCAGCGCCCTTCGACCATGCGCTCGCCCGGCGTGTCGATGGGCCGGATGCAGGCTCCGGCCGGCCCGGGCGCGCCGAGGGCGATGGCGAGGGCGGCGAGGGCGGCGGCGCGGATCATCGAACTCCTCCGGTCCGTAGGGAAACACGACCGGCCGCGCGGCGCATCCCGGCGCATACGCATCGTCAGACCCCGTCAGCCCGCCGGATGTCCGAGGCCCAGCGACGGGACGGCCAGCATCCACACGGCCATGCCGATCATCATCAGGTTCTCGGACAGGGAGACGAAGCCCAGCGGCACGTTCGACGAACCGCCGACGCAGGCGCACTTCAGTTCGCGCCGGTCGACATAGACCGCCTTGAACACCGAGATCGCGCCGATCCCGCCGATGAACAGGGCCACGGGGGCCGACAGCCAGGTCAGCACCCCGGCCAGCATCAGCACCCCCGCGCCCAGCTCGGCGAACGGGTACAGGTAGCCGTAGGTCGGCCAGCGCTGGGCCAGCAGGTCGTAGTTGAGGAACATGGTCGAGAATTTCTCGACGTCCTGCAGCTTGAGCATGGCCAGCAGACACATGGCCACGGCGATGAAGTTGGGCAGGACCATCCAGCCGACCGCGCCTATCGACAGCAGGTCGATGGCGGCGGCGATCAGGGCGGCGACGGCGAACACCGCCAGCACCGGGACGTAGCTGGTCGCGCCGGGCTCGGGGACCTTCTGCCCGAAGTGGCGCCGAAGGTCGTCGTGGCCGCCGATGCGGACGCCGTCGATGAAGGTCTGCGGCGTGGTCTGCACCCCGTGCCCGGCCTTGAAGGCGTCGGTCTCGGCGCGGGTGGTCAGGTGGCGGTCGTCGACCGCATACCCCTTGCGGCGCAGCAGCCAGAGCGACTTGCGCCCGTAGGGGCAGACATGGTCTGGCATGACCATGCGGTGGAGCACGGCGGTCTTCTTTCCGTGGGGAGTCTGGTGGGCGGACATGGGGCTTCTCCGTTGCCGGCTAACGATCCGCGCCCAATGTAGGGTCCGGACCATGGTACGGAGTCAAGGCATGCCCTCCCCCGCTTCCGGAGTGACCATCGCGCGGCTGGCGGAGGCCGGCGGCGTGGGCGTGGAGACGGTGCGCTACTACCAGCGGCGCGGCCTGCTGGATGAGCCGCCGCGGCCGGCCGGAAGCGGGTCGGGCGGCGGGGTGCGTCGCTACGGCGGCGAAGACGTGCGCCGGCTGCGCTTCATCCGCTCGGCGCAGGCGGCGGGCTTCACCCTGGAGCAGATCGGCGAGCTGCTGGCGCTGGACGCCGGCGAGGACCGGGCGCGGGCGCGGACGCTGGCCGAGGACAGGATCGCGGCCCTGGACGAGAAAATCGCCGAGCTCGAGGCGGCGAGGGCCTCGCTGCGGCGGCTGGCCGGGGCGTGCGCCTCGGGCGGCAAGGGCCCCTGCCCCATCCTCGAGGCGTTCGGGGTCTGAAACGGGACGGGAGCGACGGGACGACCCCGCCGCTCCCGCGCGTCGATCAGTGGATGCGGCCGGCGGCGGCGCCCAGCGCCTCGGCGTCGGCAAGCGGCTGGACGTCGTCGCCCGAGACCACCACGGCGGGGGCGTCGGCGAACGGACCGGCCGGACGGCCCAGCGCGCGCAGGGTGGCGGCCACGCCCTCGCCGAAGGCCAGCACGGGAGCGCCCTTGGCGCAGGCGCGGGAGATGGCGTCGGCCAGGGCCGCGTCATCGGCTTCGTCGGCCGCGCCGGCCGGCACGACCAGGCCCTTCAGGGCGCCGCTGTCGAGGTCGGAGGCTTGGGCGGTGGCGAGCACGCTGGTGCCGCCGATGCTGAGGCCGCCTTCGCCGACCGCCATCGGGGCGAGCGACAGGCCGTGGGCGCGCAGCACCGACTCGGCGTCAGGCATGGAGCCGAAATTCATCGAACGGCGCATGGCGAGGCCGACGCGGGCGCGGATCGGCGCCGGGCGGAAGCCGCGGCCGGCGTGGGAACGGGGGGCGTGCGGGGCTTTGCGTTGGGCGTACAAGACGTCTCCTTGTGGGTTGTCGAGGTCCCGGGATCCGCCGCGCCGAAGCGCCATCGCCGCCTGCGCAGGGCGCGGGCGGGTCGATCGGACGGATTTCAGGATGAGGGCAATGTGGGGGCTGGGGGCCGGAAATTCAACCCGCGGGCGGGATCGGCTCCCCCGTCGCGCCCTGCCCTACCAGCCGCTGCCGGGGCCGAAGGTGATCTCGACGCGGCGGTTCACCGGGTTGGGTTCGGGGTCCTCGACGGCCGGACGCGACGTCCCGAACGCCTGGGTGGTCATCGCCCCGGCCGGCACGCCCTGCGCGGCGAGATATTCGCGCACCACGTTGGCCCGGCGCTGCGACAGGCCCACGCCGTAGGCCGCCCCGGCCTCGTGCGGATCCGCGTGGCCGGCGAGGATCACCTGCTGGGCGCCGTGCTGGCGGTATTGCGCCGCCGTGGCGTCGAGGAGCTCCTGGGCGCTCGCAATGAGCACGTCGGACTTGGCCTCGAAATAGACCATCAGCGGCGCCATCTGCGGTGCGGCGGAGACGGGACCGGCGATGACGGCGGCGACGGCCAGGGCGGCGATGAAGCGCATGGAGACTCCCCTCGGTGGTGCGGCCGCAGACTGCGATGCGCGGCGGCGGCGGGGCAAGTGACGGGAGGTGACGGGCGCGGGCCGCGCTTCAGAAGGGCCTCCTCACCTCTCCATCGCCCGCCAAGGCGATGGAGAGGACAGGTCGGCGCGCCAGCAACGACCAGGAGAGGCCGGCGCGGACGGCGCGGGATTGGCGCTCAACGACAACGGCCGGCGCCGCCCTCTCCTGACCGCTGCGCGGTCTGTCCTCTCCATTCGCCTCCGCGAACGGAGAGGTGAAGCGTCACCCCGCCCCCCTACAGCGGAATATTATCGTGCTTCTTCCACGGGTTCTCGGCCTGCTTGTTCTTCAGCGTCCCTAGCGCCCGGATCAGCCGGCGCCGCGTCCCGTGCGGCATGATCACGTCGTCGATATAGCCGAGGCCCGCGGCCACGAACGGGTTGGCGAAGCGCGCCTTGTACTCGGCCTCCCGCGCCGCCAGCGCCTCGGGGTCGCCGGCCTCCTTGCGGAAGATGATCTCGACCGCGCCCTTGGCGCCCATGACGGCGATCTCGGCGGTGGGCCAGGCGTAGTTGACGTCGCCGCGCAGGTGTTTGGAGCTCATCACGTCATAGGCGCCGCCGTAGGCCTTGCGGGTAATGACGGTCAGCTTGGGCACGGTGGCTTCGGCGTAGGCGAACAGCAGCTTGGCGCCGTGCTTGATCAGGCCGCCGTACTCCTGGCGCGTGCCGGGCATGAAGCCGGGCACGTCGACGAAGGTGACCAGCGGGATGTCGAAGGCGTCGCAGAAGCGCACGAAACGGGCGGCCTTGCGCGAGCTGTCGATGTCCAGCACGCCGGCGAGGGTCTGGGGCTGGTTGGCGACGACGCCGACGGTCTGGCCGTCGAGGCGGCCGAAGCCGGTGACGATGTTCTTGGCGAAGTCGGGGCCGATCTCGAAGAACTCGGCCTCGTCGACGACCTTCAGGATCAGCTCCTTGATGTCGTAGGGCAGGTTCGGATTGGCCGGGACCAGGGTGTCGAGCGACGGCTCCTCGCGCTCGGGGTCGTCGTAGCTGTCGCGGACCGGGGGCTTCTCGCGGTTCGACAGCGGCAGGAAGCCGACCAGGCGGCGGACCTCGGCCAGGGCCTCGAGGTCGTTCTCGAAGGCGCCGTCGGCGACGCCGGACTTGCCGGCGTGGACGCGGGCGCCGCCCAGCTCCTCGTGGCTGACCACCTCGTTGGTGACCGTCTTCACCACGTCCGGGCCGGTCACGTACATGTAGGAGGTGTCCTTCACCATGAAGATGAAGTCGGTCAGGGCCGGCGAATAGACGTCGCCGCCGGCGCAGGGGCCCATGATGACGCTGATCTGCGGGATGACGCCCGAGGCCAGGGTGTTCTGCAGGAAGATGTCGGCGTAGCCGGCGAGGGACTCGACCCCCTCCTGGATGCGGGCGCCGCCGGCGTCGAAGATGCCGATGACCGGAGCGCCGTTGGTCAGGGCCATCTTCTGGATCTTGACGATCTTGGCCGCGTGGGCGCCCGAGAGGGAGCCGCCGAAGACGGTGAAGTCCTTGGAGAAGACATAGACCAGCCGGCCGCCGATGGTGCCGCGCCCGGTGACCACGCCGTCGCCGGGGATGCGCTGCTTGTCCATGCCGAAGTCGTGCGAGCGGTGCTCGACGAACATGTCGGTCTCCTCGAACGAGCCCTCGTCCAGCAGGACGGCGATGCGCTCGCGGGCGGTCAGCTTGCCCTTGGCGTGCTGGGCCTGGATGCGCTTGTCGCCGCCGCCCTGGCGGGCCTGTTCGCGGCGCTTTTCGAGCTCTTCGAGGATGTGTTGCATGCGGGCGTCTCCTTGAGCGCTGGCTTAAGGAGACGCGCCGGGGCTGGCAAGGCGCGGTCAGCCCGCCAGATCAGGGATCAGCCACATGGCGAGGACCAGGGCGATGATGACCCAGAAGGCGATCATCCAGTAACGGCCCGCGCGCGGGCGGCGGGGAGGGTCGGGTTCCATGGCGCTCCTCCTCGCCGCCCAGCGTATCACACGGCGGCCGCGGGGGCCTCCGCCGCGGTCATGGCCGCCAGCCGCTGCAACTCGGCGACGTGGGCGGCGAAGGCCTTTCGGCCGGCGCCGGTCAGGCCGATCCAGGTGCGCTGGCGGCCCTCGAGGGGGGCCTTGGTCAGGGCGACGTAGCCCGCCTCCTCCAGCTGTTTCAGGTGCTTGGACAGCACCGAGTCGGAGACGCCGATGCGGTCTCGGATCAGGCCGAACTCGGCGTCGTCCACACCCGACAGGATGGCGCAGATCTGCAGCCGGCCGGGGGCGTGGATGACCGGGTCGAAGACGGGGACGGCGCTCATCACGCCGCCTCGGCCAGCTCGCGGCGCCACACCCGCATCCACAGCCGGCTGCCGACGATGGCGGCGACGAAGCCGATGCCGCCGGACACCATCCACAACCAGTCGGGTCCGACGTAGCGACCGTAAGCCGACAGACCGATCAGGCCGAGAAGCAGGCCCGCCATGGCGAAGGCCACCCAGCGGGCGTTCTTCGGCGAGTAGCCGCTGACCCACCAGCCGAACTTGCGCCGCCAGGATACGACCATCAGGCCGAGGCCGGCGAGGGCGAGCGCCAAGGCGACGAAATCCCACGGCCGCGGCATGCCCTGGGCCGCGACCAGCAGGCCGCAGGCGGCGCCGTACAGCAGATCGTAGTAGAGTGGGTAGTCGACGGAGCCAGGGAAGTCGGCGCGGGCGGCGCGGATCGAGGCGAGGGCCTCGCGGGGGTCAGGGTCTTGCGTCATGGCGAACTCTCACTTTCCAATGCGGAAAGAGTAGCGTGACTTTCCATGATGGCAAGTGAAAACTTTCCGATGTGGAAAGCTATTGAGCGCCGGCGGCGCACCCGACCCGGTGGGCCTCCAGTCGCGTCCACAGCGGAGCGAAGCGGCCGAAGCCGAATTCGGCGAAGGCGATCACCTCGCGACGGCCGTTCCGGCGCCCCACCTGCTCGACGCGGAGGGAGCCCTGCCGGCGCATCTGTTCGAGGGCGTCGGAGGCCGCGCTTCCGCGCGTCGCCGCGTACACCCCCCGGTCCCGCAGGTCGGTCCACCAGCGGTCGGCGACGCGGCCCTCACGGTCCATGCCATAGGGGTCGACGCGCGGGTGGCGAACCTCGCGGGTGCGGCCGTCGCCGAAGCCGAGACGGTGGTGGAAGCCGGTGAAGGCCGACAGGTCGTAGACCGGCGGCGGAGACAGGCTGATGCGGACTGTGTCCCGCTCCCAGAAGCGGCCGGCGGCATCGCCGTGCCGAAGGGGTGTCAAGGTCAGCGACATGACCCCCTCTCCGGCCCGGTCGCCGGCGCCGCCCTGCGCCTGCGGCGCAAGGTGGATGCGGAGGAGATTCTGGCCTGCGTACCAGGTGACGGCCTCGCGCCCGTCCGGACTCTCCCAGTGCAGGTCCTCGCAGGCGGCCCGGGCGGGGGCTGCGAGCAGGGAGAGGGTCACGGCGAGGGCCAGGGCGCGGATCATAAGCGGAGCGTGGCGCTGCGGCGGCTCCGGCGCAAGTGATCGGAACCTGACGCTCAGTCCTCCAGCGCCCGGAACCACCGCTCCAGCAGCTCCGCCTCGGCGCGGCGGGCAGCGGTGCGGGCGGCGGCCTCCTCGTCGACGCCCCACTGGCGTTCCTGGAAGGCCTCGTCGAGGCGGGACAGGTCGAAGGCCTCGGCCCCCGACACGGCCCCGCGCTGCAGGGCCAGGGCGAGGACGGCGGAGCCCAGCAGGGGCGTGGCCATGCCGAGCCCGGCGAGGGCGAAATCGTCCAGTCGCAGGGCGAGCTCCTTCACCCGCGCTACAGCGGCCGGGTCCTGCGGCCGGTGGACGATGCCCTCGGCCGGTTCGAGATGGACGCCGAGCTCGACCGCGGCCCAGGCGCGCCACGGGGTCCACTGGCGGGCCTGCTGCTCGACCAGGGAGGCGGGAGCCTCGGCGAGGTAGCAGAGCAGGTCAGTGCCGGCGAAGGCGGCGACCTCGTCGGCGACGGGCTCGCGCGCCTGCGACACCCGGTCGATGGCGGTGGAGGCCAGGCGGGTGGCTGGCATGGTCGCCGGGTCGAGGAACTCGCCCTGGGCGGCCCATTCGTCGGCGACCAGACGGGCGGCGGCCTCGGCCGGGAGCACCAGCCGGGCGCCGGCCGGGGTCCGCGGGCCGCGGCCGTCGAGGCGCACGGCCCAGCCCACCTCGCCTTCCGCCACATCGACGGCGGTCCAGAAGCGCTTCAGCCGCTCCTCGGACTCGCGAAAGCCCTTGCGGGCGGCCACGTTGGGGTCGAGCGGGGGGATGTGGGGCATGGCGCGGCCCTCTACCCGGCGGGCCGGGAGCCGTCCAGCGTGGCGGTCAGGCGGCCATGGGCTGGAGCCCGCGCAGCTCGCGGGCGAACTCGTCCAGCACCGGCCCGACTCCCTCTCCCAGCGCCTCGGTCTGGGCGAGGCTGAGGGTGGCGACCAGACGGCTGCCGACGAGGTCCTCGATCTCGGCGAAGGCCGCAGGATACGCGCCGCCGCTGCCCGACACGCAGAAGGCCGCGACCGCCTTCGCCCGCGGGCCGTGCCGGCGCAGGAAGGAGCGCAAGGGAGCGGCGGGCTTGCCGGCCCAGATCGGCCCGCCGACCACTACCAGCCGGTAGGCGCCCAGGTCGGCCTCGACGGCGACGTCCGGCCCGCGACGCCGCAGCGAGTCCCAGACCCCGCGCAGGAAGCCGCCGGTCCCGGCGTAGGAGGCGGAGGTCAGGATGGGCCGCGCGTCGGCGCCCAGCCGCTCGGCGAGCGCCTGCGCCACCGCCTCGGTCGACCCCGAGCGCGAGTACCAGGTCACCAGAATGTCGGCCATGCTCCACCTCCTGCGCGCGGGAAAGCCTGCCCGTGTCGACTGGGCCCGCCTTGATCCCCGTCAAGCCCGCCGGAACGGAGGCCCCGGCGCGACGGTTATGGCTGGCGCATGGACGATCGTGGAGACAGCCGCCGCGAACTCGCCGAGGATCGCACCGACCTGGCGGAGGACCGCACCGCCCTCGCCAACGAGCGCACCTTCGCCGGCTGGGCGCGGACGGCGATGGCGGCGATCGGCATCGGACTGGCCTTCAACGCCCTGTTCAAGGCCATGGAGCCGGCCTGGGTGCCCAAGGCCATCGCCACCGTCTTTATCCTGCTGGGCCTGTTCCTGACGGTCATGGCCGAGCGCCGCGCCTGCGCCGTCGCCAGCCGGCTGGACACCCATTCCGTCAAGGAGATGGCGCAGATGAACCTGCGGGTGATCGCCATCGCCATGGGGCTGGGCGGCGCGGCCCTGATCGTGGCGATCTGGATGCTGGTCTGAGGTTCAGGCGGCGAGAGCCGAGGCGGCGAAGCGGTCCAGCGCGGTCTCGAGATCCGGAAAGTCCGAGGCGACGTGGGCCGCTCCGGCGGCGATCTGCTCCTCGACCGTGTGGAAGCCCCAGCCGACCCCGAGCGGATGCGTCCCGGCCGCCACCGCCATGGCGATGTCGTGGGCGGTGTCGCCGATCATGGTCGTGGTCGACGGGTCGGTCCCGCAGACCGCCATGGCCGCGCGCAGCATGGCCGGATCGGGCTTGCCCGGACCGTCCTCGGCGCAGTGGGACGACAGGAACAGCTCGGCCCAGCCCTCGCGGGCGAGGTTGCGGGCGACGCCGCGGCGGTTCTGCCCGGTGGCCAGCGCCAGCCGCCAGCCGTCGCGGTGCAGCCTGCGCAGGTGCTCCATCACGCCCGGATACAGCGGCTCCTCGTGCCCGGCCTCGTACATGCGCCGGAAGCTGGCCTGGAAGGCGGCGACGAAGTCGGCGAGCTCGGCGTCGGTCAGTTGCGGCTCGAGGGTGTGCAGGGCCCTGGGCAGGCTGAGGCCGACGATCATCCGCACCCGGTCGTAGGCCGGCTCGGGCAGGCCGAGGACCTGCGCGGCCTCGCAGGCGGCGCGATGGATCGAGGCGCGACTGTCCACGAGGGTGCCGTCGATGTCGAATACGGCGAGGGGCCGGGTCATGGGCGGAAGACCCCCTCCACCATCCTTCGGATGGTCCCCCTCCCCCGAGGGGGGAGGATTTGAGCGAGGCGGTGGAGGGGGGCCTGCCTCATCGCATCCTCTTCACGCCGTGGAACGGATCCGGATCCGCCTCGTCCTCGGAGAAGCCGAAATGCGCGAAGCCGGCCTTCATCTCCGGGGACAGCGGCGCCTCGACGATCAGCTTGCCGCCGCCGGGATGGTCCAGCTCGATGCGGCGGGCGTGCAGCTGCAGCTTCAGCGAGCCGGAGAGTTCGGCCGATTCCGGGGTGCCGTATTTGGGATCGCCGAGGATCGGGTGGCCGATGGCCGCCATGTGGGCGCGCAGCTGGTGGGTGCGGCCGGTGAAGGGGCGCAGCGCCATCCACGCCGCGCGATGGGCGGCGCGGCTGAGCATGACGTAGGCGGTCTCGGCCGGCTCGGCGCCGTGCTCCTTGGGGTCGGCGGGGCGCATCATCTCGAAGTCGTTGATGCCGGACTTCTTCAGCGCCAGGTCGATCTGGCCCTGCGCCGGCTTGGGGTTGCCGATGACGATCGCCCAGTAGGTCTTCTTCGCCTGCCGGCGGGCGAAGGCGCCGGCCAGCCGCTTGGCCGCCTCCGGCCCCTTGCCGAGCAGCAGCACGCCGGAGGTGTCGCGGTCGAGCCGGTGGACCAGCCGGGGCCGCTCCATCCCCTCCCCCCAGGCCGAGAGCAGGCGGTCGATGTGCTTCGTGGTCTTGGTGCCGCCCTGCACCGCCAGGCCGGCGGGCTTGTTGAGGGCGATGACGAGGTCGTCCTCGTAGAGCACCAGCGACTTCGCATAGGCGGCGTCGCGGTCGCTGATCTTCGGCTTGTCGGACGGGTCGCGGACCACCGGATCGGGGATCGGCGGCACGCGCACGGCGGCGCCGGCGGTGAGCCGGTCCTGCGGCTTCGCGCGCGAGCCGTCGACACGGATCTGGCCGGAGCGGGCCAGCTTCTCGATCTGGATGTGCGACAGGTGCGGCCAGCGCCGCTTGAACCAGCGGTCCAGCCGGATGCCGTCCTCGGCCTCGGCGACGTAGAGGGTCTTCACCTCGCGGGTCGGCGGAGCATCGGTCACAGGGCGGCTCCGAAGGCGCGGCGGGCGATCATCAGCCCGAGGAAGAGGGCGGCGATGGAGAGGACCACCGAGGCGCCGACATAGCCCGAGGCGAGGGCGAACTGGCGCTTCTCGATCATCAGCGCCGTCTCCAGCGAGAAGGCCGAAAAGGTGGTGAAGCCGCCCAGCAGGCCGACCGCCGCGAACAGGCGGATGGTCTCGCCGTGGGCGCCGCCGCGGAAGGCCAGCCAGCCCGCCAGCAGCCCCATCAGCAGCCCGCCGACGAGGTTGACGGTCAGGGTCGGCCACGGCCAGCCGCTGGCCGGCAGCAGGCGGCCGACGCCGTAGCGGGCGACCGCGCCGAGCGCCCCTCCGGCCGCGACGATGAGAAGACGTGTCATGATGCGCGGCTTATACCCGCGATTGCGGCAAAGCGAAGGGAGGCCCTCCCCTCTGCAGCCTGACCGAAACTTCACTTGCCGCGCGGCAGGGTTAACGGCGATACCCGAACGGCGAAGCTTCGCGCCTCGGGAGAACGCCGTCGGCCCGGCGGCGGCCTCGCGCCATAGTGACGGGTCACGTTCGAGGGAACCGCCGAAAGCGCCATGTCGCACGACGTTCAGCACTCCACCCCCGCGCCCGCCCCGGTCGGCGACGGCGGCCACGGCGGCCAGGGCTTCGACCAGCGCCTGGGCGGGGGGCTCGACGCCCCGGTCAATCCGCCGC
>JAFAEC010000045.1 GCA_023424215.1 Pseudomonadota bacterium
ACATGATCCGCAATCTTCTGATCATCACCGGCGTCGGCTTCGTCCTGGCGCTGGTGGGCATCGCCGGCGCCTTCGCCCTGGTGGGCAATGACGTCCGCCGCCACGACTGGACCTGGGTGGTCGATGACGACACGCCCGGCGACTCGGGCTTCCGCATCGAACGCGGCGAGGTCGCCCCGGAAATCACGCGCAACATCGAATGGGCCGGCGGCGATCGCCTGATGATCGACGTCCCGGGCAAGGTCACCTACGTCCAGGGCGACCAGGCTGGCGTGCGCATCACCGGTCCGAAGGACATCGTCGACAGCATCCGCTTCAACGACGGCCGCCTGACCATGGTCAGCGATGATCGCCCCGACCGCGGCTACATTCGCTGGTCCGGCACGGGCATCCGGGTGTGGAGCGAGAGCGAGGCCCTGCGCATCGAGATCACCGCCCCCGCCGTCAACACCTTCGAGATGGGCGACCATGGCGAGCTGCGGATCCGCGGCTACGACCAGCCCACCCTGGCCGTCGCCATCAACGGCGAGGGATCGGTCGAGGCCGACGGCCAGGCGCAGCGCGTCAACGTCGTGGTCAACGGCGATGGCGACGCGAGCCTGCGCCGGGTGGTGACGACCGACGCGACCGTCCAGATCGTCGGCCGCGGCGATGTCTCGGTGGCGCCGACCGGACGCGCCGACATCGAGATCTCCGGACGCGGCGACGTCTATCTGGCCCGCAACCCGGCCCAGTTGAACCAGTCGATCACAGGCTGGGGCGAGGTCGAGTTCGACTGAGCGTCGATGAACCGGTGACGCGGGGACGGTCAGCCCCTACTTAGAGGCCCATGACCGTCCTCGTTTCCCCGCCCGCCATCCTCGACAGCGCCGACCTCGGCGGCGACGAGGCGCTCTCCATTCTGCAGCAGGCCCTGGCCGGCGCCGACGACGGGGAATTGTTCCTCGAGCGGTCCGAGTCGGAATCGCTGGTGTTCGACGACGGCCGGTTGAAATCGGCGGCCTACGACGCCACCGAGGGCTTCGGCCTGCGCGTGGTGGCCGGCGAGACCGCCGGCTACGCCCACGCCAACGAGATCAGCGCCGCCGCCCTGCGCCGCGCCGCCGACAGCGCCGCCCTGGCCAAGGCCGGTCATGCGGGGAGCGCGGCCGACGCGCCCGCCGCGACCAACCGCAAGCTCTACGAGGAGGTCGATCCCCTCGCCTCCCCCGCCTTCTCCGACAAGATCGCCCTGCTGTCCGAGATCGACGCCTGGGCGCGCGCCCGCGATCCTCGGGTGGTGCAGGTCTCCGCCTCCCTGACAGGCGAGCGCCGGCAGATCGAGATCCTGCGCGGCGACGGCCGGCTGGTGCGCGACCTTCGCCCGCTGGTGCGGCTGAACGTGTCGGTCACCGTCGAGCGCGACGGCCGCCGCGAGAGCGCCTCGGCCGGGGCCGGCGGCCGGGCCGGCTTCGAGACCTGGATCGCGCCGGACCGCTGGCAGGGGCAGGTCGACGAGGCCCTGCGGCAGGCCATGGTCAATCTGGACGCGATCGACTGCCCCGCCGGCGAGATGGACGTGGTCCTGGGCGCCGGCTGGCCCGGCGTGCTGCTGCACGAGGCCATCGGGCACGGCTTCGAGGGCGACTTCCACCGCAAGGGCTCGTCGGTGTTCACCGGCAAGATGGGCCAGCGCGTCGCCGCCCCGGGGGTCACGGTGGTGGACGACGGCTCGATCGCGGGCCGACGCGGCTCCCTGACCGTCGACGACGAAGGCACCCCGACCTCCCGAACCGTGCTGATCGAGGACGGGATCATGGTCGGGCTGATGCACGACCGGCTGTCGGCGCGACAGCTCGGCGCGCGCGCCACCGGCAACGGCCGGCGCCAGTCGTTCGCCCACATGCCGATGCCCCGCATGACCAACACCTTCATGGAGGGAGGACGCGATTCGAAGGCGGACATGATCGCCTCGACGAAGCGCGGCCTCTACGCCGCCAACTTCGGCGGCGGCCAGGTCGACATCACCAACGGCAAGTTCGTCTTCCAGTGCACCGAGGCCTACCTGATCGCGGACGGGCGGATCACCGCCCCGGTGCGCGGCGCCACCCTCATCGGCGACGGCGCCACGGCCCTGACCCGGATCGAGATGATCGGCGACGACTTCGCCTTCGACCCCGGCGTCGGCGTCTGCGGCAAGGCCGGCCAGGGCGTCCCGGTCGGCATCGGCCAACCGTCGCTGAAGATGGGCGGCCTGACGGTGGGCGGCACGGCGGTCTGATCCCTATCGCTGGTCGACCCGCCACGCGGGCCCGTCCGGATCCAGTCCCTCGGCCTCCAGCCGGTCCAGCACCCCGCCGGCTTCGGCGAGAATTCGGAGGGGAGCCACAGCCAGGGTGACGCCCGACTGGCCCAGCGCTTCCTGGACGGCCTGTCCCCAGCGCGTGCGGAGCACTGGCGCGATCTCCGGGTCGCCGCTGGGCCAGCAAAGGTTCAGGGCGCGGTCGAGCGGATTGTCGAGAACTTCCGGCACCCGCAACCGGCTCCAGTCGTCGACGCGCGAACGGGCGGCCGCGGGTCCTGTCTCGGCAGCATCCACGGCGGCCTCCAGACACGGCAGATAGGTTTCCGGCGGCAGGGTGATGAGGTTGTCCACCAGTTCGTCGCCACGCACCACGCCGACCGGCTCGCCAGGAATGCGGGCCCGCCGGGCGGCCTCGCGCACCACGGTGGGGGCGCCGCGCCCCCGGCGCTCGCGGCCGGCGTCGCGGAGAAGGTCCAGACTGAGTCCGACGAGACTTTCCGTCTTCCAGCGGTCCGAGCGCTCGTCCGCCTTCAATAGCTCCAGTCGCTCGAACAACTCGGGCGAGACATAGTCCGCCACCGTGTGTCCGGCCGGCAGTCGGGCGATGGTGCGGATGCGCCAGATCAGCCGCAGAACGTCGGCCGGGGAGGCGCGCGCCTCCATCGGATAGAGAATGCGCTGCGATCGAAGGGCGGCCGCTTCCAGCGCCTCGGGCCGCCACGAATACTCGCGCGGCACTCCCTCGATGGATCCCACCAGAATGACAATGCTGTCGCCTCGCTCGACCGTCCACATCGGTGCCCCGGCCCGTCGCGCCGTGACCACGACTTCGCCAAGGTCCGTCGCCTCGACGGCCGGCGGATCCGGCGGGAACGCCACGTCCTGCGCAAGCCCCGCCGGGGCCCAGGCCAGGGCGAGCGAGAAAGCGGGTATGGCGACCTTCTTCACAGCCATCTCCACTGGTTTATCCAAGTATTGATCGGACGATATCAGAACACAAACATGACGCCGCTGTAATGCTGTCTCCGATTTAATCCACCTGTCCAGCTTGTAACTGGAGAGCGGCGCGACACGCCGTCACACCTCTCGTCACAACGACGAGGGGAAGACCTGCGATGACCAAGACCATCCTGCTGGCGACCACGGCCCTGTTCCTCGGCGCCGGCGCGGCCGCGGCGCAGACGCCTCCCTCGCCCGAGCCGCAGGCCGAGGCCGGCCAGCAGGGCGTCCTGGTCTTCACGCCCGACTTCTTCGCCGACCAGCGGCCGAACACGGCGCTGGACATGGTCAACCGGGTGCCCGGCTTCAGCGTCGTAGACGGCGACGGCAGCCGCGGCTTCGAGGGCTCGGTCGGCAATGTGCTGGTCAACGGCTCCAGGCCCGCTTCGAAGAACGACACCGGGTCGGCCGTTCTGGGGCGGACGCTGGCCAGCCAGGTGGAGCGGATCGAGCTGATCCGCGGCGGCGCGCCGGGCATCGACATGCAGGGCTACGCGGTCGTCGTGAACGTCATCACCCGCACCGAATCCAGCCGCCAGTCGATCTTCACCGCCAACGCCACCCTCTTCGAGGGCGGACAGGACCTCTACGGCGGCAGCTACCAGTTCACCGCCCGCGAGGGCGAGCGCACCTGGGGCGTGACCCTCAGCGACGGCATGTCGATGAGCGACGCCAACGGCATGGGCCCGGTGGTCCGCCGCGACGGAACCGGCGCCGTGATCCGCACCGAAGACTACTGGAACGACCAGTACGGCGGCGGCACCTCGATCCGCGGCAACTACGCCACGCCGCTGTTCGGCGGCAAGATCGACCTGACCGCCCGCTACGGGGTCAACGACTTCCACGCCATCGCCCTGCAGACCGGCCCCACCGTCCGCCGCGAGAACCTGTTCGACAACGACGCCGCGGCCGGCGAGGTGGGCGTCGTCTACACCCGTCCGCTCAGCCCCCGATTCAACCTCGAGACCCGCTTCATCCACCAGTTCGAGGACTTCGACTCCGTGTCGGTCAGCCGGAGCCGGGTCGACGGAGTCGACAGCCCCGAGCAGCGGTTCACATCCGAGGGGAATGCGTCGGAGACGATCTTCCGCAGCCTGGTGCGCTTCGAGCGCTCGCCCGCCCTGACCTTCGAGACCGGCGGCGAGGTCGCCTACAACATGCTGGAGACCGACCAGGCCTTCTCGGTCGGCGGCACGCCGGTCCCGCTGCCCTCGGCCTCGGTGACGGTCGAGGAACTGCGCGGCGAGGCCTTCGGCAAGGGCACCTGGCGCATCCGTGACGACCTGACCCTGGAAGGCGGCCTGCGGCTGGAGGCCTCGACCATCAGCCAGTCGGGCGACGCGGACCAGGAGAAGAGCTTCTTCTTCGCCAAGCCGCGTCTCCAGGCGACCTGGACGCCGATGCCCGACAACCAGCTCCGCTTCCGCTTCGAACGCGAGGTGGGCCAACTCGACTTCGGCGACTTCGCCGCTTCGGCGGACCTCGACGAGGACAATGTGCTGGGCGGCAACGCCGATCTCGAGCCCGAGCAGCGCTGGATCAGCGAGATCACCTACGAACGCCGCTTCTGGACCGACGGCATCGTCTCCATCGGCTATCGCCACGACGAGATCGTCGACGCCATCGACGTGCTGCCGCTCGACATGGGCCTGTCCGCCGTCGGCAACATCGGGGACGGGACGCTGGACCAGCTGGCGGTGAACATCCTGGTGCCGATGGACCGCTTCGGCTTCTCCGGCGGCAAGCTGGGCTTCCGCAACACCTGGAACCACACCGAGGTCACCGACCCGACCACGGGCGAGACGCGGGAGATCTCCGGCGTGCGTCCGTCGCAGCCGGTCTTCACCATCCAGCAGGACATCCCCTCGTGGAAGCTGCAGTGGGGCGGGGCCTACATCGAGAGCCTGCACCAGTTCAGCTACGATCCCGACCAGACCTCGGGCTTCCGTGGCTCCGACTATTTCGAGCTGTGGGCCGAATACAAGCCGACCGCGACCCTGTCGCTGCGCGCCCAGGTCAATGTGTGGAACGACTTCGAGGTCGAGCGGACCGTCTACGCCGACCGCACCCCGGCCCGTCCGATCGCCTTCGTCGAGAGCCGCTACATCGACCCGCGCACCTTCTGGTCGCTGCGCCTGCGCAAGACCTTCTGACGACCTCCTCCGCCCGCCGTCCCGGGGCGGAGAGGCAGGCGCGGACGCCGGCCTCCCCCGATACTCCGCGCCCCTGGGGCGGCTCTCTCCCGGGGGCCGCCCCAAATGCTTTCCGGGGGCGATGAAGTCCCCATGCAAAAAGGGCGGAGCCGCGAGGCCCCGCCCTTCCTGTTTCAGCTCAGACGACGATCAGGCCGGCGTGCTGGCGTGCGGCCGGGTGATGTTGCCGTCCTCCTGACCACGGTCCGTGACGTCCGGTCCGGGGTGGTTGTCGCCGTCGTTGGCTCCATGCGACCAGCCCTTGATGAAGAAGCTGATCAGGATGAAGGCCACGCCGATGCCGACGCCCCACTTGCCGAGCGAGTCGAAGCCCGCGAGCGAGGTCTGCAGGGCGCCCGCCGGATCCAGCACCTGGCCGCCGACGGTCTCGGTGCCCATCAGGCCGGCGATGTAGCCGCCGACGAACTGGGCGATCGAGCTGGCCAGGAACCACACCGCCATCATGAAGCTGACCACCGAGGCCAGCGACAGCTTGGTGATCTCCGACAGGCCGACCGGCGACAGGAACAGCTCGCCGGTGGTGTGCAGCATGTAGAGCAGGGCCAGCATGATCAGCGGCATCTGGAAGGCGCTGTCGACCATGCCCGAGCCGGCGGCCCAGACCACCACCAGAAAGCCGAGGCCGACCTGCACGAGGCCGAGACCGAACTTCATGGTCGGGTTCGGGTCCATCTTCTTCGAGGCCAGCCAGGCCCACATCGCCGCGAAGATCGGCGCGAAGATGAGGATGAAGCCGGCGTTGAACGACTGCACCTGCGCCGCCGTGATGGTGGCGTCGATCCAGAAGCCGGAGGGCGTGATGCCCGCCGCCGCCAGCTGGGCCGGCGTTCCGACGGTGATGCCGAGGAACTGCATCGCGACCGGGGTGATGGTCAGGTCCACGTTGCGGTCGGCGAACAGGTTCAGCGAGGTGCCGGCCTGCTCGAACAGGGTGAAGAACACCACCGCGCCGAAGATCAGCACGACGGCCAGCATCATCCGCTGGCGCTGCACCCAGGTCTTGCAGACGAAGGCGATGATCCAGGCGATCGCGATGAGCGACAGGATCGTGGAGGCGCCGAGAACCCAGCCGACCAGCGCGTTGCGCTGGACCATGAACCAGACGATGCCGACCCCGAGAATGGCGAGGATGTAGATCAGCCATTCGCGATTGATCGGGCCGAACAGCGGCTGCCTGATCAGCTGCGGGTTCGGCGGCTCGCCATTGCCCTGCAGCAGCGGCTTGCCGAGCACGAAGACGACGAAACCGAGCGCCATGCCGACGCCCGCGAGGCCGAACCCGGCCCACCAGCCGACGGTCTGTCCGAGGAAGCCGCAGAGCACCGCGGCCCAGAAGGCGCCGAGGTTGATGCCGTAATAGTAGAGGGTGAAGCCGGAATCGCGCCGCGGGTCGCCCTGCGGATACAGCTGGCCGACGATGGTCGAGATGTTCGGCTTCAGGAAGCCGACGCCCATGATGATCAGGGAAAGTGCGAGATAGAAGACGTTGACCCCGCTCGAGTCGCGGGTGGCCGTCATCGTGTACTCGCCGGCCGGCAGCACGGCGGGCAGCGAGGCGCCGGCCGGCAGATCGGTCAGGGCCAGTCCGCCGCCCTCGGCCGGGCCGAAGGCGTAGCGCTGGCCGTCGACCATGATGCCGACCTCGCGGGCGGCGCCGCGGCCTTCGCTGACGACCTCGTACTGGGCGCCGCCGAAGGTCAGGGTCTCCGTGGCCGGGCGGCCTTCGTAGGCCATCAGCCCGTGACCGGCGACCAGCAGCAGGGCGCCGAAGGCGATGGCCTTGCGGGTGCCGATGTAGCGGTCGGCGAGGATGCCGCCGACCAGCGGCAGCAGATAGACCAGCGAGGTGTAGGAGCCGTAGGTCGACGAGGCCAGGGCGTCGTCGAACAGGAAGTGCTGGGTCAGATAGAAGATCAGGATCCCGCGCATGCCGTAGTAGGAGAAGCGCTCCCACATCTCGGCGAAGAACAGGATGATCAGCCCTTTCGGGTGGTTCTTCAGGATCTGCATCAGCACCGGGATGCCCGTGAGGGCGGTGACGATCAGACCGACGATGATGACGATGTTCATGCCCGGGCTCCCCCTTGGCGGGCTCGAAGCCCGTCAGACGCGTCTCGCGCGCCCCCTGCGACCGTTCCGTTCAACGGCTTACTCCCTGTGACTCTGCGCCCCACCTGACGCGCAAGGGCGCATAAGCAGCACGGCGGGGAAAGCCGGACAAGGGTTAAGGGTAAATTGGACCGCCCGTATGCTCCCCTGCGGCTCTTGAGTTGCAGCCCGGACTGGCCGACCTTGCCGGCATGAAACACCTCGCCCGACTAACCCCGCTCGCCGCCGTCGCCGCCCTCCTCGCCGCGCCTGCCGCCGCCCAGGAGGCGCCGCGCTGGTCGTTCGCCATCCACGGCGGCGCCGGGGTGATCGAGCGCGACAGCCTGAGCCCCGAGCAGGACGCCGCCTATCGCGCCGCGCTGCACCGCGCGCTGGAGGCCGGCTCGGCGGTGCTGGCGAACGGCGGAGCGGCGCTGGACGCCGTGCAGGCCGCCATCCAGGTCATGGAGGACGACCCGCTGTTCAACGCCGGCCGCGGGGCGGTCTTCACCGCCGCCGGCCGCAACGAGCTCGACGCGGCGGTGATGGACGGGTCGAACCTGCAGGCCGGGGCCGTCGCCGGCCTGACCCGCACCCGCCACCCGATCGCGGCCGCCCGCGCCGTCATGGAGCAGTCGCCGCACGTCATGCTGATCGGCGAGGGCGCCGAGAGCTTCGCCGCCTCGGTCGGGCTGGAGCAGGTCGAGCCGTCGTTCTTCTTCACCGAGCGGCGCTGGCAGGGGCTGGTGCGGGCCCTGACCGAGGCGGGCCAGCCGATCCCCGACCGGCCGGAAGGCGCGCCGGTTCCGCAGGCCGCGCTGGACGAGGCCGGGCCGCCGCTGAACGAGCGCAAGTTCGGCACCGTCGGCGCCGTGGCGCTGGACAGCCAGGGCCGGCTGGCGGCCGGCACCTCGACCGGCGGCATGACCGCCAAGCGCTGGGGCCGGGTCGGCGACGTGCCGGTGATCGGCGCCGGCACCTACGCCTCCAACGCCGACGGCTGCGCGGTGTCGGCGACGGGCTCGGGCGAGTATTTCATCCGCTCGACGGTGGCGCGCGACATCTGCGTGCGAACCCGGGAGGGCGCGGGCGTTCAGGCGGCCGCCGAGGCGGAGATCGCCGACGTCGGCTCCATCGGCGGAGACGGCGGTGTGATCGTCATGAGCCCGGACGGAACCCCCGCCTTCGCCATGAACACCTCCGGGATGTATCGCGGCAGCGTGTCCAGCGGGCGGCCGGCCGCCGTGGCTATCTACGCCGACGAGGACGTGCGGCCGTGAGCCAGGGCGCGACCATCGACCTGGGCGAGAAGTTCGCCGCCATCCCGGATCACTGGCGTCCCCGCGTCGCGGCGCGGCTGAACGGTCAGGACGTGCGTCTGGTGAAGGTGCAGGGCGTGTTCCCCTGGCACAGCCACGCGGACGCCGAGGAGATGTTCCTGGTCTGGAAGGGCCGGTTCCGGGTCGAGTTTCGCGACCGGATCGAGACGCTGGGGCCGGGCCAGTTCATCGTCGTGCCGCGCGGCGTCGAGCACCGCACCGCCGCCGACGCGGAAGCCGAGGTGCTGATCTTCGAACCGTCGGAGGTGATCAACACCGGCGACGCGCCGGCTTCGGAGTTCACCGCGCCGCAAGGGCAGACGGTCTGATGGCCGGTCGCGACCATCCGGGCGTCATCGCCCCGCCGCCGCTGATCTACTTCGCCTTCCTGCTGGCCGGCTGGGGACTGCTCAGACTTGGCCAGAGCCCGGTCGGCGTCGACGCCGGACTGGGCTGGCTGGCGTGGGGGTTCGGTCTGGAGACCCAGGTCCGCCGCGGCGTCGCCATTGTGCTGATCGTGGGCGGACTGCTGCTGGACGGCGCCGCGGCCGGCTATTTCCGCCGCATCGGCACGGCGGTGGAGCCGTGGAAGCCGTCGACGGCCCTGGCCACCAGGGGGCTCTACGGCCTGAGCCGCAACCCCATCTATCTCGGCTTCGCGATCACCTACCTCGGCCTGTCGATCGCCATGAACAGCGTCGCCGCCGCCTTCCTGCTGGTCCCTTGCCTGTGGGTGGTCGACCGTTTCGTCATCCGGCGCGAGGAGCGCTATCTGGCGGCGAAGTTCGGCGCCGAATACGAGGCCTATCGCGCCCGGGTGCGACGGTGGCTGTGAACGACGACGAACTGTCGGAGATGGCGCTCGAGGAACTCGACGCCGCCTGCGCCCTGCCCTGGCCGGACATCCGCAAGATCACGCCGTGGGGCGACAGCTTCACCGGCTTCGCGCCCTCGGGCCGCGAGGTCGAGATCGAGCGCCGCTACCTCTGGGCCCACGACCCCGAGGGGTCGGTGGCGGTGGAGATCGAGGTCCGCGCCGTCGGCGCCCGCCAGGGGGCCGAGGCGCGGGCGCTGATCACGCCGAACGCCTGAGCCGTTAACCTTTGCCGTTGCCAAGCGTGGCCGTCGCGGCAGAATGGTCCGCGCGGCGGACCGCGACGGCTTCAGCGGGGAGTTCCATGTCCTACGGCGACGACCTCGTCACGGCCGATCCGGCCGGTGCGCCGCTCGACCCGCCGATCCTGGTAGGCGCCGACCCGGTGCTGTGGCTGGCGCTCGGCCTGTTGCTGCTGGCGGCGGGCCTGTTCGGCTGGTGGCTTGGCCGACGCGCGGGACGTCGGGACGGCGACGCCACCGCTGCGATCTGGAAGGCCGTCGACAAGGCGGCCAAGGAGGCGATGAAGGCCGACGACCACGCCCTGGCCGGCCGCGCCCGTCATCTGCTCGAAACCCTCGACCGGCGTCTGGGCCGCACGCTCTCCGTCGCCCTGGCGCCGGACGGGGACAAGGGGCTGGCGGACCGCACCGAAGCCCTGCGCGCCGCCGTCGCGGGTCGTCACGGCGGCCACGGCGGCCACGGCGAAAGCCATGAGTCGTCCGACGCCCATGACGACTCGCACGATCCGGAAGGCCACGACGCGCCGTCGTCGCCCCGGGCGCAGGAAGGCGCCGGCCCGGGGGCCTCGGCGATCGCCTCGGGCATCACCATCAACGTGACCGGCAGCGGTCAGGACGCGGGAGCGAAATCTCACGCCCCGCGCCGGCGCGACATGACGGCGCGGGAGCAGACGGACGCGCTCCGCCTCGCGGTGGCGGCCTTCAACGAGCACTGGCGTCACGAGTCGCGCCGGGCGGCCGAACTTCGCGCGGCCCTGGCCGAACTGGCCGGAGCCGGCGAGCACGGATCGTCCCCCGGACACGACTGAGACCGGATAGCGGAGGTTCCCCCGCCCCGCGAAACCGGCTAGGCCTCGGGCATGAAACTCGCCTCGCTCAAGCACGGCCGCGATGGCCGCCTCGTCGTCGTCTCGGACGACCTCGCCTGGTTCACCGACGCCTTCCTGATCGCCCCGACGCTGCAGGCGGCGCTGGACGACTGGGACCGGGTCGAGCCCGACCTGCGCGCCCTCGCCGAAAGCCTCGAGCACGGCGGCGTGCCGCGCGGCCGCTTCCACGAGCGCGAGGCCGCCTCGCCCCTGCCCCGCGCCTACCAGTGGGCCGACGGCTCGGCCTATGTGAACCACGTCGCCCTCGTCCGGCAGGCCCGCGGCGCGGAGATGCTCGAAAGCTTCTGGACCGACCCGCTGATGTACCAGGGCGGCTCCGACGGCTTCCTCGCCCCGCGCGACCCGATCCCGCTCAAGGACGAGGCCTGGGGCTGCGACCTCGAGGCCGAGGTGGTGGTCGTCACCGGCGACGTGCCGCAGGGCGTGTCGCGGGAAGAGGCGCTGTCGCACATCCGGCTCGTGGGCCTGGTCAACGACGTCAGCTTGCGCAACCTGATCCCGGCCGAGCTCGCCAAGGGCTTCGGCTTCGTCCAGTCCAAGCCCGCCTCGGCCCTGTCGCCGGTGTTCGTCACCCCCGACGCCCTGGGCGACCGCTGGAAGGACGGCAAGCTGCACGGCGAGCTGAACGTCCAGCTCAACGGCCAGGACTTCGGCAAGGCCGACGCCGGGACCGACATGACCTTCGACTTCGGAACCCTGATCGCCCACCTGGCCAGGACCCGCAGCCTGTGCGCCGGCAGCATCATCGGCTCCGGCACCGTCTCCAACCGCGACGCCGACGGCGGCCCCGGCAAGCCGGTCGCCGAGGGCGGCCTCGGCTACTCCTGCATCGCGGAGGTGCGCACGGTGGAGACCATCCTGCGCGGCAAGCCGGAAACCAGCTTCCTCAAGCACGGCGACACGGTGCGGATCGAGATGCTGGACGACAGGCACCACTCCATCTTCGGCGCGATCGAGCAGACGGTGGCGCCGGTCTGATCGGCGCGGGCTCAGGGCAATACGGGGTAACCCCGGAAAACCTTGGGCTTGGTCATGAGGACGTGGGTGGACACCCTGTCGACGCCGATGTCCCGCGCCACCAGCGCCTCGGCCAGTCGGGTCCAGGAGGCCATGTCCGGGACGACGACCTTGAGCAGGTAGTCGAAGTCCCCGGTGACGTGGGAGGCCTCGACGATCTCCGGGATCTCGGCGACCGCGGTTTCGAAAGCGGCGAAATTGGCCGGGTGGTGTTTCTCGAGCCAGATCTCCGCGAATACGACGAGGCGCGACCCCAGCTTCAGGGGATCCAGCCGCGCCATGTAGCCGTCGATCACCCCCGCCCGCTCGAGCCTCCGCACACGAGCGAGACAGGCGCTGGGCGACATCGCCACCCGCTCCGCCAGCGCCTGGTTGGTGATCCTGCCCTCGGCCTGCAGCGCGGCCAGGATGCGCCGGTCGATCCGGTCGAGCGGGAGTCCTGCGGTCATGCCGGCAGCGTACCGCAGATCCTGCGGTTTCACCATGTGACTTCCGTCACCTTCACGCCTGAACCACACCTATAGTCTGACCAATGAGACCGCAGATTTTGCGGTCGATCGGAAGGAGATGGCAATGAGACAGCTTCACCTTGGCGATCGTTTGGAGGTCGCCCTGTTCGCCGCGGTTCTCTTCCTCGGACTGCCCGCCAGCATTCTGCTCAGTGCAGCCCTGACGGGTTGAGGCCGGCCGACGGGGGCGCTGCGTTCAGGCGACGCAGCGCCTCCGCCCCCGCCTCCGCCGCCGGGACCACGACGTCCGGCTGCACCCCGACGCCTTCCCAGTTGGTTCCGGTCAGGGGGTGTCGCGCCTCGCCGATCGGCATGATCACCGTGAACCACGGGCCCAGATCCATGCCCGTGGAGGGATTGGCCCCGCCGCCGGTCGGCTCGCCGATCACCGTCGCTCGCCCCGTGGCCTGCAGGTCGTAAGCCACCGCCTCGGCCGCGGAGAAGGTCCCCGCCCCCACCAGCACGTAGATCGGCTGGGTCGGGAAGACCGGCGCTGCGACCCGGTTGGCATGGCGCTCGAACACATCGCGGCCGCCATCCTGCAGGCAGCCCTCGGGATCGCCCGGATCGGGGGCGCAGCGGCGGAACGAGATGTCCTCCAGCCGCATCGGCTCAGGCGCCAGATGCCCCGTCAACTGGCGCAGGGCGACCTCGCCGCCGCCCAGGTTGTCGCGCAGGTCGATCACCAGCGCCTGCGCGCCCGCCAGCCGCGCCATGACCGCATCGATCGCCGCCGCTGAGTCAGGGTGTCCGCTGAAGGATGCGAGATCCAGCCAGGCGACGCCGTTCTCCAGCACCTTCGCCTCGCGCACGCCCCAGCCCGCCGCTGCCTCGACGGCCGCCATCTGCTCCAGGGTGGGCGGCGGGCCGGCCGCGGCGACCTCGTCGCGGCTGCGCGGCTCCAGCCAGACCTGCAGGTGCTTGTCGCCGGACGTGGCCAGCAACTCGGCGTTGACCGCCTGCCGGAAGGCCTCCGGATCGGCGATCGCCAGCAGCGTCGCGCGCCGCTCCGTCAGCCGGGCCCGGATGGCCGGGGTGCGGTCGGCCATCACATAGTGCGCTAGCCGCCGGTCCAGGATGTCCAGCGCCGCGGCGCGGTGCTCGCGGGTGATCGCCGCATGAGGGGCCGCCGGGGCGTTCGCCGCCGCCTCCTGCGCCAGCACCGCCGCCGGCCCCTGGCAGGTCATGGCCAGTCCGCCGAGCGCCGCCGCCATCAGTCGTTTCATCCGCATCTTCGCTCTCCTTGCGGGGCAGGAGGCGCTGGCGGCCGCAGACGGATGCGACCGGCGGATTAAGCTTTGGACAGAACCTGAGATAGCGAAGCGGCGCGGGACAGGTCTAGGATGCAGGGCCTGAACGGAGTCCTGCATGCGTCTGACGTCGCTCCCGCCCATCCTCGCCCTGGCGGTCGCCCTTCCCGCGGTGGCCCAGGACGCCGCCCGCGACTGGGATCTGCACCGCAACACCCGCACCGACGCGATCATGGCCTACACCGTCTACGACAATGGCCTCGGCATCGCCGTCCGCTGCGTCGACGGCGGCTACGAAGCCTTCCTGTCCGGCCTGCCGGCTGCCGGCGCGGGCGAGACCCGGACGCTGGACGTGGCCTTCGCCGACGAGGAACTCGGGCCGCAGTCCTGGAATGTGGGCGTCAACGATACGATCGCGGTGAGCAGCTTCCCGGCGCCCTTCGCGCGCAAACTGCGCCAGGGCGGGCGGCTGCAGATCCGCGTCCCCGACGGTGCCGGTCCGGGGCGCGCGCTGCGCTACGACGTCACCCTGCCGGCTTCGCCCGGCTCCATCGACGAGACGCTCACCGCCTGCGAGCGTCCGCTGGTCGACCCCCGCGACGCCGGGCTCGACGCCTTGCCGGACAACGGCCTGCCCGAGAACCTCGTCTGGGCGCGCCGCCCGGTGGTCGATTACCCGTCCCGCACGCGCTACGCGCGCGGCTTCGCCGTGACCACCTGCCTGGTCGATCCCGACGGAGCCCTGCGCGACTGCACCATCGAAACCGAGCATCCTCGCGACGGCGGCTTCGGGGAGGAGACCCTCCAGGCGGTGCGTCGCGCCCGCGTCCGCGACACCGGCGGACTGACCGACCTGCCCCCCGTGATGGTCTCCTTCAGGGTCAATTTCGTCATCCAGGGCTACGAGACCCGCGAGGATCGCGAACGGATGCGCGAGAATCGCCGCAAACGCCGCGAGGAGCGGGAGGCTGAAGGTTGACCCGGACATCCTTCCCGCCTCGGATGGCGTCATGAGCGCCCCGCTGATCCTCGGTCTCGTCGTCCTCCTCGGCGCGACGGCCCCGGCGACGGACCCCGAAGGCGACTGGGACCTCACCACCCGGCCGGACCTGGAGCTTACAGCGGCGTCGCTGACCTTCGACCAGAACGTCCTCGCCCTCCGCTGCCGCGAAGGCGTGCTGGACATGCTCGTATCCGGCCTGCCGGTCTCGACCGGAGAGTCGCGGACGGTGCGGGTCTCGGCCGGCGCGATCGACGACGAGGAGCAACGCTGGATCGCGCGTCCGGGAGAGCCGGTCCTCGGCGCCGAGGAACCCGCCCGTCTCGCCCGTCAGCTCCGCGCCGGCGGCGAGCTGGATCTGCGGGTCGAACCCGAGGCCGAAGGCGAGCGGCCGCTCCGCTATCGCCTGCCGGTCCCCCCCTCCGCCGCATCCGTCGATACGGTGCTGAGAGCCTGCGGGACGCCCCTCAGCGACCCGCGCGACCTGCTGCGCCGGACGTCCGTCTCCGACGGACCGGTGTGGCGAACGCATATCGCACCGGACTATCCGGCGAATCGCGAGTCCATGCGCGCCGGCGCCGGTGAGGTGAAGCTGTCGTGCGTGATCGGTCCCGGCTGGAGGCTGGAGGATTGTCGCGCCGACCTCGAGACCCCGCCCGGACTGGGCTTCGCCGGGGCGGCCATCCGCGCCGCCGAACGTTCCAGCGTCTCGCCACCGCCGAGCGGAGCCGATGTGCGCGGCCAGGTCGTGCGGTTCACGGTCCGCTTCCGCCGGGGCAGCTGATCCGCGCGAGCCACGAGTTGCATTCCCCTCGGCGGGCCTTTACCTGCCGGGGCATGCGGGCGTGGTGAAACTGGTAGACGCGCCGGACTCAAAATCCGGTTCCGAAAGGAGTGTCGGTTCGAGCCCGACCGCCCGCACCATCTTCCCCTGCAGACGAGGCGACGCCTGGTACGGCCGCCATGCGGTGCAGCCTCCCTGCTGCGGAGGCTGCGCCTCTCCGCAAGATCCCGGGCGCATCCGGCGACGTTCGTTCACCGGCTGCTAAGCCTACCTCCTCGCGCCAAATTAACGTTCGCCCGCCTAGGCTGACCGGGAACAGAGACAAGGTTGGCCATGGCCCGCTCGCTCAATTCCCTCGCTGTCGCCGTCGCCATCGCACTTGCCGGCGCGGCGTTCGTCCCCGCCGCCGCCAGCGCCGGCGAAAGCCAGGCGGTCGGTCGCTACCGGGTCCAGGCGCGGGTGCCCGTCGCCTGCTGGGTCCGGCCCAGCGGAACGCTCCTCGCCGGCGGCGGCCTGTCCGGCTCCGTGGTCGAGGCATGCAACGCGCCGGGCGGATTCACGGTGCGAGCCAGCTATCGGCCGCTTGGCGAACTGGAGAGGGCCAGCCTCAGCTACGGCGGGCGGGTGATCAACCTCTCGAAGACCGGCGAGCAGGACCTGCGCCGTTCCAGCGTGGCGACCATCCGGAGCGTGAACTACCAGTTCGAGGACGTGGACCTCGCGGAGCCGCTGGTCCTTTCGTTGACCATCCAGCCTCTCTGACGGAACCGTCAGAGCGCGGCGACGGTGAAGGTCACCACGTCGGTGTACTCCCCGGCCCGCCGGCCGCTCACTGAACCGATGTCGATGCTCAGGGGGTAGTCGTCTGAACGCGCGCGCGTCGAGACGACATCGATGCTTCCCGGACTTTCGAGGTCGAAGCGGCGATCGCCCAGCCCCATGGTGTAGTCCACGTACCAGTCGGTGGTCCCCAGCCGCAGCCGGCCGTTGTTGGCTGACCGGATGGAAAGACGATAGCCGCCGGTGCTCATCACATAGAGGGCGGCGGTCAGCGGCCTCGGGCCCGGCGACAGTTCGCCGAGCTCGATGCGCGCCACCCCGTTCGATCGCTGGAACTGCCCCTTCAGCCCGATGGCGGCGGCCGGCGCCACCTCAAGGGCGAGGGTGATCGGGTGCTCGCCGGCCATCAGGCCGTTGGCGTGTTCCAGGAGCAGGCGGACGTTCTGGCTGTACAAGCCCCGCGACGGCGTCCCGGTCGGATCGGCGGCGAAGGTGAAACGCAGCAGCGCCCGCTCTCCCGGCCGGAGCGCCACCGGATGGGCGTTCAGGCGCGGCGCGTTGGCCCCGGTGCGGGGCGTGATATCCGCGCCGTGACGCTCGTCCACCAAGGCGTAGGGGATGCGCTCCCGCCCATCGACGCTGCGCAGGCCGTACTCCTCGCCGGCCAGTTCGGCCCGCACGGCTCCGGCGCAGGGCCGGTCGCCGACATTGACCACCGAGACATCGAACTGACGCTGAAGCGCATCTCCGGCGAACGGATCATAGCGGATGATCCATTGGTCCTCGGCGGGCTGTACGGCCAGCGAGCACTGCTGCTGGGCGGCCGCCCCCGTCGCTGAAGCCAGGGCCAGCATGGCGGTTGCGGCGAGTATCCATGTGCGTATCGGCATGACTTTCCTCACTCGTCCACCACGACGTCGACGGGAACCGTGACGACCTGCAGATCCAGAAGCCCGTCGGACTCCGCAGGCACTTCGAACTCGAAACCCTGCACCGGGCTGGTGAACAGCTCAACACGATAGCGCTTCCCGGGCTCGAGCTGCTGGATCGCGAACCGCCCCACCGAGTTGGTGAAGAACAGTTCCGGCTCCGCCCCTGGGTCGTCGACCGGGA
Organism: Pseudomonadota bacterium; assembly: GCA_023424215.1. Taxonomy (GTDB): domain Bacteria; phylum Pseudomonadota; class Alphaproteobacteria; order Caulobacterales; family Caulobacteraceae; genus Brevundimonas. Next base: position 17,363 of record JAFAEC010000045.1, read on the forward strand.
CCACGCGCCCGCTGATCAGGGCGATGGCCACGCCGCCGTTGCCCTCCAGACGGCCCAGCGCGCTGACAAAGGCGGCGCTGCCCACCTCGATCGCGTAGCCGCTGCGGTAGGCGGGATGTACGCGCAGCACGCCGTCCCCCACGTCATAGCCGCGCGGCGCGTCGATCGCGTCGTAGCGGACCGACTGATTGACGTACGAGGTCAGCAGGTTCGACAGGGCCGGCCCGAAGGCGCCGCTCCGGGCCGTGTAGCGGCCGCCCTCGAGGCTTTCGCCGACAATGACGTCATGCCCGCGGAGGGACTCGTGCGGATACACGATGGCGAAGCTGTCGTAGATGTTCCGTCCGATGGCGACCTTGCCGCCGGCGGTGGCGATGGAGCTGCCCAGCCGCAGACTGGTGACCTGCTCCTCGGTGATGTTGCTGAAGTCGCGGCCGAAGGCGATGTGGCTCAGCGAGGCGTCGAAGCGGTTCGAGCTGTAATCGATCTGACCCGAGACCGAGCCGGAGCCGTCGTCGTAGGTCGAGCCGACCGAATAGCCGAAGCTGTCGACCTTGTTCTCGCCGGCGTGCTGGAAGCGGACGCTGGCGGAGTCGCGGGCCGAGTTGTAGCGGGCCTCGCCCCGATCGCGATAGCCGGGCGTCCAGACCAGGGCGGTGGTGAACCCGAACCCTCCATTGCCGAACCCGGCAGGGCCGCGATAGCCGAGATCGCTGTACTCCACGCCCACCTGCACGCTCCAGTCGCGGGTCACGCGATAGGTGCTGTTGGCATTGACGGTGTAGGCGTCGTCGCGGGACGGGTCGCGGCTCATGCGGTAGCTGGCCGACAGGCTGCCCACCCAGTCGGGAGAGAAGCGTCGCGAATAGCCGGCGCTGAACGCCCACGAAGTGGCGTTGTCGGCGAAGCGGTTGCCGAGGGTGGCGAAATCGTCGGAAACGAAATCGGCCACCAGGGTCAGGGCGTCGGCCTGCTCGCCGCGATCCAGATAGTATTCGTAGCCGACGGCGAAGGCGTACCCCTGACCGGCGAAGTCGCTGTTGCTGACCGCGCCGTCGAACTGGAGGCGGGAGCCGTTGTCGAGGATCAGCTGGCTCTGGCCTGTGACGGTCTGGACCTCCTTCGCAACCTGGACGCCGACGCCGATGGACGGCCGGTCCTGGAACGCACGGCGGTAGAAGCCGGTGAAGGCGAGTTCGCCGTCGCTGTAGTCCGGCTCCCCGAAAAGGCTTTCGCTGGTGACGCCGAAATAGGCGCCGTACTCGTAGTCCCCGGGTTCAAGATCGATGCTGTCGAGGTAGGCGCTGTAGGACACGCTCTCGCGCCGGCCCGACTCGCCGACGATTTCGATCTGGATGTCGTTGCCGCCGGTGTCGAGCGGCAGGTTGCTCACGTCGTACTGGCCGGGATCCAGCCGGAACTCGCGCACGAAGACGCCATTGCGCGACACGCGGACCGTGGACGACTCCTCGAGGATCAGCTGGCGGGACCCGGAGAGGACGTTGTTGCGGAACGACTCGAAACGACGGCGCTGGCGGCTGACGCCCAGACCGCCCAGTTCGGTGAAGCCCTGCCGGCCGCGCACCTCGGGATCCAGGTCCCCGAAGTACCAGCGCCGGAAGTCCTCCGGCTCGTCGTAGACGAGGCGAGCGTACCGTCGCTGGACGTCGTACTCGCCGGTGAACGGCTCGTCCCGGCCCTGCACATCGGCCTCGAAGACGAAGTTCTGGTACCGCACGGCGCCGTTCAGGAAGACGCTCGGCCGGTCGACCTCGCCCGTGGAGGCCCGGCGATTCACGACGAGGTTCGTGTTCAGATAGGCGCTGAAGTCCTCCGGCCCCTGCTCCGCCGGGTCGGGGCGGCCTCCCTGGAACAGGAATTCCGGCACCCGCATGCGCGGCTCGATGCGCAGCACCAGCACCGCCAGCTGTTCCGGATCATAGTCCAGCTGGATGCCGGCGGCGTTGATTTCCTCGGGCGCGAACTGGGGGATGCCCACGAGGGCGGCGGCCAGTTCGGCCTGCGCCTCCTCGGTCAGCAACGGGCTGATCAGTTCGATGAAGCCCTGGCTCTGGACGATGAAGCGGTCGTCGGCGGTGAGCAGGACCGGCAGTTCGCCGAGGACCCGACGGTTGAAGTTGAGCGGCACCGTCATGGCGATGTCGCGGTCATACGGATTGATGTTGGGCCGCGCGACCTGCTGGTCCGCGGCGAGGACGGCCTCGTCAGGGCTGGCGGGATCGGCCGGCTCCAGGGTGACCGCGGCCGCCAGGGAAGCCGGAAGCGCCCTCACGATCGCGAACGAGACGTCGGCCGCCGCCCGCTCGCTGAAGCACAGGGCGATGAGCGGCGCCAGCGCCGCTCCAGCCAGAACCCCCCCCGGCCGGTTCATTGGGCGAATCGCACCGTCACCGGACGGGCCGGATCCAGAGCCTCGCCGGTCGGAAGCTTGAACACCCGGCGTCCGCCGCCGGGGGCGAGGTAGCCCACGCCGACAAGCTCGGCGACCTGCTGGCCGGACAGCCGCATGTTGAAGGGTTCGCCCGCGGCCGTGGTGGCCTCGATGATCCAGGTGGCTCCGCTCATCAGGGCGTAGCGGCGGCCCGAGTTGCTGACGGTCACCTCCAGTCCCGGCTCCGCGGGCGGCGGCGGCAGGGCCTCGCCGTTGGTCAACGACGGATCGACCTCGGGCGCCGGCGGAGAGACCATCGCCGGCACGGCCGATTCCACGCGAACGTCCGGCTGGGCGCCCGGAGGGGCGACCACGATCAGCGCCTTCATGGTGTAGAGCACCGACACCGAGACGGCGCCGCCGCTTTCGGTGGCGGCGGCCGGCTCGGTGGCCACGGGCAGCTGCCGGACCCACAGATAATAGGCGTGCGAGACATCCAGGTCCGGCTCGCCCACCCACTGAACCCGGACCACCTGGCGGCCTCCGACGGGCACGACGCCCTGCGGCGGGAAGACCAGGAACTTGTCATCGGCGGGAGTTTCGATCAGCTCCCCGTTCTCGTCGAACTCGACGCGGGTGATGCGCGTCTCGAATGGCAGTGCGGCGGCGCCGATGTTGCCGACCTCGATCCGGGCGGTGGATCCTGCCCCGGTGGTGGTCAGTTCCGAGACCATCGGGGCCACTCTCATCGCCCAGGCCGCCGACAGGAGCGACATGCCGGCGAACAAGGCGGCGGTGAAAACCACGATGCGGCGGAGCACCCGCTTAAGCTGAACGCCCACAAACATTGTCACATTCCCCCGAGCCGCCCCCGGCGGCCGATCAGTCCGATTTCACACAGCAAATCTTGTGCCAGACGGGCCGGGACGAGGACGGGAGGGCGGAATCGCCCTCCCTCCCCTAATCCACACTAACGTGTGCTCTTACAGGCCGGCCGAGATGGTGACCGAGAAGTCGCCCGAGTAGGTGCCGGCGAGCAGCGCCTTGGTCGGGGTCGGCACGAGGACGTCGAGGGACATGGCCGACTTCCAGGCGCCGTGCTGGCGCGAGTTCTGGTCGGAGTTGGCCGCGACGACCAGCGACTGGGCCGAACCGCTGGCGGCGACGCCGGGGCTGCCGGCGGTGTAGCTGGCGGTGACCG
>JAFAEC010000095.1 GCA_023424215.1 Pseudomonadota bacterium
TCATTGACCATGCCCACAGCCTGCATCAACGCGTACACAAACACCGGACCGCAGAAGGTGAAGCCGCGTTGCTTCAGCGCCTTCGCCATGGCCTCGGACTCGGGGGTGGCGACCGGGCGGGCGGCGCCGTCGGGCCAGGCGTTCTGGATCGGCGCGCCGCCAACAAACGACCACAGCCAGTCGGAGAAGTCTTCGCTGCCCTCGCGTATGTCGAGCCAGATGCGGGCGCCCTTGATCGCCGAGGCGATCTTGGCGCGGGAGCGGATGATGCGTGGGTCGGCGAGCAGCCGCTCGATGTCGGCCTCGCCGTAGGCGGCGACCTTCTCCGGGTCGAAGCCGTGGAAGGCGTCGCGGATGCCCTCGCGCTTCCTGAGGATGGTGATCCAGGCGAGGCCGGCCTGCATGCCGTCGAGCACCAGCTTCTCCCACAGGGCGCGGGGGTCGCGTTCGGGCACGCCCCATTCCTCGTCGTGGTAGGCGACGTAGAGGGGATCGGTCCCGCACCAGGCGCAGCGGTGAAGCGAGTCGGTCATGCGCGCAGGGTGCGGAAGAGGGCGCGGAGAGGGAAGGGGCGTGCGCTCACCTCCCCGTCGCACACGGGGAGGGGGACCATGCGGAGCCGCAGGCGGAGCATGGTGGAGGGGGCCACGGCGATGCTAGGAAGGCGTGCCGCCACGCGACATGGCTGGGAGCCGCCATGACCGAACGCCACGACGCCGTCCCGTCCGCCACGCCGCCCTCCGGCGCCCGCTGGCGGCTGATCGGCCCGGGCATCGTCGCCGCCGCCACCGGCGTCGGGGCCGGCGACCTGGTCGCCACCCTCGTGGCCGGGTCGAAGTTCGGCTACGCCCTGCTGTGGGCGGCGGTGATCGGGACCCTGCTCAAGATCTCGCTGGCCGAGGCCGTGGGCCGCTGGTCGCTGGCCTCGGGCCGGACCATCTTCGAAGGCTGGTCCAGCCTCGGTCCCGGCTGGTTCGGCGGCCGGCTCAACTGGGCCAGCGTCTATTTCGGCGTCTACGTCGTGGTCTGGGGCTTCGTCTACGGCGCCACCGCCATGACCGCCTCGGCCCTGCCGCTGGCGGCGCTGCTGGACCGCACGCCGCTGGCGCTGGACCTCAAGGCCTGGGCGATGATCCTCGGCGTCGTCGGCCTGATCCTCGTCTGGTTCAACCGCTACCCGCTGTTCGAGAAGCTGATGACCGGCCTCGTGGCGGTGATGTTCGTCACCGTCGTCGGCCTTGCGGTGCTCGTCGCCCCCGACCTGCCGGCCCTCGTCCGCGGCCTCGCCCCGACCCTGCCGGCCGGCTCGGCCTTCTACACCCTCGGCCTGATCGGCGGGGTCGGCGGCACCATCACCCTGGCCGCCTACGGCTACTGGATCGGCCAGAAGGGCTGGCGCGGCCCGGCGTGGATGCGGGTCATGCGGCTGGACAACCGGGTCGGCTACGCCGTCACCGGCCTGTTCGTGGTGGCCATGCTGATCGTCGGCGCCGAGCTGCTGCACGCCTCGAGCATCGCCCTCGCCGGCGGCGATCGCGGCCTGCTCGACCTTGACCGCGTCCTGCGCGAGCGCTTCGGCGACGCCGTCGGCGTGATGTTCCTGGTCGGCTTCTTCGCCGCCAGCTTCTCGTCCCTGATCGGCGTCTGGCAGGGCGTCAGCCTGATGTTCGCCGACTTCTGGAGCCACGTCAGGGGCCGCAGCGGCGACCCGGCGGCGACCACCGGGTCCAGCCGTCCCTATCGCGCCTACCTGCTGTGGCTGACCTTCCCGCCCATGGCGCTGCTTTTCATGGACCGTCCCTTCGGCCTGATCGTCGCCTACGGCGCCCTCGGCGCCCTGTTCATGCCCTTCCTCGCCCTGACCCTGCTCTGGCTGCTCAACTCGAGGCGCACCCCGGCGGAGTGGCGCAGCCGCTGGCTCTCCAACGCCATGCTGGCCGCGGGCGGCGTGCTGTTCTGCGTGCTGGCGGGGCGGGAACTGATGAGCTTGTTCGCGTAGGGTCTCTCCGCGGGAGAGGAAGCTAGATCAGCAACGCCCCTTCGTGGCGCAGCAGCCAGGTCTTGCGCTCCAGCCCGCCGCCGAAGCCCACCATCGCCCCGTCCGCGCCGACCACGCGGTGGCACGGCAGCACCAGCGGGATGGGGTTGCGGTTCAGCGCCACGCCGGTCGCCTGCGCCGCGCCGGGCTCGCCCGCCCGCTTCGCCATCTCGCCGTAGCTGATCGTGACACCGGCCGGGATCTCCGCCAGCGCCCGCCATACCCGCGCCTGGAAGCCGTCGCCCGTCGCCGCGCCGTCCAGCGACCAGTCGATCCGGGCCAGCGCGCCGCGGTCGCCGGCGAAATAGGCTTCCAGCCCGGCCCGCACCGGCTCCGGCGCCTCGCCCTCCGCCAGCGTCGCTCCCGGCCAGACCCGCCGCATCGACCGCTCCAGCCCGTCGCCGAAGCTGACCCCGCGCACGCGTCCGTCCCCGTCGCAGGCGAAGGCCAGCGGACCGATCGGGGAGGGGAGGGTGGAGAGGGTGAGGATCATCGTTGGTCAGGCAGCAGGCAACAGGCAGCAGAATAGTCCATCGGACGGCGAAACCGACAGGGCTTGCTCCGGGACAGGCGCCGGAGTCGTCTCCTGCTGCCTGCTGCCTGCCTCACTCTTCCGGAACCGCCCCCGCCCCGATACGCTGAACGGCCATGCTTCCCCTCGACCAGATCAGCCAGATCGAACAGGGCCAGCTCTTTCGCCTCGGCGGCTCGGTGGTCACCGTCGGCGGCGTGCTCGCCGGCCTCGCCATCCTGCTCGTCGCCTGGCTGGCGTCGCGGCTGGTCAGCCGCGCCCTGTGCCGGCTGCGCGACCGCTCTAACCGCAGCGCGGCGGCTCTCTATGTGCTGGAGAAGCTGGCCAGCTACGGGCTGGTGGTCATCGGCGTGTTCTGGGGCCTGTCCGTCGCCGGGCTGAACCTGTCTTCGCTGGCGGTGTTCGCCGGGGCCTTGGGCATCGGCGTCGGCCTCGGCCTGCAGGGGGTGGTCAAGGAGTTCGTGTCCGGCCTGTTCCTGATCTTCGACCGCATGGTCTCGGTCGGCGACTACGTCGAGATCGGCGGGGCCATGACCGGCACGGTCCGGGCCGAAGGAATGCGCGGGGTGATCACGGAGATCGGCCCCCGCGCCGTGCGCATCCGCACCAACGACAACGTCAACGTGCTGGTCCCCAACTCGCGTCTGATCGAGCAGCCGGTGATCAACTGGACGCTGAAGGGCGACACCCGGCGCATCCACATCCCCTTCGCCGTCGCCTACGGCGCCGACCGCGGCAGGGTGCGCGAGGCGGTGCTGGCCGCCGCCCGCGCCAGCCCCTTCACCTCGGCCGAGACCGAGGACCGCCGCTGCCAGGTCTGGCTGGTCGGCTTCGGCGAGCGCGGGCTGGAGTTCGAGCTGCTGGTCTGGCCGACGCGCGAGGCGGTCAAGCGGCCCTCGGCCATGCACGCCGCCTACACCTGGCTGATCGCCGAGGCGCTCGACGGCGCCGACATCGAGACGCCGGTGGCCCAGACCGACCTGCGCCTGCGCAGCGTCTTCGGCCGCGAGGGGGCCGAGGGCATGGCCGCCCTAGGCC
>JAFAEC010000210.1 GCA_023424215.1 Pseudomonadota bacterium
CCGCACCTGGTCCAGCCGCGCGGGGGCGTAGATGCCCTGCCGCACCAGCGGCTCGATCCGTCCGTACTCCGTATCGGCCTGGCGCTCGGCCGCCTCGGCCGCCGCCAGCTCGGCGTCGAACACCGACAGCTCCTCGGCGCGCTGGCCCTTTCGCAGGTCCTCGACCCGCGCCTCGGCCGCGCCAACCGCCGCCGCCGCGCTCCCGGCCTGGGCCCGCTGCACCGCCGGATCGATCAGGAAGGTGCGGCCGCCCGCCGCCACCCGCTCGCCCTCGCGCACGTAGAGCTCGGCCACAGCGCCCGAGACCGGCGCGGCCAGATAGACCCGCTCGCCCTCGATGTAGCCGGTCAGCACCGGCGGTCCGCCGTCGCGGGCGATCAGCGCCCACATGATCGATCCGAAAACCGCCACCGCGACGATCGCCAGCACCGGCCGCAGACGCTTCATGGCCGCATCCCCCTCAGAACCGTCTCGACATGCTGCTCCGCCAGCGCGATCACGTCGATCGGCTCGGCCCCGACCGGCTCGAAGGTCTCGCGCCACACCATCGACAACACCATCGGCCCCATCAGGCCGAAGGCGAACAGCCTCGGATCGCCCGGACGCACCTCGCCGCGCGCCTGCGCCGCCGCGATCAGCCCGCTGATGAGCTGCACCCCCGGCTCGACCACCGCCTCGCGCCAGATGGCCGCCAGTTCCGGATGGTTGCGGCTCTCGGCGATGACCAGCTTGACCACGCCCGTGATGCGCCGGTCGCCGACCACCTGCCGCGCCAGCATGGGCAGGGCCATGCGGGCCACCTGCTCCAGCGGCAGGTCGGCGGCGGCGATCGCCTTGACCCGCTCGAGGTTCGGCGACACCGCGTCGGTGACCACCGCCCGGAACAGGTCCGCCTTGGTCTCGAAATACAGATACAGCGCGCCCTTCGAGACGCCGGCCCGCTTCGCCACCTCCTCCAGCCTAGCGCCCTGGAAGCCGCGCGCGGCGAACACCTCCAGCGCCGCGGCGAGGATCTCGGCCGGGCGGTCGGCGGGGCGGCGACGGAACTTGGGCTCGCCGGGTGGCAACATGGCGCGTCCTTGCTGACTGACTGGTCAGTTATTACGCTTGGCGCCGACAACTGTAAAGCGGCGTTCTTTCGCGCCGCCCGCCCTGCCGCTGGACCCCGCGCCGCCGCGCTCTTAAGTGTGCGGCCATGACCTCTCCCCTCGACTCGACCCCCGATCCGCTGCTGACGCTGGAGCCCCACCGCAAGGTGAGCGTGCGCGAGATGTTCGGGGTCGATTCCGACATGGTCGTTCCGGCCTTCGAGACGCGCGACAGCCACGTGCCGGACCTCGACGACGCCTACCGCTTCGATCCGCAGACGACGCTGGCCATCTGCGCCGGCTTCGCCTTCGACCGCCGCGTCATGGTCCAGGGCTACCACGGCACCGGCAAGTCGACCCACATCGAGCAGGTCGCCGCCCGCCTCAACTGGCCGCTGGTGCGCGTCAACCTCGACAGCCACGTCAGCCGCATCGACCTCGTCGGCAAGGACGCCATCGTCCTCAAGGAAGGCAAGCAGGTCACCGAGTTCCGCGAGGGCATGCTGCCGTGGGCGCTGCAGCGTCCGATCGCCCTGGTCTTCGACGAATACGACGCCGGCCGCCCCGACGTGATGTTCGTGATCCAGCGCGTGCTGGAGGCGCAAGGGCGCCTGACCCTGCTGGACCAGAACCGCGTCATCCGCCCGAACCGGTGGTTCCGTCTGTTCTCGACGACCAACACCATCGGCCTGGGCGACACCTCGGGCCTCTATCACGGCACCCAGCAGATCAATCAGGGTCAGATGGACCGCTGGAACATCGTGACCACGCTCAACTACCTCGACCACGACGTCGAGGCCGAGATCGTGGCCGCCAAGGTGCCCGAGTGGAACGACGCCGAGGGCAAGCGCCGCATCGCCGCCATGGTCCGCGTCGCCGACATGACCCGCAACGCCTTCATGAACGGCGACATCTCCACCGTCATGAGCCCCCGCACCGTCATCACCTGGGCCCAGAACGCCATCATCTTCGGCGGCGACGTGGCCATGGGCTTCCGCCTCACCTTCCTCAACAAGTGCGACGAGCTGGAGCGTCCGACCATTGCCGAGTTCTACCAGCGCGCGTTCGGGGAGGACTTGCCGGAGGCGGCGACGCGGGTGAAGGTGGGCTAGCTTAACCCTAGCGAGCGCCAGAATTGCCGATCGCCCCGAGGCCAAAATATGCACTTGTAGCTTGGCTATTGTACGTGGCGGTTGCGATCGCCGTGATTGTTGCGCTGAGCTACAGCCACGCTTGGTTTGCTCGCCCTGAAAATGGCAGCAGGGTCGCTTACGTGAGTTTCTGGTTAGCGGTCGGAGGCGTTCTGCTTACGGCGGCAGGCTTTCTGGTCACATTTCAACAGTTGATAAAGATCGTCACGGCTTCCGAGGCAGCCGACAACGCCCTCAACCAAGCTCGGAGGTCATTGGCTGCGTTGGCCTGTAGCGGGGAGGTTGAGCGAGCGAAGATTCACCTCCGTGCATGTCAAGAGGCGTCTAGGATCGGTGATCCAGCGGCGTTCCAGATCAGCTTGATTGAAGCGCGGCAGGTCCTATTTCGCATTCAGCAGCGGCAATTGCCTCAGTTCTCCGCATATTCTGACGAGATTTCACAGTCGGTAGCCGATATGGCGCATCTCTCAGACCAATTGGACGGAACCGAGGAAGTGGCAGTCGGAAAGCTTAGTGGCTGGCTGCGCACCCACACTGATTTGGTCGACAAACTAGAAGTAAAGCTGTCCGAGGCATAGATGGCAAAGCCCCCAAAGACCCGATTGGCCGAAGTTCTGAAGGCTCTCGTTGCCCGTACCGAGGCCCGCGAGATAGCTTGGGAGCAGGTCAACTATGAAGCTGAACCTTTGCTTGCAGCCGATATTGGCCCTATTAGGGTGACGTTAGGACCTATTACCTACAAGCGCGGCGCTAGCACTTCAAAGGACATGAAGCTAGCAATCTTCAACCAGAACGGCGAAGAAACAGATAGCATTCGGGATTCACAGCTGGACGATGAGCTTCTCCCTGCGGGGGAGGTGAGCTGGTGGACGTATATGTTGCGCCTCTACACCACGGCTCGCCGCCAGGTGTTGGGATCAGACGACGTGTTAGACGAACTCTCGGCGGCACTTGGGATCGATTAAGCCGTCCCGTTCCGCCAAGCCCCTGCCGCCATCTCCCGCGCCGTCTCCCGCACCCCCTCCGGCCAGCCCTCCACCGCCGCGTCGAACGCCGTCCAGTCCCCCGCGAACAGCCAGCGTGTCGCCTCCTCGTAGCCCGGCCAATCGCCGGCCATGGCGGTGATGAAGCGATAGGTCGCCTCCTTCGCCCGCCGCGCCCGCTCCGGCCCCTCCCCGTCCTTCATCTGCGCCTCGACCAGCTTCCTGAGCGCCACCGAGGCGCCGCCCGGCTGGGCCGACAGCCAGTCCCAGTGGCGCGGCAGCAGGGTGACCTCGCGCGCCGTCACCCCCAGCTTCGGCCGCCCCGGCCCGCGCTTCTCCGGCGCCGGCGGCGCGGCCAGCCGGCCCCGCGCCTCCTCGAGGGTTCCGCGCAGGTCGAGGTCGACCGCCTTGCCCGTGGTCCGGTCGAAGGTCAGGGGCTCCCGGCCGGCCTTGCGCAAGGCCTCGCGGATGAGCGGCAGGACCTCGCCGAGCGCCCCCGCGGCGACGCGGCGATCGCCGAGGAAGGACACGACCGGGAGATCGGCGCGAACGGTCATGGAACTCTCTCCTCGCTCGGGCCCCTGGCGCCGACGGGGCGGGCCCCCATATCGACCGATACGCCCTGTCGATCGGGTGGATCTGGCAGGTTTGGCAGGTTTGGCGCCCCGAAATCGCGCCAACCGCGGCGGTAATACCCGGACGAAACCTGGTCGGTCAATATCACCCGGACAAAAACCAGGGCCCGCGACCGCGCGACGCGCCCCGCGTCCGGAACCGCCCGGCCTCCTCCGCGCTAGTGGAGCAATCCAACCCCTCACCTCCATAGCGGGAGCTCCCCCCATGACCGATCAGCGCATCGAAGGCGTCGCCAACGAGATGGAAGGCAAGGTCCAGGCCGCCTCCGGCCGCTTCGCCGGGGATGCGAAGATGCAGTTCGAGGGCCGGCTGAAGCAGGCCAGGGGCCAGGCCCAGCAGGCCTACGGGCGGGTCATCGACGGCCTCGACGGCCTGGTCGAGAAGGCGCCGGAGCAGTATCGCGCCCATGCCCGCACCGGCCTCGACTTCGCCCGTCGCAAGCCGCTGCTGACCACCGGCATCGTCGCCGGCCTGGCCATCCTGCTGGCCGGGGCCGGCCGCCGCCGCTGACCGCCCGCGCCCTCCGGCGAAAAAGGGCCCCGGAGGCGACTCCGGGGCCCTGATCGTTTGCGCTGCGGGAGCCTCAGCCCGCGGCTTCGTCCGCCGGCTCCTTCACCGGCGCTCCGGAAGGCCCGGTGACGTCGAAGGCGATCTTGCCGTCCTTCAGCTCGACCTTCACATGCCCGCCGCGGGTCAGACGCCCGAACAGGATGTCGTCGGCCAGCGGCTTCTTGATGTGCTCCTGGATGACCCGCGCCAGCGGACGCGCGCCGTACAGCTCGTCGAAGCCGTTCTTGGCCAGCCAGTCGTTGGCCTCGTCGGTCAGTTCGATGGTGATGTTGCGGTCCGCCAGCTGGGCCTCCAGCTGCAGCACGAACTTGGTCACCACCGAGCGGATGGTCTCGGCGTCCAGCGCCTTGAAGGCCACGATAGCGTCCAGACGGTTGCGGAACTCGGGCGCGAACAGCCGCTGGATGGCCTTCTCGTCCTCGCCCTCGACCTTGCCGCGTCCGAAACCGATCGCCGCGCGGGCGTTGTCGGCGGCGCCGGCGTTGGTGGTCATGATCAGGATGACGTTCCGGAAGTCGACCTTCTTGCCCACCGCATCGGTCAGCTGGCCGTTGTCCATCACCTGCAGCAGGATGTTGTAGACGTCCGGGTGCGCCTTCTCGATCTCGTCCAGCAGCACCACGGCGTGCGGATGCTGGTCGACGGCGTCGGTCAGCAGGCCGCCCTGGTCGTGGCCCACGTAGCCCGGAGGGGCTCCGATCAGCCGCGAGACGGTGTGCCGCTCCATGTACTCGGACATGTCGAAGCGCAGCATCTCGATGCCCAGGGTGGCGGCCAGCTGTTTGGCCACCTCGGTCTTGCCGACCCCGGTCGGGCCCGAGAACAGGAAGGCGCCGATCGGCTTCTGCGGGTCGCGCAGGCCGGCGCGGGCCAGTTTCATCGCCGCCGAGACCTGCTCGATGGCCGCCTCCTGGCCGAACACCACCCGGTTCAGGTCGGCCTGCAGCTCGCGCAGCGACTCCGTGTCGGACTTCGACACCGACTTCGGCGGGATGCGCGCCATCTTGGCGATGACCGCCTCGACCTCCTTCTGGCCGATGACCTTCTTCCGCTTCGACTCCGGCAGCAGCATCTGCGACGCCCCCGCCTCGTCGATGACGTCGATCGCCTTGTCCGGCAGCTTGCGGTCGGTCATGTAGCGCGCCGACAGCTCCACCGCCGTCCGGATCGCCGCGTCCGTGTAGCGCAGCTTGTGGTGGCCCTCGTACGAGGTCTTCAGCCCCTTGAGGATCCTGATGGTGTCCTCGACCGTCGGTTCGTTGACGTCGATCTTCTGGAAGCGGCGGGCCAGCGCCCGGTCCTTCTCGAAGTGTTGGCGGTACTCCTTGTAGGTGGTCGAGCCCATGCAGCGCAGGCTGCCCGAGGCGAGCGCCGGCTTCAGCAGGTTCGAGGCGTCCATGGCCCCGCCCGAGGTCGCCCCGGCGCCGATCACCGTGTGGATTTCGTCGATGAACAGCACCGCGTCATCGTGCTGCTCCAGCTCCTTGACGACCTGCTTGAGCCGCTCCTCGAAGTCGCCGCGATAGCGCGTCCCGGCCAGCAGGGCGCCCATGTCGAGGCTGTAGATGGTGGCGTTCTTGAGGACGTCCGGCACCTCGCCCTTGACGATCTTGCGCGCCAGGCCCTCGGCGATGGCGGTCTTGCCGACGCCGGGGTCGCCGACCAGCAGCGGATTGTTCTTGGTCCGCCGGCACAGGATCTGGATCGAGCGTTCGACCTCGGCCTGACGCCCGATCAGCGGATCGATGCGGCCGTCGCGCGCCTTGGCGTTCAGGTCGACGCAGTAGGCCTCCAGCGCCTCGCCGCCGGTCTTGGTCGCGGCCGCGTCCTCGGCGTCCTCGGGGCTGCCCCCGGCCTTGGCCGGCCGCGTCTCGCCGGCCCCCGGCTTCTTGGCGATGCCGTGAGCGATGAAGTTGACCGCGTCGTACCGCGTCATGTCCTGCTCCTGCAGGAAGTAGGCGGCATGGCTCTCGCGCTCGCTGAAGATCGCCACCAGCACATTGGCGCCGGTGACCTCCTCGCGGCCCGAGGACTGGACGTGGATCACCGCCCGCTGGATGACCCGCTGGAAGCCGGCGGTCGGCTTGGCGTCGTCGCCGTCAGACGTGGCCAGCGCCGCCAGGTCTGTGTCGACATAGAGGGTCAGCGCCGTCTTCAGCGCCACCAGGTCGACGTTGCAGGCGGTCATCACATTGGCCGCGTCCGGATCGTCGACGAGGGCCAGCAGCAGGTGCTCGAGCGTGGCGTACTCGTGCCGGCGCTCGTTGGCGTAGTGCACCGCCCGGTGCAGGGTCTCTTCGAGAGGACGGGAAAACGAGGGCATGTTCCTCTCAGTCCTTTTCCATCGTGCATTGCAGGGGATGCTGGTGGCGCCGCGCCGTCTCGACCACCTGGGCGACCTTGGTCTCGGCCACCTCGTAGGTGAACACGCCGCACACGCCGACGCCGTGCTGGTGCACGTGCAGCATGATGCGGGTGGCGTCCTCGCGGCTCTTCTGGAAGAACCGCTCCAGCACATAGACGACGAATTCCATCGGCGTGTAGTCGTCGTTCAGGATCAGCACCCGGTAGAGCGAGGGCCTCTGAAGCTTCGGCTTTGTCTCGGTGATCGTGGCGGCCCCGGGGGCCCCGGCTGGATCACCGACCTTACGTGTCGGCGGCATTCGTTGTCCGGTTGGGAGTCGATGGACAGATAGGAAACTGTCGAACGCTTTGCGAGGTCCGTCCAGTCACACGTTCGAGCGGGCGCCGGCCGGCGCCCCCCGGTCAAAGAAAAAGGCCCCGGCGTCGCCGCCGGGGCCTCGTTCCTGCTTCCGCGGGTCGCCTTAGCGGGCGGCCTGGAACTTCTCGACCGAGGCGGTGACGCGCTCGTTGATCGGCTTGAAGCTGTCCTTCACCGAGGCGGTGAAGACGTCGGTCATGCGGGTGACTTCCGCCAGGTAGGTCTCGGCGGCCGACTTGGCCCACGAGGTCTGCAGCTCGACCAGCTCCTGCACCGAGCGGGCGGCGGCCAGCGACTGGGCGGCGGCGACGCCGTCTTCCCAGCTCTTCTTGCCGTAGGCGAGGGTCTGGGCCGAGATCGCCTCGGCGCCCTTCTGGGCGGCGGTGGCGGAAGCGACCAGCGCCTCGAGGTTCTTCTTGCCCTCGGCGTTCAGCTCGGCGAGGCCGGCGACGGACTTGTCGACGCCTTCACGGAACGCCTGGGCGCCCGCGGCCTGCATCTTCTCGGCCTGGGCCTGGACCTTGTCGGCGGCGGCCTTGGCGGTGTCGGCGGTCTTCTTCACGGTTTCGGCGCTGTCGGCCATGGAAGTCTCTCCTGAACCTGTCGCGGCTTGGCCGCTTGTGATCGTTCCGCAGCAGGGTTCCGCTGCGGCAGCCTGCATATGGTGCACGCGCGAACAAAGGTCAAGGATTATTGTGCAGCGCAACATCCAGCAACGCGCGCGACAGGCGAGCAGGCTTCACAAATCCGTTGACGCCCTGTTTACCCTCATGAAACCCCCGCGGCGCATGTTAGCCTTTCGATCAGCGTCGCGCCGGGGGGTCGCCGTCGCGCCACAGTAACGAGGCTCGTGCTTTGCCGATGACTGCACTGATCCGCCGCGGATTCCTGACCCTGCTCCTGATCGCGTCGCTGGCGCTGGTGCCGAGCACG
Organism: Pseudomonadota bacterium; assembly: GCA_023424215.1. Classification (GTDB taxonomy): domain Bacteria; phylum Pseudomonadota; class Alphaproteobacteria; order Caulobacterales; family Caulobacteraceae; genus Brevundimonas. Next base: position 8,084 of record JAFAEC010000210.1, read on the forward strand.
CCGCCGCTGGTCGCGCAGTCCTCGGACAACCTGCGCTATGCGGCCATCGTGGTCGATGCCGAGAGCGGCGAGGTGCTGTTCGCCCGGCACGCCGACAGCCGCCGCTATCCGGCCTCCATCACCAAGGTGATGACCCTCTACATGACCTTCGAGGCGCTCGCCGAAGGGCGGGTCAAGCCGGACGACGTCATCACCGTCTCCCCGCACGCCGCCAGCCAGCCGCCTTCCAAGCTGGGCCTCGCCGCGGGCCAGACGATCACCCTCGACAACGCCATGAAAGCGACCGCCGTGCGCAGCGCCAACGACATGGCCGTGGCCATCGCCGAACACGTCGGCGGCTCCGAAGCGCGCTTCACCGCCCAGATGACGCTGAAGGCCCGCGAACTCGGCATGACCCAGACCCGCTACGTCAACGCCAACGGCCTGCCCGACGCGCGCCAGCTGACCTCGGCGCGCGACCTCGCCATCCTCGCCCGCGCGGTGATGCGCGATTATCCCCAGTATTACCGCTACTTCGGCCTGCACGACTGGGTCTACCAGGGTCGCGAATACCGCAACACCAACGGCCTGCTGCGCACCGGTCTGGGCTACGACGGCATGAAGACGGGCTACACCAACGCCTCGGGCTACAACCTCGCCGCCTCGGCCGTGCGCGACGGCAAGCGGCTGATCACCATCGTGCTCGGCGGCCGCACCACGGCCAGCCGCAACGCCCACGTCGCCGAACTGATGAACACCGGCTTCGAGGTCGAGCGCGCCCGCGCCAACGGCCAGTTGATCCGCGTCGCCCAGACCTGGTTCGAGGAGCGCGGCTTCGGCATCGGTTCGGACAACGCGGGGCCGGTCCAGTACGCCTCGCTGGAGCGCGAGGAGGAGGCCGGCGAGACGGCCGTGACCTACGCCTCCCTGCCCTCGCCGCCGGCCCCGGCGCCGGCCTCGACCGAGGCCCGCACGGTGGCGGCCCTGCTGCGGGCGGACGCCTCCGCCTCGGACGTCACGGCCGCCCTGAACGGCGCCGCGAGCACGACCGGCCGCGCGGCGCGGCCCGCTCCGCAGCGCTCCGACGACGGCTGGATGGTGCAGGTCGGCGCCTTCCGCGAGGAGTCCGTGGCGCGCGAGTGGCTGACCGAGGTCAATCGCCGCTTCCGCAGCCAGTTCGCCAACGCCGAACGGACGGTGCAGAACGCCTCGGGCTGGTATCGCTCCCGCTTCACCGGCATGACCGAGGCCGCCGCCCAGGCCGCCTGCGCCACCCTCGCCGAGCGCCGCGTCACCTGCATGGTCGTGCGGCCGGAGTAGGCCTCGCTGAGGCCACGGCGCTCGGCCGGTGCTGCCGGCCCGCGAGCGCCTCCCCGCCTGTTCACCTATGCCGGGGGAGGCTCTCTGAGCAGCCACGGCGCTCCCGACTCCCTCACGTGCGAGCCCGGGAACAGGCAGGCGATCTCCTGTTCGACGGCGGTCAACGCCAGCGACAGGCTCTGGAAGCTGGTCGCTCCGTGGATGCAAAGGCTCCCGGAAGCGGCTCCATCCCAGCGGGCGACGCACTCCCATCTGGAGCGGCCGGCGTTGAGGACAGGCTTGCCGACAACGAGATGCACCCGTCGTTCGGGCGACCCGGATCCCTCGGAGATCGTCAGTTCGAAGTTCATGGCCTGGCATGACCAAGCCCGGACATCCGGCCGTTCGTCAATGATCTGCTCCCCGGGGTTGCGAGCGGGATCGATCCGTAGCGCCCGACGGACCGCCTCCCTCGCCCCCGCCTTGCTCCCTCTCCCCTTTTCCCCTATACGCCCCCGCTTTCCAGGGCTTCGGTCCCGGCGCGGAACGCCAAAGGGTTCGGACAACCGGTCCGGCCGCCGCTTCGGGAACCATCGTGGAACGGACTTCACCCGGTCCGCCCGCGCCGACGCCCACAAGGGAGAATTGCCGCATGGCTCTTTACGAGCACACGGTCATGACGCGCCAGGATATCTCGGCGCAGCAGGCCGAAGCGCTGAACGACACCATCAAGGCTCTGATCGAGGAAAACGGCGGCGCCGTCGCCAAGATCGAGTACTGGGGTCTGCGCAACCTGACCTACCGGGTCAAGAAGAACCGCAAGGCGCACTATTCGCTGCTCGCCGTCGACGCCCCTCCGGCCGCCATGGCCGAGGTCGAGCGTCAGCTGTCGATCAACGAGGACGTGCTGCGCTGGCTGACCGTCCGGGTCGAGGAACTCGACCTCGAACTGTCGCCGCTGCTCGCCCGTCGCGAGCGTGAACGTGAGCGCGAGCGTGAGCGCGGTCCGCGCGAAGACGCCGCCGAAGCCGCCTGAGGAACCGGATCATGACCGACACCAACGCCCCCGTCCCGGGCGCGCCGGCCGGCTCCGGCCCGGCCCGCCGTCCCTTCTTCCGCCGCCGCAAGGTGTGCCCGTTCTCCGGCCCGAACGCGCCGAAGATCGACTACAAGGACGTCAAGCTCCTGCAGCGCTACATCTCCGAGCGCGGCAAGATCGTCCCGTCGCGCATCACGGCCGTCTCCCAGAAGAAGCAGCGCGAACTGGCCAAGGCCATCAAGCGCGCCCGCTATCTGGCCCTCCTGCCCTACGTGGTGAAGTAAGATGAAGGTCGTTCTGCTGGAACGCGTCGAGAACCTCGGCGCCATCGGCGACGTCGTCACTGTCAAGGACGGCTTCGCCCGCAACTTCCTTCTGCCGCGCGACAAGGCCCGCCGGGCCACCGCCGCCAACCTGAAGGCCTTCGAAGTCGAACGCGCCGCCATCGAGCAGCGCAACGAGAAGAACAAGGCCGAAGCGCAGAAGATCGCCGACAAGATCGACGGCCAGACCTACGTCATGATCCGCCAGGCGGGCGAGACCGGTCAGCTGTACGGTTCGGTCGCCGGTCGCGACGTCGCCGAGGCCATCCAGGCCGAAGGCGGCAAGGTCGAGCGCTCGCAGGTCGTGCTCAACTTCCCAATCAAGACGCTGGGCGTCCACGAGGTGCTGGTTCGCCTGCACGCCGAGGTCACGGCCACCGTCAAGATCAACGTCGCCCGTTCGGCCGACGAGGCCGAGCGCCAGGCGCGCGGCGAGGACGTCATCCGCTCGCAGTTCGACGACGAGCGCCTGGCCGCCGAGCAGGCCGCCCAGGACATGATCGCCGGCGGCGCCGGTCAGCAGGAGAACCTGGGTCAGGAAGCCTGATCCCGGCGACATCGCTGAAGTCCGCGAAGGGCGCGTCCGCATCGGGCGCGCCCTTTTCGTTGCTCCGTCGCGGCGGCCGGCCGACGTTGCCTTCGACGCGCCGTGGCCTTAACTCGGCCCCCGGAGACCCCGCATGACCCGGCCTGCCCTCTTCGCTGCTGTCGTCCTGTGCCTCGCCCTCACCGCCACCGCGGCGCGGGCGATGACGGTGCGCGAGTTCCTCGCGGTCGCGGATCGCCTGCCCCAGAACGCCTCCGCCGTGCTGCGGCCGGAGGGGCGGCGGCTGGTCAACGAGGTCAGCGAGGCGGTCCACCGCATCCGGGCGGAGCAGGCCGAGGCGCTTCGCGACGGCCGCCGACCGGCGCACTGCATTCCGGCGCGCGGCACCGGCATCACGCCCCGCGGCCTCCTCGCCCGTTTCCGGGCCCTGCCGGCCGAGCGTCGCGACCTGAGCGTCACCGAGGCCCTGCGCCAGTGGATGGCCGAGCGGCATCCGTGCGGCGCCTGAGCCTGCCCTGATCCGCCTGCGGAATTCCGGACTGCCCACAACGAGCCCGCGTCTGTCCCCGGCCAAGCGTACGTCCGCGCCTGTCGCACCGGTCGGGCATGGGTAAGAGATGGATCCGATGAACGCGCTCGCCCCCCTGCCCTTCCCGTCGTCGGCCGATCCGTCGTCGATCCCGTCGCTGCCGCACAACCTCGAGGCCGAGCAGGCCCTGCTCGGGGCCCTGATGTTCGACAACGCCGTGTTCGAGCGGCTCAGCGACCGGCTGCGCGGCAGCCACTTCTACGAGCCCTTCCACCAGCGGCTCTACGACGCCATCGAGGATCACATCCGCCAGGGGATGCTGGCGGAACCGACCATCCTCATGGAGCGGTTCAAGCAGGACCCCGCCTTCCAGGAGTTCGGCGGACTGCGCTATCTCGCCGACCTCGTCGACCGCGCGCCGCCGGCGGCCAACGCGCCCGACTACGCCCGCGTGGTCTACGATCTGGCCCTGCGCCGCGACCTGATCCGCATCGGCGGCGAGATCATCAAGGAGGCCCCGGCCCCCGAGACGCCGGCCATCGACCAGATCGAACAGGCCGAGCAGCAACTCTACACCCTGGCCGAGACGGGCAAGCCCTCGTCCGGCTTCGTCAGCTTCTCCCACGCCCTGTCGGGCGCCGTGCAGATGGCCGCCGAGGCCTACCAGCGCGACGGCAAGCTGGCGGGCCTTGCCACCCACCTCGACGACCTCGACCAGAAGCTGGGCGGCCTGCACCCGTCCGACCTGCTGATCCTCGCCGGCCGTCCGTCGATGGGCAAGACGGCGCTGGCCACCAACATCGCCTTCAACGTGGCCCGCAACTACCGCTGGGAGCCGACCCCGGAGGGCCGCAAGACCGTCAACGGCGGCGTCGTCGCCTTCTACTCGCTGGAAATGTCGGCCGAGCAGCTGGCCATGCGTATCCTCGCCGACGCCTCGGGCGTGTCCTCCGACAAGCTGCGCAAGGGCGAGATCGACGCCGCCGACTTCGGCCGCATCCGCGACGCCGCCGTCGAGATCGGCGAGAGCCCGCTCTACATCGACGCCACCGGCGGCCTGTCGATCTCCAAGCTGGCCGCCCGCGCCCGCCGCCTCAAGCGGATGGAGCACGGCCTCGACCTGATCATCGTCGACTACCTGCAGCTGGTCACCACCGGCGAGGGAAACAGCCAGAAGAACCGGGTGCAGGAGGTCTCCGAGATCACCGGCGGCCTCAAGGCCCTGGCCAAGGAACTGTCGGTGCCGATCATCGCCCTGTCGCAGCTGTCGCGCCAGGTCGAGCAGCGCGAAGACAAGCGGCCCCAGCTGTCGGACCTGCGCGAGTCAGGCTCGATCGAGCAGGACGCCGACTGCGTCATGTTCGTCTACCGCGAGAGCTACTACCTCGGCCGCGCCGAGCCGCGCGAGGGCACCGAGGAGCACCTCAAGTGGCAGGAGGACATGGACCGCCTGCGCAACCAGGCCGAGGTGGTCATCGGCAAGCAGCGCCACGGCCCGATCGGCATCGTCAAGCTGAGCTTCGACGCTGACACCACCAAGTTCGGCAACCTCGCCCAAGGCCAGCGCTACGACAGCTACGGAGACTGACGTCTACCAGTAGCGGGGATAGTCCCCGTAGCGGCGGACGCGCTCGTAGCCGTAGCGGCCGTCGGCGTTGTAGCCGCCGAAGCCGTAGCCGCAGGGATCCTCCTCCGCCGACAGCTGGCGGCCGATCAGGGCGCCGGCGGCGGCTCCGATGGCGGCGCCGGCCGCGCGGTCGTCATCGCCGGCTACGGCGGCGCCCACGGCGCCGCCCAGCAGCGCGCCGGCGGCCATCGCCCGGTTGCGGTTCTCGGCGTAGTCGCGCTCGCACGCCGAGGCGTAGCCGTCGGTGGTGGCGCAGCCGGCCAGCACGGCCGTGGCCGTCGCCGCCGCGGCGAGAGTCAGGAAGCGTGTCATCGGTCTCTCCTCCTCCCCCGCTGTCCGAACACGGTTCGCGAGGAGGGGTTCCGGGGCCCGGCTCAGCCCTTGACGCTGCCGGCCAGCATGCCGCGGATGTAGTAGCGCTGCAGGGCGAGGAAGAGGATCAGCACCGGGGCCACGGTGATCACCGCCCCGGCCATCATCATCTCGATGTCCTGCACATGCTCGCGCGACAGCGCCGCCAGCGCCACCGGCAGGGTGTAGTTAGACTGGTCGGTGAGGATGATCAGAGGCCACAGGAAGTCGTTCCAGCTTCCGAGGAAGACGAACAGCGCCAGCGTCACCACGATGGGCTTCAGGCTGGGCAGGACGATGCGGCGGAAGATCTGTCCCTCCGAGGCGCCGTCCACACGCGCCGCCTCCAGCATCTCGTCGGGGATGGACAGGGCGTACTGGCGCACCAGGAACAGGCCGAAGATCGAGGCCAGCCAAGGGACCAGCGCCCCGGCGTATGTGTTCACCAGTCCCATGCCCTTCAGCATCAGGAACAGCGGCAGGGTGCCGATCTGGGCCGGCACCACCAGCGCCGCCACCAGCAGCTGGAACAGCCGCTCCCGGCCCCGGAAGCGCAGCTTGGCGAAGGCGTAGCCGGCCGGCACGGTGAACAGCAGCGCGAGAACCGTGGCCAGGGTCGCGAGCACCACGCTGTTCCACAGGTAGCGCCCCATGCCCTGGGTCACGAACAGCTCGCGATAGTGCTCCAGCGTCCAGTTCGACGGCAGCAGCGGCGGCGGGAAGTTGGCCGCCTCGCCGGTGGACATGAAGCTGACCGACACCATCCAGGCCAGCGGGAACAGCACGATCAGCGCGATGACCGCGACGGCGAGATTCAGCAGGAAGGCGCGCGGCTTCATTCGTACGCTCCCACCCGCCTGGCGACGGCCAGCTGCACCAGGGTCACGGCCAGGATGCACAGGAACAGGATGAAGGCCACGGCGCTGGCGGAGCCGAGGTTCCACCATTTGAAGCCCTCCTCATACATGAAGTAGAGCACCGTCACCGTGGACTGGGCGGGGCCGCCCTGGGTCATGACGTAGGGCTCGGCGAACAGCTGGAAGAAGCTGGCCACGGAGATGATCGAGACGAGAAGCACCGTCGGCGCGATCGCCGGCAGGGTGACGTGCCGGAAGCGGGTCCACGGCCCGGCCCCGTCGATCCGCGCCGCCTCGTACAGCTCGTCCGGCACGGTCTGCAGGACCGCGAGGAAGATCAGCATGTTGTAGCCGAAGATCTTCCACACCACGAACATCAGGATGGCCGGGATCGAGGTCGAGGGGTCGCCCAGCCAGTCGACCGCCGGCAGGCCGATCGAACCGATCGCCCAGTTGATGACGCCGTAGCGGGTGTGCAGCAGGTAGTTCCACAACACCGCGGTCGCCACGAGCGTGGTCACGAAGGGGGCGAAGAAGATCACCCGCCACACCGGCCGCCACTTCACCGTCCGGTCGTTGAGGATCACCGCCGCCAGCAGGGAGGCGGCGATCGACAGGGGCACGCCGAAGAGGGCGAACAGTCCCGTGTTCTTCATCGCGCCCCAGAACAGGGGATTGGCGAACAGGCGTTCGTAGTTCTGCAGGCCGACGAAGCGCAGGTTGCCGAGGTCGGCCAGGGCGTAGATGTCGAAATCGGTCAGGCTGAGCAGCAGGGCCGCGGCCACGGGGATGCAGAAAAACAGGCCTATGGCGATCAGCGCCGGCGCGAGGAAGCCCCACGCCGCCCGCTCCCGCGCCCGGAACTGCGAGGCCTGCCGCGCCGGCCGGGCCGCGGCCTCCGCCTCCACCTTCGCCGCGTTCAGCCGGATGTCGGTCATGCCCGGCCCCGCTCCAGCATCCAGCGGCGCTTCTCGAGCAGCCGGTCGGCGCGGCGGTCGATCTCGGCGCCGGCCTGTTCGGGGGTGAACTCGCCGCGCACCATGCGCTCGGCGACGATCTGCATCTCGGTGACGATGCGCTCCCACTCCGGCACCTTGGGCACGGCCTCGGCGCGCGCCAGCTGGCCGTCGAAGGCGGCGATGTAGGGGTCGTTGGCCACCGTCGGCGTCCGCCAGGCGCTGCGACGGGCCGGCAGGTCGCCGGTGATCTCATTGAACCGCGCCTGCACCGCCGGCTCGGACAGGTAGCGGACCAACTTCCACGCCGCCTCCTGCCGCGGCGACGAGCGGAACACCACCAGCGAGGAGCCGCCCGGGGCGGAGGCGCCGAGGCCCTCGGGCCCCGGCACGCCCGAAGTCATCCACTGCGTCCCCGGGCTCAGCCGGTTGCGGAAGTCGCCGATGGTCCACGGGCCGGAGAAGTAGAAGCTGAACCAGCCGCGCTCGAACTCGGTCCAGACGTTGGAGATCTGCGCGGCGGAGGCCACCGGGGCCAGCCCCTCGTCGAACAGGCTCCTGTAAAAGGCCAGCGCGGCCACGAAGGACGGGCTCGAGAAATTGCCCCGGGTCCCCTCCTCCCGCAACAGCGGCGCGTCGCCCTGCAGGCCGAAGGTGAGCAGCTGCTCGAACTCGTTGAGCGGCAGCAGAACGGCGTACCTGTCCGCTCCGACCACCCGCTTGACCGCGTGCATGGCCTGCTTCCAGCCCGTCCAGGTCGGCGGCACGGCCTCGTATCCCGCCTCGGCCAGCAGGTCGCTGCGATAGAAGATCAGCCGGGTGTCGACGTACCAAGGGGTCGCCACCGGCCGCCCGTCGATGCGGTTGGTTTCGAGCACCGCCGGAAACTGGTCGGTCAGAAGGTCGGCGGCGAAGGCCGGCAACGGGCTGATCGCCCCGATCGCCTCCATCTCCGACACCCAGGTGTTCCCCACCTGGCTGACGTCCGGCAGGGAGTCGCCGGCGTAGGCGGTCAGCAGCTTCTGGTGCGCCGCCGTCCACGGCAGGGCTTGGACATCGACCCGGATCCCGGGGTTCCGCCGCTCGAATTCCGGCAGGATCTGCGGCACATGGGTCGCCTCGTTGCCCATGGCCCAGAAGCGCAGGCGGACGGCGCCGTCATCGCGCCCGCCGCAGCCGGCCAGCCCCGACGCCGCGACCCCGGCCATCAGGCCGAGCGCCGCCCGCCGGTCCGGCCGCGTCAGGATCATGCCTGATCCAGCCAGCCGCCGGTGAAACCGGCGACCCTGAGCCCGCGGGTGATGTTCGGCTCTCCGCGCATCCGCCGCCACACGGCGTCCGAGCGATGGTTCTCGATCTGGATCACGATCGGCCCCTGGTCGATGCCGAGGTAGTCGCCGTCGACCCAGCCCACGCCCGGCACGATCCGGCCGTGGCGCAGTTCGCGGTCCGTCGCGGCCAGGGTCGGGTTGAAGGAATCGAGGAAGCCGTACTCGGTGTAGATGGCCGACCCGTAGCGGGCCTTCATGGCGTGCAGGCAGGCCGTCACCTCGGCCGGGGCGAAGGGCATGGAGCCCAGCGCCGCCGTCGGCGCCAGGGTGCCGTCGTCGCGCTCGCCGGGGCCGCGCGCCGAGTAGCTGAAGAACTGGCGCTCGCGGCCGTCGATGACCTGGCGGAAATCGCCCGGCCCGTCGCAGGCGGTCAGGCCCCAGACGTCGGCCGAATAGCCGTCCCAGCCCATTGGATTGCGCATGGCGTAGTTGCGCTGCGCCGCCACCGCGCGGACGCTGTTCTGGAAGTAGTCGAAGCCCGGAATTTCGGCCTGCTTCCCGCGCATGAACGCATCCTGGATGCCGCGGAAGTCGACGAACATGTGGCTGTACTGGTGGCCGAACATCGGCGCGAAATGCAGGTGCGCCGGCCCGTATTCGTCGGTCCAGCTGCGGTCATAGACGCTGCACCATTCGTCCCACACCGCCTTCGGCAGCGGATGGGTGGGGCTGCCCATGGCCAGCAGCAGGACCAGCATGCCCTCGTTGTAGACGTTCCAGTCGGCCTCGATGAAGCCGCGCTCCGGCCGCCAGCCCATGGTGATCCGGTTCGGGCGGACCTCGGTCCAGTCCCACTCGACCCGCTCGTAGATGGCCTGCGCCAGCCGGCGGATCTCCGCCTCGTCGGCGTGGTCGCCGTCGAACCAGCGCGCCGCGAACAGCATGCCGCCCAGCAGCAGGGTGGTGTCCACCGTCGACAGCTCGGTGTCGCGGTAGCGGTGGCCGGTCTCCATGTCGAGGAAGTGGTAGAAGAAGCCCTTGTGGCCGGCCACGCCCGTCGCCTGCGGCCCCTGCGGCGCATCGTGGAAGAAGCGCAGGGTGATCAGGGTGCGCTCGCGGGCCTCCTCGCGCGTCATCCAGCCCCGTTCGACCCCGATCGGCCAGCAGGTCAGGGCGAAGCCGACGGCGGCGATCGAGGCGAAGGACCGCCGCGGCCAGCGGTCCGGGGTCAGGCCGTTGGACCTGTTGGTGACGTGCACGAACCAGTCGAAGGTCCGGCGCTGCAGTTCATCGATCTGGGGGTCGAGGCCGGCCGGGCCGGACGGACCGGCGGCGAGCGGCGCGGCGCAACCTGCCGCGGCGAGAGCCGCCGCCGCCATCGTGGACCCCATCAGGAAGTTGCGCCGATCCATGACCATCACCCTACTCGAAACGCGTACTGACCAAAAAAAGCGGCCGCCCCCGCCGGAGCGGAGACGGCCGTCAGGCTCAGGAGCCGATCACCAGGCGTAGCGCATGCCCACCTGGAAGGTCCGGGTCGGGAACAGCACCGCGCTCGGCTGCCCGAAGTTCGGGTTCGGGCTGGTGGCCGAGCCCGTACCCCCGTCGAAGCCGGTGTAGTTCCGGAAGTTGAAGACGTTGATCGCGTCGACGAAGAGCTCGAGCTCCGAACCGTTGCCGATCTCGAAGTTCTTGGTCAGGCGCAGGTCCAGGTTCCGGTAGGCGAAGGCGTTCGGAATGATGAAGCTGTGCTGTTCCGGACGACCGGCGTAGGGCCGGAAGTAGAACTGCGAGCCGGTGCCGTCGAACACGTTGAACGGCGTGCCCGACCCGAGGGTCAGGATGCCCGACAGCTGGAAGTCCCACGGCAGGTCGACGATGCCGTTGGCGACGATGCGGTGCGTCTCGTCATTCGCCGACGAGCGCATCGGCGAGGTCTCCACCGAGAAGCAGTCGAAGCAGAAGTTGTCGTTGCCGCCGTTCTGCAACGACTCCGAGAAGGTGTAGGCGAGGTTGAAGCCCCAGCCCGAGGCGGCCGTGTAGGGCTTGTCAGCCTTCAGGTAGAGGGCCGTGAACTCGCGTTCCTTGTTGTGATCGGAGACGAAGTAGCCCCGATAGGGGTTGGCTCCGCCCGGCCCGCAGAAGCCGCCGTTGTCGCCGAAGCCGTCGCCGTCGTTGCCGAAGTTCGGCTCGCGGCAGCGCGTCAGATACTGCCAGGTGAATTCGTTCTCGGTCTTGCCGTACGCGACCGTCAGCTCCGTCTGCCAGTCGCCGAGGCGCTGGCGGACGCCCAGGTTGAACTGGTCGGTGCGCGGCGGCTCGAAGTCGTTGGCCAGCAGGAAGACCTCGCCCTTGGCCGGAATGGTGGCGAACACCGGATCCAGGCCCTCCACGGTCCGGTAGGACTCCTGCCACAGGATCGGATCGCCGGCGTCGCCCGGCAGGTCCACGCCCGGACCCGGATCGCGGTCCTCGCCGACCGGCCGCCCCGTGGTCGAGAAGAAGACGTTGCGGCGGTAGTCGAACGGCTTGACGATCTCGTCGAACGAGAAGTTGAACTGGACGCGGTCGTAGTACCGGCCCGCGCCGCCGAAGATCACCGTCGAACGGTCCCCGAACAGGTCGTACGAGAAGCCGATCCGCGGCTGGAAGGCCCCGGCGAAGGGATCGCGGTTGTCGCCCGTCGAGATGTAGTCGTCGCGGTTGAACCAGCTCGGCGCATAGCCTGCCGGCTTGCCGCCGTCGGTCGACGCGATCCACTGGTCCAGGCCGTCGATCACCGACTGCGGCGTTACGTAGTCGTTGTTGTTGGCGTTGTCCTCGTAGTCCCAGCGGATGCCGAGGTTCAGCTCCAGCTTGTCCGTGACCTGCCAGTCGTCCTGGATGTACAGGCCGATGACGTTGTTGGTCAGGTCGACCGACGGGAAGGCATTGCCCAGTTCGACCCGGTACGGGACGGTGGTGCTGCCGCTCAGCTCGGGGCGGCCGTCCACGTCGTAGTAGAATAGCGGGTTACGCCCGAACTCCTTGGTGACCTGGTAGTTCTGGCGCGAGAACTTGCCGCCCAGCTTGATCGTGTGGAAGCCGTTCCACTCGATGTCGTTGAAAGTCAGGTCGTTGCGGAAGGTCAGGACCTCATCGACGATGTCCTGGCGGCTGTCGGCCCCGCCCAGATTCAGGATCGTGGCCCCGCCGAAATAGTCCGGGTTGAACTCGGGCGTGGCCGGGTTGGTGTCGTTCTCGAACAGCCGGTAGGTCTCGCCGACGTCGGTGAAGTTCACCGCCTGCGGGTTGTAGTTGTATTCCCGATAGTTGACGGCGAACTCGTTCAGGAAGGCCTCGGTCGTCCACTGGTGGCGGCCGTTGACCGTCAGGGTGGTCTGGTTGAGCTGCGACGCGCGCTCCACCGAGTTCGCGCCGCCGATGCCGCGCGTGTCGAACTCGTCACGCCAGGTGACGCTCAGGTCGAGCAGGTGATCGTCCATCGGCTGCCAGCTCAGCTTGCCGAAGTAGAGGTCCTCCTCGAACGGCACTCCGAAGGTGCCGATGTAGTCGGCGAACTGGCTCTGGAAGCGCGGCTCCTGACGGCCAAGGTTCACCGCCGCGGCGCGCCCCTCCTCCTTCCGCTCGTAGGTGCCGAAGAAGTGCAGGCGATCGCGAATGATCGGGCCGCCCAGGGCCACGCCGTACTGCTGCACCTCAAGCGGCGGCTGCTCATCGCCGCGGCGCTCCGAGAACACGTCCTGGGTGATGAACTCCTGGTCGCGGTAGGTGCCGAACACCTCGCCGTGGAATTCGTTGGTGCCCGACCGGGTCACCGCGGTGATGATCGCCGACGAGGCCTGCTCGTACTCCGCCTTGAAGTTCTGGGTGACGACCCGGAACTCCTGGATGCCGGCCTGCGGGAAGGGGTTGCCGCGGCTGTCGTCCTGGCCGGCGATGCCCCCGTCGATGATGTTCGACTTCAGGCTGGCGCCGTCGATGAAGGCGTTGACCGATTCCGCCCGTTGGCCGCCGGCGGTGATGGTCTGCTCCTGCTCGTTCACCGACACCCGCACGCCGGGCGCCAGGGCCGCGAAGTTCAGGAAGTTGCGGTTGATCTGCGGCAGGGTCTCGATCTGCTGCGTGGTGACGTTGGTCGCGATTTCGGGGGTGCGGACCTCGGCCAGGCGACGGCCGGTGACGACCACCTCGCCCAGCGTGGTCGCATCGGAATCCGCCACCACGGTGGTGGCGCCGCCGATCGCCAGGTCCAGTTCGCCGACCTGGCCGACGCCGATGGTCACCACGTCGCTGGTCGACTGGCCATCGGCGGTGGTCACCGTGATCTCGTAGGTGCCCGGGCGCAGGCCCGACAGGACGTAGCCGCCGCTGCTGTTGGCGGTCGTGCGCGAGGTGAAGCCGGTCGCGACGTCGCGCGCCACCACGGTCGCGCCCGCCTCGGCCGCGGCGCCTTCGGTGACGGTGCCGCGGATCGTCGAGGTCGACACCTGGGCGGCGGCCCCGCCGGCGGCCGACAGCGAGATCGCCACGGCGAGAGCGGAGGCCGCCCCGAGATAGAGTCTGGACTTGCTGGTCATCTTACGGGTTCTCCCCCTGTGAATGCGGAACGGCGGTCGCCGCGCTGGCGCGGCTTGCCCGGGTCTGGGTCGCCGGAGTTGTGGAAGGCCGCACGACCAGTTCGGGTCGGACGACCTCGCAGGCGGCGTCGGCGTCGGCCGCCCCTGCGGACTGGATGTGGCTCACAAGTCGCTCGAGAGCCCTGCGGCCCATCTCGGCGATGTTGATGCGAAGCGTGGTCAGCCCGGGATGCACCAGGCCGGCGAGCGGTACGTCGTCGAAGCCGACGATGGCCATGTCCTCGGGCACGCGCACGCCGGCCTCCTGCAGCGCCAGCATGGCGCCGATGGCCATGTTGTCGTTGGCGGCGAAGACGGCGTCGGGGCGCGGCGACATGGCCGCGATCTTCCCGCCCGCCTCATGGCCGGACGCCTTGGTGAAGGCCCCTTCGACCACCGTCGTCGCCAGACTGGCGGCGGCCATGGCCTCGAGGTAGCCCGCCAGACGGGCCTCGGCCTCGAGGTTGCCGGTCGGACCGGCCACGTGAACGATCCGGCGACGGCCGGTGGAGATCAGGTGCTCGACCGCCGCCACGGCGCCGCCGTGGTTGTCCACGACGATCGAGGGGCGTCCGGCGTCCGCGCCGCCGTTCATCAGCAGGATCGGCAGACGGCCGGCCAGGCTGGCGGCGAGGTTCGCCGCCCCCAGGTGCGGCGACAGCACGATCAGCCCGTCGACGCGGCCGCGCATGGAGCGGATGGCGGCCGAGGCCTCCTCGGCGTCGTCGTGCGAGGACGACACGATCAGGTGGAAGCCGAGCGCCCGGGCGGCGAGGTCCATGCCGCGGATCAGTTCCGAGAAATACTCCCCGAACAGGTCCGGCAGGATCACCCCGACGGTGTTGGTCTTGCTGGTCGACAGGCTGCGGGCGCCCGAATGCGGCACATACTGCAGCGCCTCGACCGCCTCCATGACGCGCTTGCGGGTGGCTTCGGTCACCGCCCCGGCGCCCGTCAGGACGCGCGAAACGGAGGCGACCGAGACGTCGGCGCGGCGCGCGACATCGCGAATCGTGGCGGGCTTCATCTCGGTTCGCCCGCGCCGCTGGACTGCGTCGTGATGTATGACAAAGGATCGGCTCCCTGCCGGCGCCGGTGCCGGCCCGCTTGCCGCGGGTCCGTCCGTAAGCTCCGTGTAACCGATTACATGACACACTGGTCATGTACCGTGCAAGTGCCCTAGTTTGGCCACACCGTGGTTGTGGTCAGCCGGACACAGGCGTACCCACAAGCGCGAAAGTTCGCCTCCGCGTTCAGCTTCCAGTTGTCGAGATTCTCACCCATGGCCTCAGAAACTTCCCGCAGCTATCGCTTTCCTGAGGGTTTTCTGTGGGGGGCGGCGACCGCGGCCTATCAGATCGAAGGCTCGTCGATGGCCGACGGGGCGGGAGAGTCGATCTGGGACCGGTTCAGTCACACCCCCGGCAACATGAAGGACGGCGACACCGGCGACGTGGCCTGCGACCACTATAACCGCTGGCGCGAGGACATCGCGCTGATGAAGCGCCTCAACCTGCAGGCTTACCGCTTTTCGGTGAGCTGGAGCCGGGTGATTCCCGAGGGCCGCGGCGCGATCAATGCGAAGGGGCTGGAGTTCTACGACCGGCTGGTCGACGGCCTGCTGGAGGCCGGCATCGAGCCGCTGTGCACCCTCTATCACTGGGACCTGCCGGCGGCGCTCGACGACCGCGGCGGCTGGCTGAACCCCGACATCGCCGACTGGTTCGCCGACTACGGACAGGTGCTGTTCGAGAAGTTCAAGGGCCGGGTGAAGACCTGGGGCACCATCAACGAGCCGTGGGTCATCGTCGACGGCGGCTATCTGCACGGCGCCCTGGCTCCCGGCCACCGCTCGGCCTTCGAGGCGGTCATCGCGGGCCACAACGTGCTCCGCGCCCACGGCGCGGCCGTCCGTCGCTTCCGCGAGGTCGGTGAGGGCCAGATCGGCATCGTCCTCAACATCGAGCCGAAATACCCCGCCTCGGACAAGCCCGAGGACGAGGCCGCCCGCCGCCGCGCCGAGGCCCAGATGAACCGCTGGTTCCTCGACCCGCTGATGGGCCGCGGCTACCCCGAGGAGCTGAAGGACGTCTACGGCGAGGCCTGGCGCGAGTTCCCCAAGGCGGACTTCGACCTGATCGCCGAGCCGACCGACTGGATGGGCCTGAACTGGTACACGCGCGCCGTTCCCGAGAACGCGCCCGACGCCTGGCCCGTGCGCGCCCGCCCGGTGAAGCAGGTCCAGCACGCCCACACCGAGACCGGCTGGGAGGTCTATCCGCCCGCCCTGACCGACACCCTGGTGTGGCTGCACGAGCAGACCAACGGCCTGCCGTTGATGATCACCGAGAACGGCTCGGCCTGGTACGATCCGCCCCACGCGATCGACGGCCGCATCCAGGATCCGATGCGGGTCGACTATCTGAAGAACCATCTGAAGGCGGCCCACGACGCCATCGGCAAGGGCGTCGACCTGCGCGGCTACATGGCCTGGTCCCTGCTCGACAATCTCGAATGGTCGCTCGGCTACTCCAAGCGCTTCGGCATCGTCCACGTGAACTTCGCCACCCAGGAGCGGACCATCAAGGACTCCGGCCGCCTCTACGCCGAGGTCATCAAGACCCACGGCGGGGTGCTGGACACGCTGTGACCGTCCGGCGGGAGGCGGGCTGCCGCTGCGGCCGCCTGCGGGCGCTGTGCGAGGGCGAGCCGGTACGCGTCTCGGTCTGCCACTGCCTGGCCTGCCAGCAAAGGACGGGCAGCGCCTTCGCCGCCCAGGCCCGCTTCCCCGAGGACAAGGTGACGATCACCGGCGAGAGCCGCGTGTGGAGCCGCACGGCCGACAGCGGCCGCACCATCGACTACCACTTCTGTCCGACCTGCGGCGCGACCGTCTTCTACAGCGGCGGCAACTTCCCGAACCTGCTCGCCATCCCGCTGGGCGCCTTCGCCGACCCGGGCTTCCCGCCGCCGCAATTCTCGGTCTGGGAAAAGCGCAAACACCCTTGGACGGCGGTGCTGGGCGACGAGGTCCGGCATTCGGACTGAGACTCAGCGCACCCGTGCGTAATAGGCCTTGATCAGGTCCAGCCGCCCCGCGAACGGCACGTTCTTGGCCACAGGTCCGTGGTTGGTGAACTCCAGCAACCGATCCGGCTCGCGGCCGAACTCGGGCCAGGCCTGGCGCATCCCGCCGTTGGGGTCGCCGGCGCGGGCGAAGGTCGTCCAGTAGCCGGCCATCTGGTCGGCCTGCCGCTGGTCCATCTCCGCCGTCGGCCACGGCGAGGCGGTCAGGTTGTCGAACACATACTGCCGCTCGGAGGCGTGGGTCGCGCCCTCGTGCGGCTCCGGCATGGCCGCCGAGACGACGTCGAAGCGGTACATCCAGGTCGGGTGACCGTTCCGCGCATGCAGCCGCGCCAGGCGCCGGGCCGGCTCGTTGAACACCAGATCGCTCAGCACGAACTGGTCGTAGCCTCCCTGCCCGCCGTAGGCCGCCAGGAAGGCTGCCCGCTCCTCCGGCCTCATGGCGTCGTCGAGCGCCCCGTAGGGCGTCAGGTCGGACGGCTTCATCCACCAGAACTCGGCGCTGTTCGTGCCGATGATCAACGGTACGGGCGCTTCGCGTCCGGCCGCGAAGGCCGCCTCGACGTCCTCCGTCACATAGGTCCCGTCGCGCACCAGCAGGTCGCCGCCGTAGAAGTTCGGGGCCGGCCGCAGGAAGGACTCGGCCGGAATGGCGCGCAACTCACGGGCCGTCGTCGCGCCGTGAGCCGCCGCGAACGCCTGCCCCCTCGCCCGCATGGAAGGTCCGCCGTCGCGCCGCGGCGCATCCAGCGGCGTGCCCTCGTCCCGCCCGAGGCCGGACTGCACCACCGCCTGGTGGAACAGCCCCCGCGCTTCGGACGAGATCATCAGACGCGTCACCAGGGCCCCGCCGGCCGACTCGCCGAAGATGGTCACCCTGCCCGGATCGCCGCCGAAAGCCGCCGCGTTGTCCCTCACCCACCGCAAGGCCGCGACGACATCCATCATTCCGTAGTTGGCCGCGGCTTCGCCGGGCGCCCGCTCCGCCGCCAGCGCCGGATGATCGAAGAACCCCAGTCGTCCGAGGCGGTAGTTCAGCGTCACCACCACCACGCCCCGGCGCGCCAGGTTCGCGCCGTCATACAGCGCCGCCGTGCCCGAGCCGTTGTTGAGCCCGCCGCCGTGGATCCAGACCATCACCGGCGCCGCCTCGTCCGGACTCTCGGGCGCCCAGACGTTCAGGGTCAGGCAATCCTCGCTCATCGGCAGGGGGCCGACGCCGTTGTCGCCGTTGGCAGGCGGCTGGACGCAGATCGCCCCCAAGCGGGAAGCGTCGCGCGGCGCGCTCCATGACGGCGGCGGCTGCGGCGGGCGCCAGCGCAGGTCGCCGACCGGCGGCGCGGCGTACGGCAGGCCCTTGAACGACCGCACGCCGTCGGCGGCGCGGCCGACGATCGGACCCTGCTCGATGCGCGCCTCCGTCGGGCGCGCCTCCGCGGCGCTGGGTGGGGTCAGGCTCATCAGGACGGCGATCACACTGGTCAAAAGCATGGGTCAACGATAACCACTTCTCCGCCCAAGCCAATTTTGCGCCATGAGAGAACCGGAGGGCGGTTTTCGCGTTAGCGTGGCTGTAGGGGCGGGGCCGCACTTGAAAGAACTGGCGAAAACCGGAGCGATCGATGCGGACCTCGCGGCCGCCTTCGACGCCTCTCCCAACCCCTACATGCTGCTGACGCCCGAACTGCGCTACGCTGGCATGAACTCCGCCTATCTGGACGCCGTCGGCGCGCGGCGCGAAGACCTGCTGGGCAGGCCGGTTTTCGACGTCTTCGATTCCGGACCGACCGAGGAAGGTCGCGCCAACGCCCGGCAACTGCGCGCCTCCTTCGAGCGGGTGCTGAAGGAGAACCGGCGCGACCATCTGGCCCTGATCCGCTACGCCATCCCCAAGGCCGTGGCCGGCGGCGGAGTCGAGTTCGAGGAGCGCTTCTGGTCGGCGACCCACACGCCGATCCACGACGCCGACGGGCGCATCGCCTATATCCTTCAGCACACCACCGACATCACCGAACTGGAGCAGCTCCGCCGGCGGGTCGCGGGCGTCGACCGCAAGCGCGCCATCAACGCCATTCTCAGCGGCAACGTGCTGCAGCGCGCCGAGCACGTGCAGGAGGCCAACCGTCAGCTGGAGACCGAACGGAACCGGCTGCTCGACATGTTCATGCAGGCCCCCGGGTTCGTGGCGGTGCTGTCCGGCCCCGACCATGTGTTCCAGATGCACAACCCCGCCTACGCCCAAATGATCGGCCACCGCGCGATCACCGGCAAGCCGGTGCGGGAAGCCCTCCCGGAAGTGGCCGAACAGGGTTTCATCGACTTTCTCGACTCCGTTTACGCCACCGGCGAGCCGCACGAGGGGCGGGCCAGTCGGATCGAACTGCAGCGGTCGCTGAACGGGCCTCTCGAGACCGTCTGGCTCGACTTCATCTACCAGCCCATTCGCGACGACAGCGGCGCCGTCATCGGCATCTTCGTGCAGGGCCATGACGTCACCGGCACCGTCCTGGCGGCGGAGCGGCAGAAGCTGATGATCGACGAACTGAACCACCGGGTGAAGAACACCCTCGCCACGGTCCAGTCGATCGCCATGCAGACCGCGCGCTCGCACGAGGACCCCAGAAGCTTCGCCGAGAGCTTCCAGGCCCGGCTGCTCGCCCTGTCGCACACTCACGACCTCCTGACCCGCAGCCACTGGGAGGGCGCGGATCTGCGCGCCATCCTCGAGCACGAGACCGCGGCCCACGGCCCCAACCGGATCAGCCTCGTCGGGCCGCCGGTGGCCCTGGAGCCGTCGCCCGCCCTGTCGTTGGGCATGATCTTCCACGAACTGGCCACCAACGCCGCGAAGTACGGCGCCCTGTCGGCGCCGGACGGGCAGGTGTTCGTCGACTGGGCCGTTTCCGATCTGACGAAGCCGGTGCTGCACCTGACCTGGCGTGAGCGCGGCGGCCCGCCCGCGGTGACGCCCACTCGCAAGGGGTTCGGCAGCCGACTGATCGAGCGCAATGTCCGCCACGATCTGGCGGGGACGGTCGAACTGGACTACGCAGACGCCGGTTTCTGTGCGGAATTTTCGGTCCCCATGGACCGCGGGAGGGTTTCATGAGCGAGGCGTTGGCGGGTCGTCGCATTCTGGTCGTGGAGGACGAATCCCTCGTCGCCATGCTGCTGGAGACCATTCTCGAGGATATGGGCTGCACCGCGGTCGGCCCGGCCGCGACGGTCGACGACGGGCTCGCCCTCGCCACCGACGGCGAACGCCTCGACGCCGCGCTGCTGGACGTCAACGTGGCGGGCCGGCAGGTGTTTCCCGTGGCCGAGATCCTGCAGCGCAACGGCGTGCCCTTCGTCTTCTCGACCGGCTACGGCGAAGGCGGTCTGCCCGATCAGTGGCGCGGCCATCCGACGATCCAGAAGCCGTTCACCGAGGCGGCCGTGCATGACGCGCTGATGAAGGCGATGGGCGTGGCGCAAGTCTAGCGGCGCGAGCCCAGATCCTTCAGCACCGCCCGCGCCGCGTTGTGTCCCGGCGCGCCGGTCACGCCCCCGCCGGGATGCGCGCCCGAACCGCACAGGTACAGCCCCGGGACCGGCATGCGGTGGTCGGCGTGGCCCAGCACCGGCCGCGCGCTGAACAGCTGATCCAGCGTCAGCCGGCCGTGGAAGATGTCGCCGCCGACCAGGCCGAAGCGCCGCTCGAGGTCGCGCGGGCCCAGCGCCAGCCGCCCCAGCACCGACGCCTTGAAGCCCGGCGCGTGCCGGTCGACCGTCTCGATCATCAGGTCCGCCACCGTGTCGCGGTGCTCGTCGCCCAGGGCCGGGTCGACGTGCTGGCAGAACAGGCTCGCCACGTGCTGTCCGGGCGGCGCGAGGCTGTCGTCCAGCGTCGAGGGGATCAGCATCTCGACGATCGGTTCGTCCGACCAGCCGTTCATCCGCGCCGAGGCGTGGGCCCGGTCCATGTAGGCGAGGCTCGGCGCGATGATGATCCCGGCGGTCAGATGATCCCCATGCCCCGGCAGGGCCGTGAAGTCCGGCAATTCCGACAGGGCGACGTTCATCCGGAACGTCCCGGATCCCGACTGGTAGTTGCCGATCCGGGCCCGGAAGTCCGCCGGGACGGCCGCGTCGTCCACCAGCCGCTCGAACAGCAGCCGGGGGTGCAGGTTCGAGATGACCGCCCGCGCCCGCACCGCATCACCCGCCTCGGTCACGGCTCCGACCGCCCGGCCCTTCTCGGTCAGCACTTCGGCCACCGGGCTCTCCAGCCGGATCTCGACGCCGGCCTCGGCGCAGGCCTTGGCCATGGCCTGGGTGATCGCCCCCATGCCGCCGATGGCGTGGCCCCAGACCCCCTTCTTGCCGTTCACCTCGCCGAACACATGGTGCAGCAGCACATAGGCCGACCCCGGCGTGTACGGACTGGCGTAGTTGCCCACCACGCTGTCGAAGCCGAACAGGGCCTTGATCGGGTCGCTCTCGAACCAGCCGTCCAGCCAGTCGCCGGCCGATTTGGCGAACAGGTCCAGCAGGTCGCGCCGCCCCTCGACGTCCAGCCCGGCCGCCTGTCGGCCCAGCGAGCCGGCCTTCAGCAGTTCGGGCAGCATGGCCATCCAGCCGCCCTCGACCATGTTCGGCGGCGCCTTCAGGATCCAGTCGCGCAGGATCGCCGCCACAGCCTCCAGCCGCCGCTCGTATTCCGGCAGCCGCTCCGCGTCCCGCGCCGAGAACTTCGCGACCTCGGCGGCCGTCCGCCCCTCCCCCGCCAGCAGGTGCCGGCCGTCCGGCAGCGGCAGGAAGTTCGACACCCTGCGCTCGACCACCCGCAGCCCGTGCCGCGCCAGCTCCATGTCGGCGATGACCTTGGGATTGAGCAGGCTGACCGTGTAGCTGGCCGTGGAGTTGCGAAAGCCCGGATGGAACTCCTCCGTCACCGCCGCTCCACCGACCACGTGCCGCCGCTCCAGCACCGTCACCTTCAGCCCGGCCCGGGCCAGGTAGAAGGCGCAGACAAGGCCGTTGTGGCCGGCTCCAAGAATGACGACGTCGGTGGTGGACATAGGTTCTAGGTTCTAGGGGTTAGGTTCTAGGAGGGGCAGGTCAAGCAGTCGCCGGCTGGAAGTCCCCCTAGCACCTAGCACCTAGCACCTAGAACCTCCGCTTCCGGCCTGTGCACGATCGACACCAGCACCACCGACACGATCATCAGCAGGAACCAGCTGCCCAGCTTCTCCAGCCCGACCATCTCCCAGCCGTCCGCCTGCCCCGGGTAGGCCCAGGCCCGGCCGAAGGTCGCCAGATTCTCGGCGATCCAGATGAACAGGGCCACCAGCAGATAGCCGAGCAGCAGCGGCATGGACCGCCGGCTCCGGTCGCCCGTGAAGTGGAACCACCCGCGCCCGAACAGCACCGCCGTCGCCGCGAACAGCGCCAGCCGCATGTCCGGCAGCCAGTGATGGGCGAAGAAGTTCACATAGACCGCCGCCGCCAGCGGCCATGTCGTCCACAGCGGCGGGTAGCGCGTGACCCGGATATGGAAGATGCGCTGCACCCGCGCGATGTAGCTGCCCACCGCCGCGTACATGAAGCCCGAGAACAGCGGGACGGCGCCGATCCTCAGCAGGCTGTCCTCCGGATAGACCCACGAACCGTGCGCCGTCTTGAACAGCTCCATCACCGTCCCGGCGAGGTGGAACAGGAAGATGACCCGCGCCTCCTCCCATGTCTCAAGCTTCAGGAGCAGCATCGCCGCCTGAATGGCCACGGCCCCCACGACGAGAAAATCGTAGCGCGACACCGCCGCGCCCTCCGGCCACCACAGGAAGGTCCCCACGATCAGCGCCAGCATCGCCCCGCCGAACAGGCACGCCCACCCCTGCTTCAGCCCGAACCACAGGAACTCGAGGGCGTATCCGCGCCACCGCCCCCGGTCGGCCCAGGCCTGGGCGTCGGCGAGCCAGCGGCGGCCCCAGGCTTCGAGCGGGAGACGGGAGGAGTCGGACATGACGCGACGCTAGCGGCGCTCGGGCCGGGTCTCATGAGGGGAAGGTGAGCAATTCCCGTGGCGGCGTCAGTCCGTCCTCACCCCCGCCCGCGATACGTCGGCACGCCCTGGTCCGGCAGCCACAGGCCCTCAGGCGCCGGGCCGGTCTGCCAGAAGACGTCGATCGGAATACCGCCGCGCGGATACCAGTAGCCGCCGATGCGCAGCCACTTCGGGTGCAGCAGGTCGACCAGCCGCTTGCCGATGGCCACGGTGCAGTCCTCGTGGAAGGCGCCGTGGTTGCGGAACGAGGTCAGGTAGAGCTTCAGGCTCTTGCTCTCCACCAGCCAGTCGCCCGGCGCGTAGTCGATGACGATGTGGGCGAAGTCCGGCTGGCCCGTCACCGGGCACAGGCTGGTGAACTCCGGCGCGGTGAAGCGGGCCAGATACAGGGTGTCGGCGTGCGGGTTCGGCACACGCTCCAGCACGGCGGTTTCGGGGCTGGTCGGAGCGGGCGTCATCTGGCCCAGCTGGTGCAGGCCCGAGGTGTCGGTGGTCATGGCGTCAGTCCGAAGCAGCCGCAGCGGCGAAAGGGATTGCAGCCATTAGGGGGCTGGCCCGCGGTTTTCAAAGGGGGCGGGCGCCCAGCCGCGCGGTCCACCGCGTCGCCCGCGCCTTCAGCTCCATGTCACGGGCCAGCGGCGAGGCGTCTTCCGGCAGCCGGTCCAGCTGCTCGAACCGGAAATCCGCCTCCGCGTGCGCGTTCCACGCGGCCTGGAGGCTGCGGAATGGCGAACTGCCCTGCCGCAGGGTGAACCACAGCCCGTTCTGCTCGGTGTCGATGTGGCGGCTCTGGCCCACCCACGCCTCGCCGGTGGCGGTGCACAGCACGGCGAACACGCCGGCGACGCTCTTCCGCTCCTTGTAGGCGGCGACCAGGGCCTTTCGTTCCTCAGGCGTCATCAGGCTCTCCATTTTAATCCGGACGAAATATCGCATATTTCTATCCGGGTAAATATACGCAGCGGTCTGCTCCGCCCACGCGGATTTGCCTTCCCCATCGTCACCCCGCTATCCGTAGCGAAAGACAACGCGGGGGTTCGCCATGGCCATTCCGGCTTCGCTGCAATCGGGACTGAAGCTGCCGGTGATCGCCGCGCCGATGTTCCTCGTCTCCGGCCCGGACCTGGTCGTCGAGGCCTGTAACGCCGGGGTCATCGGCACCTTCCCGTCGCTGAACCAGCGCACCACCGAGGGCTATCGGGAGTGGCTCCACGACATCAAGGCGCGGCGCAGCCCCGACGCGGCCGCCTTCGGGGTCAACCACATCGTGCACCCGACCAACCCGCGCCTGCTCGCCGACATGCAGGTGACGGTCGAGGAGAAGGTGCCGCTGGTCATCACCTCGCTGGGCGCCGTGCGCGACGTGGTCGAGGCGGTGCACGGCTACGGCGGCGTGGTCTTCCACGACATCGCCAATGTGCGCCATGCGCGGAAGGCCGCCCAGGCCGGCGTCGACGGGCTGATCCTCGTCGCCAACGGGGCCGGCGGCCACGCCGGGGTGGTCAACCCCTTCGCCCTGGTCGAGGAGGTGCGCGGCTTCTTCGAGGGGACGATCATCCTGTCCGGCTGCCTCTCGACGGGCCGCGACGTCGCCGCCGCCCTGATGATGGGCGCCGACTTCGCCTACATGGGCACCCGCTTCATCGCCACGACCGAAAGCCAGGCCCAGCCGCACTACAAGGACATGATCGTCGAGGCCGGTTCGATGGACATCACCTACACGCCCGCGGTGTCCGGCATCCCGGCCAACTTCCTGACGCCTTCGCTGGTCGAGAACGGGATCGACCCCAAATCCCTGCCCGAGCACAAGCTCGACATGGGCGAGGAAGCGAGGGCGTGGAAGACGGTCTGGTCGGCCGGCCAGGGCGCCGGAGCGGTCCACGACATCCTTCCCGTCCGCGATCTGGTGGGCCGTCTGCAGGACGAATATTCGCAAGCCTGTGATGAATTCGACAAGAAGCGTCTCTAGAGCGGCCTCGTCCACGAACGAGGCCGATTCATGCTCCGCACCCTGACGACCGCCGCCGCCGCCGCCGCCGCTCTCCTCGCCCTTGCGCCGGCCGCCGCCGCCCAGGACGCGGACAACTGGTCCTTCGCGTTCGGCGCCGCCACCGACAACCGCTCCAAGGACACCTCCAAGACCAATGGCGATCCGTTCGCCTGGGCCGAAGCGGAATGGGAGAGTGACAGCGGCCTGTTCTACGCCGGCCCCTCGATCGAGACGGTCGACAGCTCCGGTTCGAACGTCGAGGCGGCCCTGGTCGGCGGCGTGCGTCCGCAGTTCGCCGGCTTCGACTTCGACTTCAGCGCCAAGCACAAGTGGCTGATCGACGCCAACCCCGGGACCGACGACGACGCCTGGGAGTTCACCGCCGACATGAAGCGCTCGATCGGCCCGGCCAGCGCCCGCCTGCGCGTCCAGCACTCGCCGGACAACCTCGGCTCGAGCGAAGGCTGGATGTGGTACGAGGCCCAGGTCGGCTGGGACTTCACCGACAAGCTCTCGGGCTCGGCCGCCGTCGGCCGTCGCGAGCAGGAAACCAGCGTCGACTACACCGGCTACAACGTCGGCGTGGCCTACGCCCTGACCCGCGAGATCGAGCTCGACCTTCGCTGGTACGGGACCGATGCCGAAGTTCCCAGCGAGTCCTACAGCGACGCTCTGGTCGCCGGGATCAGCTTCGCCTTCTGACCCTCGCAATCGGCGGCGTCCCGACCTATCTTGGGGTATGTCCAGTCTTCGACCCACAACCCTCGAGCGCGCCTATGAGCTGGCGCGCGAGGGGCGCTGCCGCACCGTGTCCGACATCAAGCAGGCGCTCTCCTCCGAGGGCTACGATCGAATCCAGGACGCCCTCTACGGTCCGTCGCTGACCGCCGACCTGCGCAAGCTGTGCCAGCAGCACTACGTGCCGCCGACAGGCGCCCAACCCGCGGATTGAGCGTCCGGCCTTGCTTCGGCCGCACGAGCCGTGCACAAGGGCCTACGTCGATCTCTCTGCGAAACGCCACCCTCTGCTTTCGCCCGAGGTCCAGCCGCTCCCATTCAGACCCGACAGGCCGATCAGGGGCTGTTCCCTGCGGCCAACGCCAGAAGGAGGTCTCGAATGGCTACCGGCACCGTGAAATGGTTCAACTCCACCAAGGGCTACGGCTTCATCCAGCCGGATGACGGCGGCAAGGACGTCTTCGTCCACATCTCGGCCGTCGAACAGGCGGGCCTGCGCGGCCTCGATGAAAACCAGAAGATCTCCTACGAGATCGAGCGCGACCGTCGCTCGGGCAAGGAATCGGCTGGCCAGCTCAAGGTCGAGGGCTAAGCCCCTCGCGCCGGCTTCGGCCGACGCCTGAGAGTTCCGGGGCGGCGGGGGGGGAGGCCGACCC
>JAFAEC010000032.1 GCA_023424215.1 Pseudomonadota bacterium
CCGCCGATCCCTTCGCCGGCCAGCGCGAGATGCTGGAGACCCTGTCGCTGAACCTCGCGAAGGCCGCGATGACCGCCCAGGCGGCCATCGCCGAGGCCGCCCTGGCCCAGGCCGACCGCCCCGCCGCCCTGTCGCCGGATCCGTTCAACGTCGCTCCGGCCATGACCAGCGTCATGTCCAGCCTCGCCGCCCGGCCGGACAAGCTGTTCGCCGCCCAGGCCGACCTGTTCGGCCGCTACATGGACCTGTGGGCCTCCACCGCCCGCGCCGCCGCCGGCGAAGCCCCCGCGCCGGAGCCGTCGAAGGACAAGCGCTTCAAGGACCCCGCCTGGACCGAGAACCCGATGTTCGACGTCATGCGCCGCTCCTACCTGACCACGGCCGACTGGATGAACGGCCTGGTCGCCTCGGTCGAGGACGTCGACCCGCGCACCAAACGCCGCGCCGAGTTCTTCACCAAACTGCTCACCGACGCCTTCTCGCCCTCCAACTTCCTCGCCTCCAACCCGGCGGCGCTGAAGGCCCTGGCCGAGACCAGCGGCGAATCGCTGGTCAAGGGGATGCAGAATTTCGCCGCCGATCTGGAGCGCGGCCGCGGCAAGCTGAAGATCAGCCAGGCCGACTACGGCCGCTTCGAGGTCGGGAAGAACGTCGCCACCGCCCCCGGTCAGGTGGTCTGGCGCGACGAGCTTTTCGAACTGATCCAGTACGACGCGGCCACGGACAAGCAGCGCGCCATCCCGCTGCTGATCTTCCCGCCGTGGATCAACAAGTTCTACATTCTCGACCTGCAGCCCGAAAACTCGATGATCCGCTGGCTGTCGGCCCAGGGCTTCACCGTCTTCGTCTGCTCCTGGGTCAATCCGGACGTCGACAAGGCCGACTGGGGCTTCGACGACTATCTGCGCAAGGGGATATACCGCGCCGTCGAAAAGGCGCTGGAGCAGTCGAAGGCCGACCGCATCAACGCCGTCGGCTACTGCATCGGCGGCACCCTGATGGGCGCGGCCCTGGCCCACATGGCGGCGCACGGCGACGAGCGCGTCAACGCCTGCACCTTCTTCGCCGCCCAGCACGACTTCGCCGAGGCCGGCGACCTCCTGCTTTTCACCGACGACCACTGGCTGAAGGAGATCGAGCAGCAGATGGACGCCGCCGGCGGCGTCCTGCCCGGCGCGGCCATGGCCGACACCTTCAACGCGCTCCGCGCCAACGACCTGATCTGGTCGTTCTTCGTCAGCAACTACCTGATGGGCAAGGACCCGCCCGCCTTCGACCTGCTGTTCTGGAACGCCGACCAGACCCGCATGCCGAGGAAGCTCCACCTCGACTACCTGCGCTCCATGTATGGCCGGAACGCCCTCAGCCAGGGCCAATTCGAGATCGGCGGCGTCAAGGCGGACCTGTCCAAGGTGACGATCCCACTCTACTTCCAGGCCAGCCGCGAGGACCACATCGCCCCGATGAACTCGGTCTACCGCTCGGCCCGCGCCTTCTCCAACGCTGAGGTCGTCCTGACCTTGGCCGGCTCCGGCCACATCGCCGGGGTGGTCAATCCGCCGGCGGCGAACAAGTACCAGCACTGGACCAACGCCGAACTGCCCGGGACCCTCGAGGCTTGGCTGGCCGGGGCCGAACAGCATCCCGGCAGCTGGTGGAATCACTGGGCCGACTGGCTGCACGCCCGCTCCGGCGACTGGGTTCCGGCGCGGAATCCGTCCAAGGGTCCGCTCAAGCCGATCGAGCCCGCGCCCGGCTCCTATGTGAAGGTCAAGTCTTGAACCGCAACGTCAACGTCCTGCTGGCGATCACCAGCGTCCTCGCCCTGACCCTGGTCACCGCCAGCGCCATCTTCAGCGCCCGGCCCGAGCAGCGGCCGATCTATTTCGGCGCCGCCCTGCTCAGCGCCCTCGGCTTCATGCTGCTCAACGGCTTGTGGATGCACAGCCGCAAGCGCAAGCCCAAGCCGCTGATCGATCGCAACGCCCCCGCTACCGTGATCATGGCCATGGTCTTCCCCCTGGCCATCATCCTCTCCGCCGTCCTGCCGCTCATCGCCCCGACCGGCGACT
Source organism: Pseudomonadota bacterium (assembly GCA_023424215.1). Classification (GTDB taxonomy): domain Bacteria; phylum Pseudomonadota; class Alphaproteobacteria; order Caulobacterales; family Caulobacteraceae; genus Brevundimonas. The sequence continues at coordinate 2,073 of JAFAEC010000032.1, forward strand.
ACGGCCTGATGCTGATCATGGCGGGGATCTGGACCGGCCTGACCCTGCAGTCGGCCCGCGCCGCCCTCAGGCCGCCGGCCTGAAGGCCAGCGCCGCGCCGTTGTTGCAGTAGCGCTTCCCGGTCGGCGCCGGCCCGTCGTCGAACACGTGCCCCTGATGCCCGAGGCAGCGGGCGCAGTGATACTCCGTGCGCGGGAAGCCGATCGCGAAATCCGTCTTCGTTCCGACGTTGGCGCCCATCACCCGGAAGAAGCTGGGCCAGCCGGTGCCGGAGTCGTACTTCCATTCCGACCGGAACAGCGGCAGCTCGCAGCCGCGGCACACGAAGGTCCCCCGCCGGCGCTCGCGGTTCAGGGGGCTGCCGCCCGGCCGCTCGGTCGCCTCGTGGCGCAGCACCCGGTAGCTCAGCTCCGGCAGCCGCGCCCGCCACTGGGCGTCGGTGATCCGCCGGAACGGCGAGTCGGCGAACCGCGCCGCCTGCGCGCCAGCGGTTTCCGGCGTGCATCCGGCCAGGGCGGCGGCCCCGGCGGTCAGCAGCAACGAGCGGCGATCCATCGGCATGACAGGCGATACGTCGGGAGGCCCGCGACGGATCGCAAGTGGAGCCGCGGCGCGGCGTCAGGAGAGCCCCGCACCCTCGTCCAGCCCCAGCATCAGGTTGAGGTTCTGCACCGCCGCCCCGGACGCCCCCTTGCCGAGGTTGTCCAGCAGCGCCACCAGCCGCACCTGCTCCCCGCCGCGGTCGCCGAACACGTGCAGACGCATCCGGTTGGTGCCGTTCAGCCCCTCCGGATCGATGCCGGTCATGGCCTCGGTCTCCTCCAGCGAGGCGACCTCGACGAAGCGCGCGTCCGCATAGGCCTCGACCAGCGCCCCGTGGATCACCTCGACCGACGGGCTCGACGGCAGCGCCGACAGGTGCAGCGGAACCTCGACCAGCATGCCCTGCCGGTAGGCCCCCACCGCCGGCGCGAACAGCACCGGCCGCTCCAGCCCGGTGTGCTTCGTCATCTCCGGCACATGCTTGTGCTTCAACGTCAGCCCATAGGCGCGGTACGGCGGCGCCTTTGTCATCCCGGTCCCCGAGCCGGGATCGAACTCGGCGATCATCGCCTTGCCGCCGCCGGAATAGCCGCTCACCGCATTGACCGTCGTCGGCCAGCCCGCCGGGATGATCCCGGCCGAGACCAGCGGCCGCACCAGACCGATGAAGCCGGTCGGATAGCAGCCCGGGTTCGACACTCGCGTCGCCCCGGCGATCCGCTCCCTCTGCCCCGGCGCCATCTCGGCGAAGCCATAGGTCCATGTCGGATCGACCCGATACGCCGTCGAGGCGTCGACTGCCCGCACGCTCGGGTTCTCGATCATCGCCACGGCTTCCTTCGCGGCGTCATCGGGCAGGCACAGGATCACGGCATCGGCCGCGTTCAGCGCCTCCCGCCGCGCCTCCACGTCCCGCCGCCGGTCGCCGAGCAGGATCAGCTCCAGATCCGACCGGCGCTCCAGCCGCTCGCGGATCTCCAGCCCCGTGGTCCCCACCTCGCCGTCGATGAAGATGGTGTGGGTCAACAGACGCTCCAAAGAAAAAGGGCGCTCCGGTTTCCCGAAGCGCCCCCTTCCATACCGTATCTGAAACGGCTTAGCGCTTCGAGAACTGGAACGAACGGCGGGCCTTGGCGCGGCCGTACTTCTTGCGCTCGACGACGCGGGCGTCGCGGGTCAGGAAGCCGTGCGGCTTCAGCACCTTGCGCAGCTCCGGCTCATAGTGCGTCAGGGCGTGCGACAGGCCGTGGCGGATGGCGCCGGCCTGGCCCGACAGGCCCGAGCCCTCGACCGTGCAGACCACGTCGAACTGGGTCTCGCGGCCGGTGACGACCAGCGGCTGGGCGATCATCATGCGCAGCACGGGACGAGCGAAATACTGCTCCTGGTCCTTGCCGTTGATGGTGAACTTGCCGGTGCCCGGCTTCACCCACACGCGGGCGATGGCGTTCTTGCGCTTGCCGGTCGAATAGGCGCGGCCCTGGGCGTCCAGCTTCTGGACGTGGACGGGAGCCTCCTCGGCGACCGTGCCCATGCCCTTCAGGGCGTCGAAGCCGGTGGCGGTTTCGGTGTTGGCGACGTCGGTCATGCTCAGACGCTCCGGGTGTTCTTGGCCGAGGCCGACTTGAAGTCGATCGTCTCGGGCGACTGGGCTTCGTGGGTGTGCGTCGCGCCGGCGAACAGGCGCAGGTGCGTCATCTGCTTGCGGGCCAGCGGGCTTTCCTTCGGCAGCATGCGCTCGACGGCCTTCTCGAGCACGCGCTCGGGGAAGCGGCCGCCCAGCACCTTCTCAGGCGTGGTCGACTTGACGCCGCCCGGGTGGCCGGTGTGGCGATAGTAGACCTTGTCGGTGTTCTTGGCGCCGGTGAACACCACCTTGTCCACGTTGGTGACGACGACATAGTCGCCGCAGTCGACGTGCGGGGTGTAGTCCGGGCGGTGCTTGCCGCGCAGACGGTTGGCGATGAAGGTCGCGAGACGGCCCACCACGACGCCTTCGGCGTCGATGTGGATCCACTTCTTCTCGACCTCGGCCGGCTTCAGCGAAGCCGTGGTGCTCTTCAGCATTGCGAGGGTTCCTCGGGGACGAAACGGGCTGCCCTTCCCGGAACCGGGATGAGCGGAAGGCGCGCTGATAGAGGATGGACGAGCGCCGGTCAATGGCCGTCATCGCGCCCAATCTGCCTTAAAACATTGGTTTTGCGCCGTCTTTTGTAACCGGTATTAAAATACCGCACATCCTCCGCCGACCCGCCTGTGGCCGACCTCGCCGGTTCATCACAACGTACACGAAGGGCACGACGACCACGACGGGAGCACGGCTGTCTCCGCCGCCCGCGGGCCCCAGGCCCGCAATCGAACTCACCGCCGCTCCGTCGGAGGCCGCAGAGCGCGCCGGCCCCGTCGTGTCCTTTGTGAATCCTTCGTGCCCGTTGTGATGAACCAGCGGCGCCAGACCCCTCCCCGGCGCCGGGAGTTAATGTTCAAATCCCCTATCTCGCGCGTATCGCCCGCTGTTTTCATTGAACAAACACCGGCAGGCAGCGTCATTTCCCCGCCATAGGAAGAACCGCCCCCACACTGCCCACATCCCGTCGATGGGGAGGGCGTCGGATCCACGACCTCGACGACGGCGGGCTGTGGTCGAGCGATGAAGCCGGGGTGGAGGAGAATCCCGGGGTCCTCGTGGACGTCGAGTGGATGACGTCCCTTGCTCGCCGCGCGCCCGACCTGGCGGGGCCGATGCGGACATGATCCGGCAAGCCCCGCCGCCCGGCGACGCCGCAAGGCGGGACCGGCG
>JAFAEC010000068.1 GCA_023424215.1 Pseudomonadota bacterium
CTCGGCGGCCGCCTGGCTGGCTCCGCGGGCGGCGCGCTCCAGCAGGCTCTGGGCGGAGGCGGGCGCGGCCGATGCGGACACGGCGGCGGCGACGAGCAGCGCACGGGCGATCATGGGAACCTTCCGGTCATCTGGAGAAAGAAGCGTTGCTGTAAGGACCAGGCTGCCGGCCAGGCCAGTGAATTGCCGGCAAGCTTTGCGGCTGGATTCCGCCACTTTTCACGACAGGGGGAACCGCGCGGCCCGGCCTTGAAAAGCAGCGCGGCTTCATGCATAAGCCCGCGCTCGCGTGGCGGCTCTTCCGGGGGCCGCCGCTGTTGTTTTCGCGCTCTCATGGGCGCCCGACCAGAAGATTGAGACGGACATGGCCGTTCCGAAGCGGAAAGTATCGCCCTCGCGTCGCAACATGCGCCGCGCCCACGACGCCCTGGGCACGAACGCCTACGTCGAGGACAAGGACACCGGCGAGCTGAAGCGCCCGCACCACATCGACCTGAAGACCGGCACCTATCGCGGCCGCCAGGTCCTGACGCCGAAGGAAGACTAGGTCTCCCATCGACGGTGAAGCCACCGGACGGCGCGCGGTTTTCCGCGCGCCGTTTTCGTGCGTTGATGCGCCCTCGACTCACCGGAGGGCCTCCATGATCCGCCGCCTGCTCCTCACGTCCGCCGTGCTCGCCCTGGCCGCCTGCGGGGCGGAGGACTCCGGCGCGCCCGAAACGGCCCCCGAACCGACCCCGCCGCCGGCCGCCAGCTCGACCGCACCGCAACTGGGCGCCGAGGGCTGGGGCCCGCTGCGCATCGGCATGACCCGCGCCGAGGTCGTCGCGGCCCTGGGAGAGGACGCCAACCCCGAGGCGGTCGGCGGTCCGGACCCGGCCAGTTGCGACGAGTTCCGGCCCGAGCGTGCGCCGGAGGCGATGCTGGTCATGATCGAGCGCGACCGGCTGACCCGCATCTCGCTGATCCGCCCCTCGGACGTGACCACGGAGCGCGGCTACGGGGTGGGCGATCCCGGCGACGGGATCGCGGCGGCCTACGGGGCCGAGGCCGTGCGCGAGCCGCACAAGTACGAGCCGGCGCCAGCGGGCTACATCACCGTCTGGAGCCGCGGCGGAGGCGCCGGCTACGTCGAGGACCCGGAGGCCCGCGGTCTCGTCTTCGAGGTCGGGCAGGACGGGGCGGTGAAGGCCATTCGCGCCGGCGGCCCTTCGATCCAGTACGTCGAAGGCTGCGCCTGAACGATCCGGTCAGTTCCGGCGGCGGCGGCTCGCCTTGCTCCGGCTGCTCCGGACGGGCTAAACGCGAGCCGATCCTCGCCATCCGCACCCGGAGCGCTCCATGACCGATATCGCTGAAATCGTCGCCCGCCAGATCCTCGACAGCCGGGGCAACCCCACGGTCGAGGTCGATGTGGTGCTGGACGACGGCAGCTTCGGCCGCGCCGCGGTGCCGTCGGGCGCTTCCACGGGCGCTCACGAGGCGGTCGAGCTGCGCGACGGCGACAAGGACCTGTGGGGCGGCAAGGGCGTCCAGAACGCGGTCGACGCGGTCAACGGCGAGATTTTCGACGCCCTGTCCGGCATGGACGCCGAGGACCAGCGCCGCATCGACGAGGCGCTGATCTCGCTGGACGGCACGCCGAACAAGGGCCGTCTGGGCGCCAACGCCATCCTCGGCGTCAGCCTCGCCTGCGCCAAGGCCAGCGCGATCAGCTCGAACCTGCCGCTGTATCGCTACCTCGGCGGCGTTTCGGCCCGGGTGCTGCCGACCCCGATGATGAACATCATCAACGGCGGGGCCCACGCCGACAATCCGATCGACATCCAGGAGTTCATGATCCTGCCGACCGGCGCGGAGAGCTTCTCGGAGGCCCTGCGCATGGGCGCCGAGATCTTCCATGCCCTCAGGAAGGCGCTCAAGGACGCGGGTCACAACACCAACGTGGGCGACGAGGGCGGCTTCGCCCCCAACCTGCAGTCGGCCGAGGCCGCGCTGGAGTTCATCACCAAGGCGGGCCAGTCGGCCGGCTATCTGGCCGGCGAGGACTTCCAGCTGGGCCTCGACGTCGCCTCGACCGAGTTCTTCAAGGACGGCAAGTACGTCATGAGCGGCGAGGGCAAGACCTTCGACCAGGACGGCATGGTCGGCTACCTCGCCGACCTGTGCGAGCGCTTCCCGATCGTCTCCATCGAGGACGGCTGCGCCGAGGACGACTTCGACGGATGGAAGCTGCTGACCGAGCGGCTCGGCGACCGGGTGCAGCTGGTCGGCGACGACCTGTTCGTGACCAACCCGGCCCGTCTGGCGGCCGGCATCGGCGAGGGTCTGGCCAACTCGATCCTCATCAAGGTCAACCAGATCGGCACACTTTCCGAGACCCTGGATGCGGTCGATATCGCCCATCGCGCCGGCTATACGGCGGTGATGAGCCACCGCTCGGGCGAGACCGAGGACTCGACCATCGCCGACCTCGCCGTGGCCACCAACTGCGGGCAGATCAAGACCGGCTCGCTGGCCCGCTCGGACCGGACCGCCAAGTACAACCAGCTGCTTCGCATCGAGGAGATGCTGGGCGACCAGGGCGCGTATTACGGCGACGGCATGCTGCTGAAGTAGGGCCGGGGCAGGGCTGCAAAACCTGCGGCCGAGCTACGGTTCGTTAGGCATTTTCGGTCAGGACTCATTGATCACGAGTCCGCGCTCAGAAGGAGCGTCCGAGTGCCCGAGCGGATGAAGCCCTACGTCCCGTCCTGCGTGCTGTTGCTGCTGATCGCCTATCTCGGCGTGCAGGCCCTCACGGGCGAGCGCGGCCTGCTGGGCGGCGGCGAGCGCGAGGCTATGCTGCTGCGGCGCGAGGCCCAACTGGCGCAGATCCTGGAGGAGCGACGGGACCTGGAGGTCCGCGTCCGCTATCTGCGCACGGACAGCCTGTCGCGCGACCTGCTGGAGGAGCGGGCGCGGGCCGTTCTCGGCTTCGCCGACCCCCGCGACTATGTGATCCGCGTCTCCCATCCTGTCTCCGAACGGGTCCCCGCCGCGAGATCGTGAACTTTAGTTACAGCTTCGCCGGGCCGCTTTGCGTTTCGGGAACGAAGGCTGCTAAAGCCCCTTTCCGTAACGACAGAGGCCCCGTGTCGCGGGCCCAGCCGGGAGTGAAGACGGATGGCGAAAGCCCCCGCCGCCAAAGCTGATTCCAGCAAGGCCAGGAGTATCCCCAACACGCCTCAGGCCTCGAAGGAGGACCTGCTGCGCTACTACCGCGAGATGGTGCTCATCCGCCGCTTCGAGGAGCGCGCGGGCCAGCTGTACGGCATGGGGCTGATCGGCGGCTTCTGCCACCTGTACATCGGCCAGGAGGCCGTGGCGGTGGGCGTGCAGGAGAGCGTCAAGCAGGGCCACGACAAGATCATCACCGGCTATCGCGACCACGGCCACATGCTGGCCGCCGGCATGGACCCGAAGGAGGTCATGGCCGAGCTGACCGGCCGGATCGGCGGCTCGTCCAAGGGCAAGGGCGGCTCGATGCACATGTTCGACGTGCCCACCGGCTTCTACGGCGGCCACGGCATCGTCGGGGCCCAGGTGGCGCTCGGCACCGGCCTGGCCTTCGCCGGCAAGTACCGCGGCGACGACTCGGTGGCCTTCGTCTACTTCGGCGACGGGGCCGCCAACCAGGGCCAGGTCTACGAGAGCTTCAACATGGCCCAGCTGTGGAAGCTGCCGGCCATCTACATCATCGAGAACAACCAGTACGCCATGGGCACGTCGATCGAGCGCTCGTCGGCGACGACCGAGCTCTACCAGCGAGGCGCCAGCTTCGGGATCCCGGGGGAGCAGGTCGACGGCATGGACGTGCTGGCCGTGCGCGACGCGGTCGCCCGGGCGGTCAAGCGGGCGAGGGAAGGCGGCGGCCCCTTCATCCTGGAGGTGAAGACCTACCGCTACCGCGGCCACTCGATGTCCGACCCGGCCAAGTACCGCACCAAGGAGGAGGTCGACGAGGTAAAGAAGACCCGCGACCCGATCGAACACGTCAAGATGCTGCTCGAGCAGGCCAAGGCCGGTGACGACGAGCTCAAGGCCATCGACAACGAAATCAAGGCGATCGTCGCCGAAGCCGTTCAATTCGCCCAGGAGAGCCCGGAACCCGATCCGTCCGAGCTCTACACCGACGTCTACGTGGAGGCCTGATCCGTGACCGACATCCTGATGCCGGCGCTGTCTCCGACGATGGAGGAAGGCACCCTCAGCAAGTGGCACATCAAGACGGGCGACACCGTGTCGGCCGGCCAGGTGATCGCCGAGATCGAGACCGACAAGGCGACCATGGAGGTCGAGGCCGTCGACGAGGGCGAGGTGCTGGAAATCCTCGTCCCCGAAGGGTCCGAGAACGTGAAGGTCAATACGCCGATCGCGCGGCTGGCCGGCGACGACGCCAGCGCGGCCGCCCCCAAGGCGGATGCCCCCAAGGCCGAGCCCGCCCCGGAAACCGTCACCGACAAGGGCGGCGAGCCGGAGAAGAAGGACGTCACCGCGACCGGTCCGAAGGTCGAGCTGAAGGATCCCGAGATCCCCGCCGACGCGAAGCTGGTCAAGACCACCATCCGCGACGCCCTGCGCGACGCCATGGCCGAAGAGATGCGCCGCGACGAGGCGGTGTTCCTGATCGGCGAGGAGGTCGCCCAGTACCAGGGGGCCTACAAGGTCAGCCGCGAACTGCTGCAGGAGTTCGGCGCCCAGCGGGTCGTCGACACCCCGATCACCGAGCACGGCTTCGCCGGCCTCGGCGTCGGCGCCGCCATGGCCGGGCTGAAGCCGATCGTCGAGTTCATGACCTTCAACTTCGCCATGCAGGCCATCGACCACATCATCAACTCGGCGGCCAAGACCCTGTACATGTCGGGCGGCCAGATCCGCGCGCCGATCGTGTTCCGCGGGCCCAACGGCGCCGCCAGCCGGGTGGCCGCGCAGCACAGCCAGGACTACTCGGCCTGGTACGCCCAGGTGCCGGGCCTGAAGGTCGTCGCGCCGTACGATGCGGCCGACGCCAAGGGCCTGCTGAAGGCGGCGATCCGCGATCCCAACCCGGTCGTCTTCCTCGAGCACGAGATGATGTACGGGCTGGAGTTCGACGTCCCGGAGGTCGAGGACTGGGTGCTGCCGATCGGCAAGGCCAAGGTCCGCCGCGAGGGAACCGACGTCACCATCACCGCTCACAGCCGCATGGTCGGCTTCGCCCTGCAGGCGGCCGAGAAGCTGGCGGAGGAGGGGATCCGCTGCGAGGTCGTCGACCTGCGCACCCTGCGCCCGCTCGACCACGAGACCATCGTCGAGAGCGTCAAGAAGACCAGCCGTCTGGTCTCGGCCGAGGAAGGCTGGGGTCCGATGGGCGTCGGCGCCGAGGTGGTGGCGCGGGTGATCGAGCACGCCTTCGACTACCTCGACGCCCCGCCGCTGCGCGTCCACCAGGAAGACGTGCCGCTGCCCTACGCGGCCAATCTCGAGGCCCTGTCGCTGCCGGGCGCCGACAAGATCATCAAGGCCGTCAAGGCGGTGATGGCATGAGCGGCCTCGAGGAGCATCAGCTGAAGACGCCGGACAGCGTCGCCGCCGATCCGGAGGCCATCGAGATCATCCGTATGTGGTGGTCGAAGGACGAGCCGGTGATGTCGGTGAAGCCCGCCTTCAACGACCCGGCGAAGTTCGGTCAGCTGCTCGCCATCGCCGCCCGCCACATGGCCTACGGCTACGCCGTGCGTCACGGGCACGACGAGCAGCAGGCCTACAACCGAATTCTCCAGGGGCTGAGCGAGGTCATCAAGTCGGACAACGTCCGCACGCTCGCCGAGCCGACGCCGACCGGGAGCGTGCAATGACCGACATCCTGATGCCCGCGCTGTCGCCCACCATGGAGGAGGGCGTCCTGGCCAAGTGGCACATCAAGGCCGGCGACACGGTCAAGGCCGGCGACGTCATCGCCGAGATCGAGACCGACAAGGCGACCATGGAGGTCGAGGCCGTAGACGAGGGCGAGGTCGAAGAAATCCTCGTCGCCGAGGGCAGCGAGGGCGTGAAGGTCAACACTCCGATCGCCCGGCTGAAGGGGGAGGGCGTCGCGCCCGCCCCGACCCCGAAATCCGACGCGCCCAAGGCTGCGGAGCGGCCGACAGCGGAGGCCGCTCCGGCGAAGGCTGAGCCTGTGAAGTCGGCGCCGGCGCCGAAGGCCGCCGATGGCGGGCGCCTCTTCGCCTCGCCTCTGGCCCGACGCATCGCGGCCCAGAACGGCATCGACCTGAAGACGGTCAAGGGCACCGGCCCGCACGGCCGCATCGTCCGCCGCGATGTCGAGGGGCTGAAGGGCGGCGGCGCTCCGGACGCCGCCGCGACGGCGGCGACCCGCGAGACGCGTCCCGTGCAGTCGCTGGCCCAGATGGGCATCCCCGACGGCAGCTACGACCTCATGCCGCTGGACGGCATGCGCAAGGCCATCGCCCGGCGCCTGACCGACAGCTTCCGCGACGTGCCGCACTTCCCGCTGACCATCGACTGCGAGATCGACGGCCTGCTGGCCGCCCGCGCCCGCGTCAATGCGATGCTGGAGAAGGACGGGATCAAGGTCTCGGTCAACGACTTCGTCATCAAGGCCTCGGCCATGGCGCTGAAGGCCGTGCCCGAAGCCAACGCCAGCTATTCGCCCGAAGGGCTGGCCATGCACCACCACGCCGACGTGGCCATGGCGGTGGCCATCGACGGCGGCCTGATCACCCCGATCATCCGCAAGGCCGAGACCAAGTCGCTGCGCGAGATCGCCACGGAGTCGAAGGACCTCGCCAAGCGGGCCCGCGACCGCAAGCTGAAGCCCGAGGAATTCCAGGGCGGCACCTTCTCGGTGTCGAACCTCGGCATGTTCGGCATCAAGGCCTTCGCCTCGATCATCAACGAGCCGCAGGGCGCGATCATGAGCGTCGGGGCAGGGGAGCAGCGCCCGGTCGTGAACAACGGCCAGCTGGCCGTGGCCACGGTGATGACCGTCACCCTGACCTGCGATCACCGCGTGGTGGACGGCGCCGTTGGGGCCCGCTTCCTGCAGGTCTTCAAGGCCATGATCGAAGACCCGGTGACCATGCTGGCCTGATCTCCCGGCTTGAAGGCCGTGTCGGCCTCGGGCCTTATGCGGCCCGGGAGGGGGCATGCCGGATTCGGGGATCGCATCTGCCGGCGCGCCGGGCTGCGCCGCCTGCGGCGCGCGGCTGCACGGCCGCTACTGCCACGACTGCGGGCAGGACGCCGAGGCGCGCCCGCGCGCGCTGCGCGAGTGGGCGGAGGAGGCCTTCTCCGAATCCAGTCTTGTCGACGAACGGACCGCGCGCACGCTCGTCGCCCTGACGACGCGCCCGGCCCGTCTGCTGGAGGCCTACCGGACGGGCGCCGGCAGCCGCTATCAGACGCCCACCAAGCTGTTCGTCGTCGCGACGGCGCTGTTTCTCGTCTGCCTGAACTTCGCGAACGTGGCGCTGTACCAGTTCGTCGCCCAACCCATCGATCCGGCGCGGCCCGTGGTCGCCCGCGCCGATCCCGACGGCGTCACCGTCCACCTCGACAATGCGCGGCAAGCCGATCTCTGGATGCAACGGCGCGTCGAGCCTTCGGTCCATCCGGCGGTGACCGGGGCGATCGATCTTGCCGCGGCGCGCGCCACCTCCAACCCGGACCGGCAGAACCTCCTCTACGAGAATCAGAACAATCGCGAACTGGCTGTCGTTTCGGAGCGGCTGGCCGACTGGCTCCCCAACGCCCTCTGGCTGCTCATGCCCCTCTACGGCCTGCTTCTGGCGCCGTTCTTCGGGCGAAAGCGGTACCTGATGGAGCACCTCGTCTTCGCCATGTGGGCGCACGTCGTCGCGTTCGGCCTGCTCAGCCTGCTGGCGCTCGCGAACAAGTGGGGGGCGGGCCTTCCCGTCTGGCCGCTCGGCGGGCCCTATCTTCTCTACTTCGCGGCCGCGGCCCGCTCCTACTACGGGGTCTCGACGGTCGGCGCCCTGTGGCGGGGCGTGGCGCATCTGGCGGCCTATTTCTGCCTGGGGCTGATCCCGGCGGCGCTGGTGGTGATGATTTCCGCGATGGACTTCGCGGCGTTCCTCGCCTTCATCTCCGCCTGACAATTTGTATCCGTACCGGGCAGGGGAGTGGTCCGCTCCACCCTCGGCGCGTTAAAGAGGCTCCCCGCGGAAGACTCGCGCCAAGGAGGGCCCATGGCTGACTTCGACCTCATCGTGATCGGTTCGGGCCCCGGGGGCTATGTGGCCGCCATTCGCGCCTCGCAGCTCGGCCAGAAGGTCGCCATCGTGGAGCGCGAGAACCTCGGCGGCATCTGCCTGAACTGGGGCTGCATCCCGACCAAGGCCCTGCTCAAGTCTGGCGAGAAGTTCGAGAGCCTGTCGCATCTCAAGGACTACGGCCTGTCGGCCGAAAAGGTCGGCTTCGACTTCGACGCCATCATCCAGCGCTCGCGCGGGGTGGCCGCCCAGATGAACAAGGGCGTCGCCTTCCTGATGAAGAAGCACAAGGTCGAGGTGATCGAGGGCTCGGCCAAGCTGGAGAAGGGCACGGATGCCCCGAAGGTCGTGGTGGCGCTGAACGCCGGGGGCGCCCGCACGATCGAGGCGAAGGCGGTCATGCTGGCCGTCGGCGCCCGGGCGCGGGCCTTGCCGCAGATCGGTCTGGAGGCCGACGGCGAGCGCATCTGGGCCTATCGCGAGGCGCTGGGGCCCAAGCGGCTGCCGAAGTCCTTCGTGGTCATCGGATCAGGCGCCATCGGTCTGGAATTCGCCAGCTTCTACCGCGCCCTGGGGGCGGAAGTTACGGTCGTGGAAGCGGTCGACCGGATCATGCCGGTCGAGGATGAGGAAGTCTCCAAAGCCGCACAGAAGGCCTTCGAGAAGCGCGGCATCAAATTCCGCACCGGTGCCAAGGTGACCAAGGTCACCAAGTCGGGGCAGGGGGTGCAGGTCGCCGTCGAGGTCGGCGGAAAGGCCGAGACCCTGGAGGGCGAGGTCTGCATCTCCGCGGTCGGCATCACCGCCAACACCGACGCCATCGGCCTGGAGGCGCTGGGCGTCGAAATGGACCGCGGTCACATCAAGACCGGCGCCCATGGCGAGACCAATGTGAAGGGGCTGTACGCCATCGGCGACTGCGCCGGCGCGCCCTGGCTGGCGCACAAGGCCAGCCACGAAGGCATCCACGCCGCCGAGCACATCGCGGGATTCCGGACGCCCAATGTCCATTCGCCGATCGCCGGCTGCACCTACACCCAGCCCCAGGTCGCCTCGGTGGGCGTCACCGAACAGGCGGCGAAGGCGGAAGGGCGCGAGATCAAGGTCGGTCGCTTCCCGTTCCGGGTGAACGGCAAGGCGGTAGCCGCCGGCGAGATCGAAGGCTTCGTCAAGACCATCTTCGACGCCAAGACTGGCGCGCTCATCGGCGCTCACATGATCGGCGCCGAAGTCACGGAAATGGTGCAGGGTTTCGTCACCGCCATCACCATGGAGGCGACCGAGGAAGACATGCACGGCATCGTCTATCCGCACCCGACGATGAGCGAGGCCATGCACGAGGCGTCGCTCGACGCCTGGCAACGCGTCCTGCACATCTGATCCGCCTCAGTCCGTGACGGTCTCCGGGACCGGGCGGGCGCTCTGGGTGTATTCGCGGGCCGAGGGAATGGACCGCTCGCTGGCTTCGTAGCGGGTGCAGAGGCCGCGGTAGTTCGGCCGGGCGCAAAGCTCCCAGACGCCACGCTGGACGCGTATCGACCGGATCGGCCATTCGAGATCCAGATCGGGACTGGGCCCGGTCAGGGTCCGGGCCGGGCCGCGGTAGCCGATGTCTCGATAGATGATGGCGAGCGGCTCCGCCGGCGCCGGCGCCGTCGCGGAGATCAGGCACGAGCCTCCGGCCAGAACGGTCGCCAGAAGCAGGCGGTGCGGCGTCACGCGAAACCTCCCGTCACAGGGGCCGAAAGCGCGGGATCACCATACGCCGGGGACGTCCTGCTTGCCAGACCCGGAATGCGCCTAAGACATATTATGCGAAACTGGAGGCAGCTCAGCGCCGGGCACGGCGATCCTGCAGACGCGCCGCCAGGCTTGAGGTGTCCCAGCGCGCGCCGCCCATGGCCTGGATCTCGGAGTAGAACTGGTCGACCAGCGCCGTAAGGGCCAGATGGCTGCCGTTGGCGCGGGCTTCCTCGAGCACCAGACCCAGATCCTTGCGCATCCAGTCCACGGCGAAACCGAACTCGAACTCGCCGCGGGCCATGGTCTTCCAGCGGTTGTCCATCTGCCACGACTGCGCGGCGCCCTGGGAGACCGCGTCGTAGACGGCGTCGGTGTCGAGGCCGGCCGACTGGGCGAAATGTACGGCCTCGGCCAGGCCCTGGACGACTCCGGCGATGCAGATCTGGTTGACCATCTTGGTCAGCTGGCCGGCCCCGGCCGGCCCCATATGCTTCACGGCCTTGGCGTAGGCGCCCAGCACCGGCTCGACACGGGCCAGCGCGGCCGGGTCGCCCCCGGCCATGACGCTGAGCTTGCCGGCTTCCGCGCCGGCCTGACCGCCCGAAACCGGCGCATCGATGAAGGCGACGCCCGCGGCGTCGGCGACGGCCGCCATCTCCCGCGCGACGTGGGCCGAGGTGGTGGTGTGGTCGACGATCACGGCGCCGGAGCCAAGCTCCGGCAGCGCCTGGAGCACCACTTCGCGGACGTCGGCGTCGTTTCCGACGCACAGGATGAAGAGTTCCGCGTCCCGGGCCGCCTCGGCCACGGTGGCGGCGGGCCGGCCGCCGGCGGCCGCGGCCCAGGCCCGGGCCTTGTCCGGCGAGCGGTTGTATCCGGTCACCTCGTGTCCGGCGCCGGCCAGGTGGCGGGCCATCGGCGCCCCCATGACGCCCAGTCCTGCAAAGCCGATCTTCACTCGCCTTCTCCCATCTTTCCGTAGCGGCCGCGCCAGAAGGTCAGCGCCGGGCCTACCGCGATCGTGAAATCGTCGACCCGGCCGACGATGATCATGTGGTCGCCCATCTCGATCCGTTCGTGGGTGACGCACTCGAAGCGCGCCAGCGTGTCCGGCAGGCAGGGCGGCCCCTCCCCGCGACGCTCGAACTCGCCCCCGGACAGAACCGCGACGCCGCGGGCGAAGCGCGCCGCCCGTGGCCGATCTGTCGCGCGCAGGACGTGGACGGCGAAGCGGCCGGCGGCGGCGAAGGCCGGCCAGCGTTCGGAGCGCTCGTCGAGGCACCACAGGATCAGGCGCGGCTCCAGCGAGACGGAGGTAAAGGAGTTGATGGTCAGGCCCAGCGGGCCCTGATCGCTGTCCGCCGTCACCACGCACACGCCGGTAGCGAAGGCGCCGAGCGCCCGGCGATAGGCCGTGGTCTCGGTAGACGGATGCGAAGGCGGCGGTTCGAGGGTCACACGTCCGACCTAGGCCGCCCGGCCCCGAGGGGCAAGGCGTGGATGGGAAACGTCGCCTTAACGCCTCGCCGTCCAGGATCGGGACAGTCCCTGCGGAGCCCCTCCCCCATGTCCATGAGCGATCGGCCGATCCTCATCAAGAAGGTCAAGAAGGTCGCAGGGCACGGCCACCACGGCGGCGCCTGGAAGGTGGCCTACGCCGACTTCGTGACGGCGATGATGGCCTTCTTCCTGTTGATGTGGCTGATCAACACGACCGATCCGGAGCAGAAGCGGGGGATTGCGGAGTATTTCGCGCCCGCCAGCGTGTCGGAGACCACTTCGGGATCGGGCGGCATCCTCGGCGGGACCTCGCTCGGCGAGGACGGCGCCAAGGGATCCGGCTCGATGTCGGTGATCACCCAGCTGGCCCCCGAGGCGCCCGAGGATGCGCCGGCGGAAGCGGGCCAGAGCTCGAATCTCGCGGCGGCGACCGAGGAGGAGCTGCGCGACGAGATCGCCCGTCGCGAGGCCGCCGATTTCTCGTCGGCCGCCGAATCGCTGCGTCAGGCGATGCAGTCGATGCCAGAGCTGGCCGAACTGTCGAAGCAGCTGATCATCGACCAGACGCCGGAGGGCCTGCGCATCCAGCTGGTCGACCAGGAAGGCCGCTCGATGTTCGAGACCAACTCGGCCCGGCCGAATCCGCGCGCCCAGCTGCTGTTGCGGGCCATCTCGCGGGTGATCAACCAGCTGCCAAACCGGATCTCGATCACCGGCCACACCTCGGCCGCGCCGGGATCGAACCGCGCCAGCGGACCCAACGACTGGGCCCTGTCCTCGAACCGCGCCAACGCCTCGCGCCTGGTGCTGCAGGGCGCCGGCGTCGATCCCGACCGCGTCTACCAGGTGTCGGGCAAGGCGGGATCGGACCCGCTTTACCCGGACGACCCGACCCTGGCCGGCAACCGGCGGATCGCCATCGTTCTGTTGCGCGAGGCGCCGGTGCTGCCCACGGACACCAGCCTGTGACCCCGGCGCCCGACCAGCGGCGGTCGGGCTTGCGTCGGGGCGCGGAGCGGTCCCACATACGGACATGTGCAGGGTGCCGGATTTCGGGCGGAATTGGATGGCGTGGTGAGGCCGTGACCCGCTTCGTTCCGCAACGCCAGCTGCGCTTCTACATGACCTCGGTCGCGCCCTGCCCCTATCTGCCGGGGCAGACGGAGCGGAAGGTGTTCGCCAACCTGCCCTTCTCGGACGGGGTCCATGTCAACGACGAGCTGACCCAGGCCGGCTTCCGCCGCAGCCAGAACATCGCTTACCGGCCCGCCTGCGAGACCTGCGACGCCTGCGTCTCGGTGCGGATACCCGCGTCGGCGTTCAGCTTCTCCCGCTCGCAGCGGCGGGTGCTGGCGCGGAGCGCCGACCTGAGCCGCGACCTGGTCGAGGCGGAGGCGACGACCGAGCAGTTCGACCTGCTGCGTCGCTACCTGGCGGCGCGCCATCCCGGCGGGGGGATGAGCGGCATGGGCTGGCTGGACTATGTGGCCATGGTCGAGGACACGGCGGTGCGGACGCACCTGATCGAGTACCGGCTGCCTTCGCCCGACGGTGGGCCCGGGGATCTGGTGGGCGTGTGCCTGACCGACCTGCTCTCGGACGGACTGTCGATGGTCTACAGCTTCTTCGACCCGGACCAGGAGGCGCGCAGCCCCGGGCGGTTCGCCATTCTCGACCACGTGCGGCAGGCGCAGGCGGTGGGCCTGCCCTACGTCTACCTCGGCTACTGGGTCCGGGGGTCGGAGAAGATGGACTACAAGGCCGGCTTCCGGCCCATGGAGCAGTTGACCCGGCTGGGCTGGCGCGCCCTGCCCTAGCCCGCCGCCGGGACCGAGGTCCCCTGCCCCGCCGGTTGCGGGCCGATCCACGGCCCGGGGTCGCGCCCGCCCCCGAACTTCACCAGCGCCTCGATGCGCTTCCCGATCGGCGGGTGGGTGGCGAACAGACCCTCGAGACCGCGGCCGTCGGGCTGGTTGTCGAGGAACATCTGCTGGACCTCGTCGGGGCCCTTGAGCGAGGATCGCCCCTCGATCTTGCGCAGGGCCGAGATCATGGCGTCGGGATTCTTGGTCAGCTCGACGGCGCCGGCGTCGGCGACGAACTCCCGGGTGCGCGACAGCATCATGCGGATGACCACGGCCAGGGCCACGCCGACGGCGGCGAAGGCGAGACCGATGAGGATCAGCGGGCCGGCGTTGGAGTTCTTCGAGCGGCCGCGGCCGCCGCCGGTGTGGATCAGGGCCCGGAAGACCAGCTCGGCCAGCACGCTGATGATGCCGGCGAAGATGGAGGCGATGACCATGGTCCGCACGTCCTTGTTGATGACGTGGGTCAGCTCGTGGGCCAGCACCGCCTCGACCTCGTCGCGGCTCAGGGTGTTCACCAGCCCGCGGGTGACGGTGACGCTGTAGCGGCCCTCGTGCAGGCCGGTCGCGAACGCGTTGAGGCTGTCGGTCTCGATCATGCGCAGGGTCGGGGTGCGCAGCCCGCGCGAGATGGCGAGGTTTTCCAACAGGTTGTAGAGCTCGGGTTCAGAGCGTCTCTCGACCTTCCGCGCGCCGGTGATCGAGTCGATGATGGCCTGGTTGCCGAGGTAGGCGATGGCGAACCAGATCGCCGCCACGACAAGGGCGGTCGGCACGGTCCAGCCCAGCCAGGAGGCGGCCAGCGCCATGTCGTCGCCGAGGCCGCGCCCCGTGCCGGGCAGCAGGCCGAAGCCCATCATGACCAGCTGGGCGCCGTAGAGGATGAAGACCAGCAGCACCGGAAACCCCGCCAGCAGCAGGATCGACCGGGTGTTGTTCGCCCAGATGTGGGTCTGGAGCCCGACGGCGCCCATGGATCGATCAGGCCTGGAAATTCACCGTCGGCGGAGCGGCGGTCATGGCGGCGCGGTCGGCCTCGCCCACGTCGAAGAAGGGCTTGTCCGAGGCGAAGCCGACGAGGCCGGCGAACAGGACCACGGGGAACTGCCGGCGGGCGGCGTTGAACTCGGAGACGGCGTTGTTGAAGAAGCGGCGGGCGGCGGCGAGCTTGTTCTCGATGTCCGACAGCTCGGTCTGCAGCTGCTGGAAGTTGGTGTTGGCCTTGAGGTCGGGATAGGCCTCGGCGACCGCGAACAGGCGGCCAAGCGCGCCGGTCAGCATGTTTTCGGCCTGCACCCGCTCGTTGATGTTGTGCGCCCCGGCGGCGGCGGCCCGGGCCTGGGTGACCGCGTCGAGGGTACCGCGCTCGTGGGTGGCGTAGCCCTTCACCGTCTCGACGAGGTTGGGGATCAGGTCCTGGCGTTGCTTCAGCTGCACGTCGATGTCGGCGAACGACTGGTCGGCGCGCTGGTCCAGCGCCACGAGGCGGTTGTAGCCGCCGACGACGATGAACAGGACGATGGCGACGATAACGCCGATGACGATCCAGGTGATCATGTCAGTCTCCCCAGCGGGGCGAAGGCCCCCTTCCCTTCACTATCGCCGGTTATGGCCGGAGCCGTAAGTGAAATCGCAGTCACCTCGCTCCGGCGTCACCGGAACTTTCGCAGCCCCCGCGGGCCCTGGCGCCCGGCCTGGGCCCGCTTGCCGAGCCAGTCCTTCCAGTCGGGCCACTGACGGCGGCGGCCGCCGCCGTCGACCCATTCGGGGCCGGCCTCGGCGTTGAAGGTGGTCACGTCGGCAAGCCCGCCCTGCTTGAACGACTGCAGCTTGACGCCCTTGCCTCGGCCCATCTCGGGCAGCTCGTCGACGCGGAAGATCAGCGCCTTGATGTTCTCGCCGATGGTCGCGACATGATCGCCGGCGACGCGCAGGGCGGCGAGCATCTCGCCGTTCAGCACCTGCTTGCCGCCGCGCTTCTGGGCCAGCAGGTCGTCTTCCGGGGCGATGAAGCCGTAGCCGGCCTTCGAGGCGACCAGCAGCTTCGCCCCTGGCTGGTGGGCCAGCAGGTTGACGACGCCCACGCCCTCGTCGAGGTCGATCATCAGCCGCACCGGCTCGCCGTGGCCGCGGCCCGAGGCCAGCTTGTCGGCGCCGAGGGTGAAGATGCGGCCGTCCGAGGCCGCCAGCAGCAGCTTGTCGGTCGTGTGCGCCGGGACGAGGAAGGCGAGGCTGTCGCCCTCCTTGAACTTCAGCTCGGACGGGTCGTCGACCTTGCCCTTCTGGGCGCGGATCCAGCCGCGCTCGGAGAGGACGACGGTGATCGCCTCGCGCGGGATGAAGGCCTCGATCGGGGCGAAGGCCGAGGCGTCCACCGCCTCGGAGATGGTCGTACGGCGCGGCGAGATCATCGCCTTGCGCACGTCCTGCAGGCCGAGGGCGATCAGTTTCGACTGCTTGGCCGGCGAGGCGATCATCGCACGAAGGCCGGCAAGTTCCTCCGACAGCGCCTTGAATTCGTTCTCGATCGCCATTTCCTCGATCCGCGCCAGCTGGCGCAGTCGGGTGTCGAGGACATAGTCGGCCTGGAGTTCGGACAGGCCGAAGCGGGCGATCAGCACGGCCTTGGGCTGCTCCTCCTCGCGGACGATGCGAATCACCTCGTCGAGGTTGAGGAAGACGATGCGCAGGCCTTCCAGCAGGTGCAGCCGCTTCTCGATCTTCTGGATGCGCCAGTTGCCGCGCCGGACCAGCACCTCGCGGCGGTGATCGAGGAAGGCCTGCAGGCAGGCCTTGAGGCCCATGACCCGCGGCGTGCCAGTGGCGTCCAGCACGTTCATGTTGATCGGGAAGCGGACCTCGAGGTCGGAGAGCTTGAACAGGCTCTCCATCAGCACTTCCGGCTCGACCGTCCTGGACTTCGGCTCCAGCACCAGCCGGATGTCCTCGGCCGACTCGTCGCGAACGTCGGCCAGCAGCGGGGCCTTCTTGTTCTCGATCAGCTCGGCCAGGTCGGCGATCAGCTTGGACTTCTGGACCTGGTAGGGCACCTCGGTGACGACGATGCGCCAGACGCCGCGGCCGAGGTCCTCGGTCTCCCAGCGGGCGCGCAGGCGCACCCCGCCGCGGCCGGTTTCATAGGCGTCGAGAATGGAGGCGTGGCCCTCGACGGCGACGCCGCCGGTCGGGAAGTCGGGGCCCGGCACGATGGCCGCCAGTTCTTCCGTGGTGGCCTCGGGCCGGTCGAGCAGAAGCTGGCAGGCCTCGATCAGTTCGCCGACGTTGTGCGGCGGGATGGAGGTGGCCATGCCCACGGCGATGCCGGAAGAGCCGTTGGCCAGCAGGTTGGGGAAGCCGGCCGGCAGGACGACCGGCTCCTCGTCCTGGTCGTCGTAGGTCGGGCGGAAGTCGACGGCGTCCTGGTCGATGCCGTCCATCAGCAGCATGGCGGCGGGCGTCAGCTTGCACTCGGTATAGCGCATGGCCGCGGCGCTATCGCCGTCGATGTTGCCGAAATTGCCCTGGCCGTCGACCAGCGGGTAGCGCTGCGAGAAGTCCTGGGCGAGGCGGACGAGGGCGTCGTAGATCGAGGCGTCGCCGTGCGGGTGGAAGCCGCCCATCACCTCGCCGACGACCTTGGCGCATTTGCGCGCCGCCGCCTGCGGGTTCAGCCGCATCTCGTGCATGGCGTACATGATGCGGCGGTGCACCGGCTTGAAGCCGTCGCGCACGTCCGGAAGGGCCCGGTTGGTGATGGTCGAGAGCGCGTAGGCGAGGTACCGGCGCGACAGCGCCTCGCTCATCGGCTCGTCGATAATGCGGCCGCCTTCCGGCGGCGGGGTGTGAACGGTCATGCGAAACTGATTCGAGCTTGGAAGCCGTCAGTCTAGCGCAGGATGGCCGCCCGTGCCGGAAAGCGCCTGTGGGCGATCAGCCGACCGCCTGTTCGATGCCGGCGAGGAGGCTCTCGGCGGTGATCGGCTTGGCGACGTGCAGGTCGGCGCCGGCGGCGCGGGCTTCCTCGCGATGCTCGATCATGGCGTTGGCGCTGAGCATCACGATCGGCGTGGGCCTGTCGCCGCGACGGACCTCGTGGTCACGGATGGCCCGCGTGGCGGTCAGGCCGTCCATCGTCGGCATCTGCATGTCCATCAGCACCACGTCGAAGGTCGCCGCGGTGAACGCCTCCAGCGCCCGCTGGCCGTCCGCGACGATCGTCAGTTCGGCGCCGGTCGAGGCCAGGATCAACTGGACGACCCGCTGGTTGACCGGGTGATCCTCCGCCAGCAGGACGCGCAGCGGCTTGTCGCGACGGGCGCCGGCGACCGGAGCGGCGTCTCTCGCCGCCTCCTCCAACCCAGCGTCGACGCGTGTCAGAGGCAGAAGGACCGTGAACCGGCTGCCGACGCCGGGGGTCGAAACAACGTCGATGTCGCCGCCCATCATCTCGGCCAGCGAGCGGCAGATCGACAGACCCAGCCCCGTGCCGCCGAAGCGACGGGTGATACTGGTGTCCGCCTGTGTGAAGCGGCCGAACAGTCGCATCCGCGTTTCGGCGTCGAAGCCTATGCCGGTGTCCTGCACCTCGATCCGGACACGACCGATGTCGTCCTGGTCGATGCGGAGAGTGATCGCGCCGTGGGCCGTGAACTTGACGGCGTTGGACAGCAGGTTGTCCACGATCTGGCGCACACGGGTGCCGTCGCCGACGAACCGACCCCGGGCGGCGGGATCGTGCTCGACAACGACCGCGAGCCCCTTGCCCCCGGCGCGGGAGCGGGCGCCCTCGATGGATGGTGCAATGGCGCGGGTCAGGTCGAACGGCCGGCTCTCGAGGTGGAACTGACCCGCCTCGATCTTGGACACGTCCAGAATGTCCGAGACCAGCCGTTCCAGCACCACGCCGGATTCACGGACCAGGGCGACCATCTCGGACTGTTCGGGCGTCAGGCCGGTGCGCGACAGGGCGTCGACGATGCCGATGACGCCGTTCAGGGGCGTGCGGATCTCGTGGCTCATATTGGCGAGAAAGTCGGACTTCGCGCGACTGGCGGCCTCGGCGGCGGTCTTGGCCTCGGCCATGGCGCGCTCGGCGGCGATGCGATCCGTCACGTCCCGGGCCACGCCGTAGATCAGGTCACCGTAGCGCTGGGCCCGCCATTCAAGGATGCGGTACGAGCCGTCCGCGTGGGCATAGCGATTGATGAAGCCCAGCACCGGATCGCCCGGCTTCCGGTTCTCGACCTCGTGGACGTTGATCTGCGTCGCGGCTGCATCCTCCGGATGCAGGAAGCGCAGGAGCGGGCGCCCTTCCATGTCCGCGGGGCGGCGGCCCAGGACCTTCTCCCAGGAGCGGCTGGCCTTGACCACCCGTCCCTGCAGATCGCGGATGACCAGAAGATCGAGGGAGACGTCGAAGAAGGTGGCGAGGTGGGCGTCCCCGGCGTCGCCCGGCGCAGAGACCGGCTCGTCCGCCACGAGGGAGGTTTCGACGAGGGACGCCAGACTCATGTCGATCGCCTCGGCAAAGTACAACCACGGGCCGCTAGCGTACGGAGCGCAGGTTAAGGCGGCTTGAAGCGGGCCGCTAAAGCCGCCCCGCCTCGCGCAGACGGTCGAGCATCCACGTCCGCGCCGGCGGCAGGGGCCGGTCCAGCGGGTGGAAGACGAACTGTTCGAGGAAGTGGCCGGTGAGATCGAGGCCGGCGCCGACGTCGCCCTCTCCGAGCCCGGCCTGGGCGCCGAGCAGGAAGGGCGGCAGTTTCAGAAGCTTGTCGGCGTAGGGCTCGCCCGCGCTGCGGCTGACGGCGCGACCGGTGCGCGGGCTGACCCAGACGAGGTCGTCGGTCGAGCCCGTGGCGGCGCAGCGGCTGAGGTCCAGGCCGAAGCCGAGGTCCTCGAGCAGGCCCGCCTCGAAGCGCACGAAGATGGCCGGCCACACCTCGGGGAGCGCGAAGGCCGCGGTCAGCGCCTCGAAGGCCAGGAAAGCTCCCGGGTGCGGCTCGCGCTCGGGCAGCGCGCCCTGGGCCACGGCGGCGGCGGCGGCGAGGCCGGTGAGCGCGAGGGAATCGTCGAACAAGGCGCTCGGCCCCTCCCCCACCGGCTCCAGGCGGGCCGAGCCGAGATGCTCGGAGGTGCGGGCGCGGAGCTCGGCGACGACGCGGGCGCCCGGCTGGAGGAAGGGCTTCATCCGCCGCGAGGCCCCGCCCGCCACATAGGCGGCGCGGCGGCCATGGCTTTCGGTGAGCAACTCCACGACGGCGCCGGTGTCGCCGTGGGCGCGGGCGGCGAGGACGAAGGCGTCGTCGGTGAAGTCCATTGAGACGGCCTAGAGCAGGCGGCGGGGGTTGGCCATACGTTCCGGGTTCACTCCCCTTCCCGGATGACCTCCACGACCGCACGCGCCCTGTCGTTGGGGACGGCGAAGCTGAGCACGTACTGCTCGATCCTCCAGCCGTCGTCGGTGAGGCGGAGAACGCCGGAGCCGCGGGTCTCGCCATAGGCTTCGTTGGCCAGCTTCTCCTCGAACCAGGCGATACAGCGGCAGTCGATGGGGGCGATGGTGATGGTCCGCTCCGTGGCCGGGTAGGACCAGCCGTTTCCGCGGGCGAAGTGCGGACTGGCGTAGGCGCGGAACTGGTCCAGCGTCCAGTGCTCGGCGGCGTCGGTGCCGACAAAGCGGGCGCCGGGCGTGAACAGGCCGAAGTAGGCGTCGCCGTCGGCGGCGGTCGAGGCGGCGTTGAGCCGGTCGAGCACGGCGGCGACTTCGGCGACGGCGGGGTCCGGCGTCTGGACGGTCAGGGCGAGGGCGAGGAGCGGCGCGAGCATGGCGGCAGCCTAGACCGGCCCCGGCCGCCGGCCTAGTCGCCGCTTTCCGGGATCGGATAGGTCTCGGGCTTCAGCGCCCGGGCGAGGGCCAGCAGGTTGCGGGCGGCGATGCGGCCGGTGCGGTCGGACCAGTCGTGGGCCTGGTCGGTGTCGGTATAGTCCGGGCCGGGGCCGGGGCCGAGGTGCCAGTAGGTCCAGCTCTGGCCCGGGATCGTGAAGCCGATGTCGATCAGGGCCTGACAGACGCTGGCGACGATGTGGTGGGCGCCGTCCTCGTTGCCGGTGATCACCACGCCGGCGACCTTGCCCGAGGCGACAGGCCGGCCGTCGTCGCGGGTCTCGGACAGCATGGCGTCCATGCGTTCGAGGGCGCGCATGCAGACGCTGGAGTGCTGGCCGAGCCATGTGGGCGTGGCCATGACGAGGATGTCGGCGGCGAGGATGCGGGCGCGGACGGCCGGCCAGTCGTCGCCCTGGCCCTCGTCGCTCTTCACGCCCGGCCTGATGTCGAGGTCGACCAGCCGGACCAGTTCGGTCTCGGCCCCACCCTTCTCGAGTTCGGCCATGACGACGCGAGCCAGCGCCTCGGTGTTCGAGGTCTGCGGCGACGGCTTGAGCGTGCAGTTCAGGACCAGGGCCTTCATCGGGCGATCTCCAGGGCGGGAGATGGGCCAATGCCCGCCCGGCGCGGGGCGTTCCGGAACTTTATTTAACCGCACGGTTGACAAGGCCGGGGCGCGAGCGCATTTAACCTGTCAGTTACATACGAAGCCGCCATGCAAACCGACCTTCTCTCCGCCCAGTTCGCCGCCCTGGCCGACCCGACCCGTCGGGCCATCCTGGCGCGGCTGAGCGAGGGCGAGGCCAGCGTCAACGAACTGGCCGAGCCGTTCGACATCAGCCTGCCGGCGGTGTCGAAGCACCTGAAGGTGCTGGAGAAGGCCGGGCTGATCAGCCGCGGGCGGGAGGCGCAGTGGCGCCCCGCCCGGCTGGAGCCGATGGCGCTGAAGGGCATCGCCGAGTGGATGGAGCACTACCGCCGCTTCTGGGACGCCAGCTTCGACCGACTGGACGCGTACCTGAAGAAGATTCAGCAAGGAGACGACCGTGGCCCAAGAAACTGAGACCAACCCCTGCCACACCGACGGGGCGGCGCACGCCTTCGAGCTGGAGCTGCGTCGCATCATCGACGCGACGCCGGAGCGGATCTGGAAGGCGTGGATGACGCCGGAGCTGCTGGAGCAGTGGTTCGCGCCGAAGCCGTGGCGCATCTCCGACGTGCGCGTCGATCCGCGGCCGGGCGGGGTGTTCAACTTCGTCATGCACGGGCCGGACGGCGAGCGCTTTCCCAACCACGGCGTCTTCCTCGAGGCCGAGCCGAACCGGCGCTGGACCACGACCGACGCCTTCACCCCGGACTGGAAGCCGGCCGGGCAGCCGTTCATGGTCGGGACCGTCGAGCTGACCCCGCTGGCCGACGGCCGGACGGAGTATGTGGCCACGGCCCGGCACTGGAACGCCGAGACCATGAAGCAGCACGAGGCCATGGGCTTCCACGAGGGGTGGGGCCAGTGCGCCGACCAGCTGGAGCAGCTGCTGAAGGCCAACTGACCCCTCTCCCCGACCGTCGACCGGAGCCGGTCAGATGAACCAGATCGAAGCCATCGCCACCCGTCCCTCCCTGCACCTGCAGCGCGTCTTCGACGCGCCCCGGGCGCTGGTGTGGAAGGCGTGGACGACGCCCGAGACGGTGGTGCTGTGGCTGGGTCCGGTCGAATGGCCGGCGGTGAGCGTGGCGCAGGACCTGCGCGTCGGCGGCGAATGGCGGGCGTGCCTGCGGTCGCCTGAGACCGGGGAGGACCTGTGGCAGGGCGGGGTCTATCGCGAGATCGTCCCGCCCGAGCGGCTGGTGTTCACCTTCAAGTGGGACGAGTCCCACGAGGACGGGCCGCCGGTCGACACCCTGGTCACGGTGGAGTTCACCGAGCTGCCCGACGGTCGCACCCGCATGGACTTCACCCACGAGGGCCTCAAGTCGGAGCAGAGCCTTGCAGGGCACCGGCACGGCTGGACCTCGACCTTCGAGCGCCTCGTCGCCTTTCTCGAAACCCGGGACGACGGAGACAAGTGATGATGAAGATCGTGACCAGCCTGAGCTTCCGCGGCCAGTGCCGCGAGGCCTTCGAGTTCTACGCCCGGGTCCTGGGCGGGAAGATCACCGCCGCCATGCCCTACTCCGACGCGCCGCCGGACATGCCGGTGGGGGACAACTACCGCGACTGGCTGATGCACTGCTGGCTGGAGGTCGGCGACCAGGCGATCATGGGGGCGGACATGGACGTCGACTGGGCCCCGAATGTCGACAAGCTGAAGAACGGCTTCGACATCACCCTGCACACCGAGGACAAGGCCGAGGCGCAGCGCTGGTTCGAGCAGCTGTCCGAGGGCGGCAAGGTGGTGATGGGCTTCCAGGAGACCTTCTGGTCGCCCGGCTACGGCAGCCTGATCGACCGCTTCGGCGTGCCGTGGATGGTCAACACCGTGCCGGCCGGCGAGTGGCGCGGCCCGAAAACCTGACACCCCGGGGGCGGCCGCGCCGCCCCTCCCCTGTCCTTCCCGAGGAGAGAACCCATGAAGGCCTCGCCCATGGTCTGGACCGGCCGCGTCCTGACCGCCCTGTTCGCCCTGTTCATGCTCGGGGCTTCAATCGCGCCCAAGCTCCTGGGCCTGCCCGTCGCCGGCGAAACCCTGGAAGGGCTGGGATGGTCGGCGGACTACGTCCTGGCCATCGGGCTGATCGAGCTCGGGTGTCTGCTGCTGTACCTCTTCCCCCGGACCAGCGTGCTCGGCGCGGTGCTGATGACCGGCCTGCTGGGCGGCGCCATGGCCACCCAGGTGCGGGTCGGCAACCCCCTGCTCAGTCACCAGCTGTTCTCGCTCTACCTCGGCCTGTTCATGTGGGGCGGACTGTGGCTGCGGGATCCGCTGCTGCGCGCGTTGTTCCCATGGCGGAAAGGTCCCGCGGCGGGCTGAATTTCCGACCGGGTTTCCAGTTCTGACAAGGGAGTCGCTGGCATGCGCACGATCCGAACCGCAACCTTCGTCTCGCTGGACGGGGTGATGCAGGCCCCCGGCGGGCCGGAAGAGGACCCGACCGGCGGCTTCCGCTTCGGTGGATGGGTGTTTCCCCACTTCGATGAGCCTCTCGGCGGGCTGATGGACCGCGCCATGGGCGACAACTACGACCTGCTGCTGGGCCGCCGTACCTACGAGATCTTCGCCGGCTACTGGCCGCATCAGGACGACGAGATCGCCCGGGTCTTCAACGCCGTGAACAAGTACGTCGCGGCCGGCCCGGCGACTCCGCTGGACTGGGCCCACAGCCATCGGCTCGACGGCGACCTGGCGCAGGCGGTGCGCGCGCTGAAGGCGACCGAGGGGCGCGACCTGCTGATCCAGAGATCGAGCGAACTGATCCATGCTCTCCTTGCCGAAGACCTGATCGACCAGCTGACCCTGCTTACCTTTCCGGTGGTGCTGGGACGCGGCAAGCGCCTGTTCGACGCGAGCGCCCGACCGCACGCCTGGACGCTTGAGCACAGCGAGACGACGCCGCCGGGCGTGGTCGTCGGGACGTGGCGGCGCGCCGGCGAGGTCCAGACCGGTTCGTTCGGCGAAGACCGGCCGAGCGAGGCGGAGCTGGCGCGGCGGGCCCGATGGGCGCGGGAGGGGTGATCAGCGCGCCAGCGACGTCGGGAAGGCCCGCCCCAGCGCCTCCGCCATCCCCTGCTGCGACAGCAGCAGCACGGCCTCGCGCTGGTGGAAGTTGTTGGACAGGACGATGACAGTGACGTCCTCCTCCGGCTGCCAGGTCACCAGGTTGCGGAAGCCGGACCAGCTGCCGGTGTGGTAGATCTGGCGGTCGAGGAAGTTGGGCCGCACCTGACGGCCCAGCCCCTTCTCGTAAAGGCCGAAGCCCCACAGGCGGCGCGGCTTGCCCCGCTCGTCCGGCGTATCTTCCGGCGCGTGGTCCGCGATCATCTGGCGATAGCTTTCCGGCGACAGCAGGCGGCCTCCGTGCAGGGCGCGGTTCCACACCAGCAGGTCGTCGAGCGTCGAATAGAGGGCGCCGGCCGCGAAGATGATGCTGAGGTTGGCGTTGGGCTGCGGGCTGGGCGGACCTCCGAGGTTGGCGTAGCCCATGACCACGTCGGAGAAGCCGTCGTCGTAGCCCGTGTCTGCCATGCCGAGGGGCTCGAAGAAGGCCGTGCGGAGGTAGTCGTGTAGCGGCTGGCCGCTGGCCTTTTCGACCACCACGCCGAGCAGGTTGTAGCCGGCGTTGCTGTAGCGAACCTTCGTGCCCGGCGGAAAGGACGGGCTGTAGTGTCTTGAGTCTTCGGTAAGTTCCTCAGGCGTCGCGGGCGTCACCCGACGCAGGCCCCAGCCGGGGCGGGCCATCAGGTCCGGCAAGCCCGAGCTGTGCGCCAGCAGGTGGCGCAGCCGGATCGGCGCCCAGGACGCGGGGCAGGCCTCGATCCATCGGCAGACGGGATCCTCGACCGACAGCACCCCCTCGTCCTGCAGGCGCAGGATGGCGGCGGCGGTGAACTGCTTGCTGACCGACGCCAGGCGGAAGCGTGAGTTCAGCTCCAGCGGCGTCCCGGCGCTGCGGTCGGCCATGCCGTAGACCTGGCGGAACAGCACCTCGTCGCCGCGCGCGACGAGAACGCCGCCGGTGAAGCGGCCGGCCCCGCCCCAGCGGTCCAGCTGTTCCTTCAACTGCGGCAGGGCTTCGACCTCGACCAGCGGCGGGCGCGGCGGGAGCGGCGCGGCCGCGGGCTGGCCTTCGGGCGCCGGCCGGTTCAGCGTCGCCCACGCGACGCCGCCGGCGGCCAGGGCGGCCAGCACGGCCAGCAGTCCGAAGGTCAGCCGGGGATGATTTCCGGCGCGGCGAGGCACATGGAACAAGGGATCAGACGTCGTACTCGAGACCGAACTGGGCGTAGAGGGCCCGCGACTCCTGCCATTTCGGGTCGACCTTCACGGTCAGGAACAGGTGCACCTGCCGGTCGAGCAGTTCGGTCAGCTCCTCGCGCGCCTTCTGGCCGATCCATTTGAGCGTCTGGCCGCCCTTGCCCAGCACGATGGGGCGCTGGCTGTCGCGTTCGACATAGATGGTCTGCTCGATCCGCACGGAGCCGTCGGGCCGGTCCTCGAACGAGGTCGTCTCCACCGCGGCCGAATAGGGCAGCTCCTCGTGAACGCGGAGATAGACCTTCTCGCGGGTGATCTCGGCGGCGAGCACGCGCATCGGCACGTCGGCGGACTGGTCCTCGGGATACAGCCACGGTCCCGCCGGCATCATCTCCGCCAGTCGCCGGCCGAGGTCGTCGACCCCGTCGCCGCTGAGGGCCGAGATCATGAACACCTCGCTGTAGACGCCGGTGTCAAACAGCTGTTGCGACAGGGCCAGCAGGGTGTCGCGGCGCATGCCGTCGATCTTGTTCAGGGCCAGGATGACCTTCTTGCCCGACTGCTTCAGGGCCGAGATGATGGTCTCGGTATCCTCGGCCGAGCGGCGATCCGCGGCCGTCCCTTCCTTGCCCTGGGCGGCGATGTGGGAGGCGGCGTCGACGAGGTGGACGACGGCGTCGGCCTCGTCGGCCCCGCCCCAGGCCGAGGCGACCATGGCGCGGTCGAGCCGGCGGCGCGGGCTGAAGATGCCGGGGGTGTCGACCAGCACGATCTGGGCGTCGCCGTACATGGCGATGCCGCGCACCGGAAAGCGCGTCGTCTGGACCTTCTGGGTCACGATGGAGACCTTGGTCCCGGTCAGGCGGTTGACCAGCGTCGACTTGCCCGCGTTGGGAGCGCCGATGATGGCGGCGAAGCCGGCCCGCTGGTTCTGGATGTCGGTCAAATCACGCCTTCACGCTGCAGCAGGGCCGTCGCGGCCGCCTTCTCCGCCTCCTGACGCGAACGCCCCTTGGCGGTCAAGGGTTCGTATCCGGCAACGCTGGCCTCGACCGTGAATGTCGGCGCGTGGTCCGAGCCGGTGCGGTCGACGATGCGGTAGGTGGGCAGCGGGCGGCCCTGGCCCAGCGCCCATTCCTGCAGGGCGGACTTGGGGTTGGCCAGCGACGGCTTGGCCGGAGCCGCGAACTCGGACGCCCAGGTCCTCTCGAACACCGCGCGGGCGGCGTCCATGCCGCCATCCAGCCAGACGGCGGCGAGGAGGGCCTCCATGGCGTCGCCGAGCACGCCCTCGCGACGGCGACCGCCCTGCTTCGCCTCGCCCGGAGACAGGCGCATGGCCGGGCCCACGCCGAGGCGTTCGGCCACCCGCGCGCAGGCGGCCTTGTCGACGAGGACATGCAGGCGGGCGGACATCTCCCCCTCGGCGGCCTCGGGGA
Organism: Pseudomonadota bacterium; assembly: GCA_023424215.1. Taxonomy (GTDB): domain Bacteria; phylum Pseudomonadota; class Alphaproteobacteria; order Caulobacterales; family Caulobacteraceae; genus Brevundimonas. Next base: position 26,629 of record JAFAEC010000068.1, read on the forward strand.
AGTCGCGCAGCAACCGGTCCGCCACGAGCAGGCCGAGCACGCGATCGCCGAGGAACTCGAGCCGCTGGTTGTCGCGGAAGGGCCGGCCGCGGGCGTCGCGGGTCGCCCCCTCCCCCACGCTCGGATGGGTCAGGGCGCGTTCCAGCAGGTCGCGATCGCGGAAGTCGTGTCCGAGTTCGCGAACCAGCGCGGCGACGGCCTCGGACCGGCGGTCGGCCATCAGTCGAGGACGGTGAAGAACCGGCTCGGGCGGACCTTCGAGAACCAGCTGACCGGATTCCACAGCGAGGCGCCCGGCTGCCAGGAGAACAGGATGATCTCGGCCTTGCCGATCAGGTTCTCGGCCGGGACGAGACCGACGCCCATCGACTCGTCGACGCGGCTGTCGACCGAGTTGTCGCGGTTGTCGCCCATCATGAAGTAGTGGCCGGCCGGCACCTCGAAGACCGGGGTGTCGTCGAGATCGCGGCCCGGGCCGTAGTCCTGGATGCGGAAGGTGCGGCCGCCCGGCAGGGTCTCGTCCGCGGTGACGGCCAGCTCGCCGTACATGTTGGTGACGTCCTGGCCGGTGACCGCGACGTCGCGCACCGGCGCGCCATTGATGTGCAGCACGTTCGAGATCATCTGGATCCGGTCGCCCGGCAGGCCGACGACGCGCTTGATGTAGTCGGTCCGGTCGTCGCGCGGCAGCTTGAAGACGACGATGTCGCCGCGCTGCGGCTCCTTGCCGAAGATGCGGCCCTCGAACACGGGCGGGCTGAACGGGATCGAGTGCTTCGAATAGCCGTAGGACCACTTCGAGACGACGATGTAATCGCCCTCGTAGAGGTTGGGCTCCATCGAGGCCGACGGGATGGTGAAGGGCTGGAACAGCAGGACGCGCAGGACCAGCGCGATGAGCAGGGCGAAGACGATGGTCTTCACGATCTCCCAGCTCTCGCTGCCGCCGCTCTTCTTCGCCTTGCGCTTGCCGCCCTTGCCGCGGGCGTAGACCGGCGTCGACTCGACGTCCTCGAACGGGGCGTCGCCGGAGTCGCTCCACACCGGCTGCCGGCCCGAAGCGGCGGTCGCGGCCGGGGACTCGACGTGCCCGGCGGGCTCGTGCGCCGGGGCCTCGTGGGCCTGCGCGTCGTGAGCTTCGTCGGCCGCCGGATGCGCCTGCGCCGGCATGGATTCCGCCTCGCCGGCCGCCGTATCGATGTGCGGCGCGTCGTGTCCGGATCCGTCCTCGTGCGGCTTGTGCTCGTCGCTCATGATGACCCGTATCCCCCTGCCGCTGCACGCGGTCTTTCAGCCGCGCAACGCGTATAGCCTGATTATGCCATCGGCAAGGCTTCGATCACCACGAAGGCGAGTGCGTACGGGTGCTCGTCGCTCAGGGTGAGATGGATGTGCGGGACGTGGCCGGGCGGGACCAGCCGGGCCAGATGCGCCGCGGCGGCGCCGGTCAGGGCCAGGGTCGGCTTGCCCGACGGCAGGTTCACCACGCCCATGTCGCGCCAGTAGACGTCCGAGCGCATGCCGGTGCCCAGCGCCTTGGCGCAGGCCTCCTTGGCCGAGAACCGCTTGGCGTAGCTCCAGGCGGGATCGGGCTTGCGCTCGGAGCGGGCGCGCTCGATCCCGGTGAAGCAGCGATTGCGGAAACGGTCGCCGAAACGGTCCAGCGACCGCTGGATGCGGCGGATATCGGTCAGGTCCGCGCCGACGCCGACGATCATGCCGTCTCCGCGCCGGCGACGTCCATGGCCGCGCGCATGCGGTGGATGGCGGCGGCGAGGCCGACGAACACCGCCTCCCCGATCAGGAAATGGCCGATGTTGAGCTCGCGCACCTCGGGGATGGCCATCATGTCGGCGGCGGTGGCGTAGTCGAGGCCGTGGCCGGCGTGGACCTCAAGCCCGAGGTCGGCGGCGCGCGCGGCGGCGGCCTGCAGGCGTTCGAACTCGACCAGGCGGTCGTCGCCGGACAGGTGGCAGTATCGGCCGGTGTGGAATTCCACCACCTGGGCCCCGACGGCGGCGGCGGCCTCGACCTGCTCCGCCGACGGCTCGATGAACAGGGACACGCGGATGCCGGAGTCCGACAGGGCCTTCACCACGGGCGCGATGCGCCCTTCGGCGCCGGCGACGGCGAGGCCGCCCTCGGTCGTCACCTCCTCGCGGCGCTCGGGCACCAGGCAGGCGGCGTGCGGCCGGTGGCGGAGGGCGATGGCCAGCATCTCGTCGGTGACCGCCATCTCGAGGTTCAGCGGCTTGCCGGCCTCGGCGCACAGGTCGCTGAGGGCGGCGATGTCCGGGTCGGTGATGTGGCGGCGGTCCTCGCGCAGATGGGCGGTGATGCCGTCGGCCCCGGCGGCGAGCGCCTCGCGGGCCGCGCGCACGGGGTCGGGATGGCCGCCGCCGCGGGCGTTCCGGACGGTGGCGACGTGGTCGATGTTGACGCCGAGGCGGACGCGGTCGCGCATGGCCCCCTCCCTATTTCGCCAGCCGGCGGCTGCCCGGATCCTCGATCGGCAGGGCGGCGAGCTCCGGGGGCAGGGCGTCGGCGGGGTACGCCGGCACGTCGAGGGTGGCGAGGGCGACCAGCGGCACCCCGACGTCGGCGCGGCCGCCGGAGCGGTCGACGATGCAGGCGGCGGCGACCACGTCCCCGCCGGCGTCGCGGATGGCCTGGATGCACTCGCGGCTGGACAGGCCCGTGGTGACGATGTCCTCGACCATCACAACCTTCTGGCCGGGCTCGACGTGGAAGCCGCGACGGAGGCGGAAGGCTCCGCCCTCGCGCTCGACGTACATCGACGGGACGCCCAGCCAGCGTGCGGTCTCGTAGCCGGGGATGATGCCGCCCACGGCGGGCGAAATGGCCACGTCGACGGGGCCGACGGCGGCGGTGATCTTCTTCGCCAGCGCCTTGCACAGGCGGGCGCAGCGATCGGCGTGCATAAAGACGAGGTTCTTCTGCAGGAAGACCGGGCTGTGCAGGCCGGAGGAGAGCACGAAGTGGCCCTCGCGCAGGGCGCCGGCGGCGCGGAATTCGTCGAGGACGTCGTCGGAGGTCATGGCGGTCATGGGCACCTCCCCTACCCCGTCACGCCCTCGCTTTGAAGCGCCGGTTGATGCGGATCGTCGGCGCTCTCGTGGCCGGGTCTCAGGCCGCGGGCGAGCAGCTCCGTCCAGATCCCCTCGGCGTCCTCGGCGAAACTGACCAGTTCGAGGTCGGCCGGGGCGATCATGCCGAACTCGACCAGCTTCTCGAAGCCGACGACCGACCGCCAGTAGGCCTCGTCGAACAGGACGATCGGCACGTTCCGCTTCTTGCCGGTCTGGCGCAGGGTGAGGATCTCGAACAGCTCGTCGAAGGTTCCGAAGCCGCCGGGGAAGACCACCAGGGCGTTGGCGCGCATGGCGAAATGCATCTTGCGCATGGCGAAGTAGTGGAAGCGGAAGGTCAGCTCCGGCGTCGACCAGGGATTCGGCTCCTGCTCGTGCGGCAGGGTGATGTTGTAGCCGATCGAGGGCGCGCCGACGTCGTGCGCCCCCCGATTGGCCGCGCCCATGATCCCCGGGCCGCCGCCGGTGGCGATGACGTTGTCGCGCGGCTCGCCCGGGCGAGCGCGCAGGGCGCCGCCCCGTTCGGAGGCGAGCCGGCCGAAGGCGCGGGCCTCGCTGTACCAGCGCTGGTGCACCGAATCGCCATTCTCGCCGATGCGGGCGCTGCCGAAGACGACCAGGGTCGAGCGCACGCCCCAGTCGCGCAGCGCCTCCTCGGCCTTGGCGTATTCGAGCATGAAGCGCACGCCGCGCATCGAGTCGCCGAGCAGGAAATCCTGGTCGAGCGCCGCCAGCCGGAAGGAGGGCGAAGCCATCTGGGCCGCGTTGAGGGCGGCGAGCGCCTCCGGGGTCGGGGTCATCCGCGGGCCCGTTCGACGGTGTCGACGGAAGGGTTGGCGCGCAGGGCGGCCATGATGGTGGTGGCGTGGCGGGCGTCCTCGACCTCGACGTCGATGTCGACGTCGAAGAAGTCCTGCTGCCGGTGGGTCATGACCAGGTTGAGGATGTTGCCGCCGGCCTCGCCAATGATGGTGGCGACCTGGCCGAGCACGCCGGGGGCGTTCTTGATGGTGGCCCGCAGCCGGGCCGCGGCGACCGCGCCCTGCTCCGCCTGCGGCGTCCACTGCAGGTCCTGCCAGACCGAATCGTCGTCAGCGAAGTCCGCGAGGCGCTGGCAATCGATGGTGTGCACGGTCAGGCCGACGTCCGGCTCGAGGATGCCGACGATGCGATCGCCGGGCACCGGCGAGCAGCAGTGCCCGAAGTGGACGCTGACACCCGGGGTCAGGCCGCCGCCGCGCACGAACAGACGGGCCTGGTCGTCGCCGATGCGCTTGCGGTCGGGTCCGGCCTTGAGGCGGCCCTTGAGGCTGGGGAACAGGGTTTCGCCGACCTTGGCGGCGGACAGGCGGCCCCGGCCGATGGCCTCGAACAGGTCGTCCTCGGTCTCGGTGGCGAGGGTTTCCAGCGCGGGCTTGAGCGACACCTCGGCCAGGGACTTGCCGGCCCGCGACAGGGTCTGGTCGAGCGTGGCGCGGCCCAGTTTCTGGAATTCCTCGCGCTCCGAGCTGCGGATGTGTCGGCGGATGGCCGAGCGGGCGCGGCCGGTGACGGTCAGGGAGCGCCAGTCGGAGGGGATTTCGCGCTTGGCCCCGCGGATGATCTCGACCACGTCGCCGTTCTGCAGCTGGGTGCGCATGGGCTTCAGCTCGCCGTTGATCTTCACGCCCACGGCGGAGTCGCCGACCTCGGTGTGGACGGCGTAGGCGAAGTCCAGCGGCATGCCGCCGCGCGGCAGGGTGATCAGGGCGCCCTTGGGCGTGAACACGAAGACCTGGTCGAGATACATCTCGAGCTTGGCGTGCTCGACCCAGTCCTCGCCCCCCTCCCCGTGCTCGATGACCTGCACGAGGTGGCGCAGGTTCTGCAGCGGGTCGCGGCCGCCCTGGGCGGCCATGGCCTCGCGGTCGAAGCCGTAGGAGTGGTTCTTGTAGGCCCAGTGCGCCGCCACCCCGTCCTCGGCTACCCGGTCCATCGCCTCGGTGCGGATCTGCATCTCGATGCGCAGGCCTGACGGGCCGACGACGGTCGTGTGCAGCGAGCGGTAGTTGTTCGACTTGGGCGTGGAGATGAAGTCCTTGAACCGCTCGGGCACCACGGGCCAGGCGCGATGGATGACGCCGAGGGCGCGGTAGCAGTCGTCCTCGGCCTCGACGATGACGCGGAAACCGTAGATGTCGGACAGGGACGAGAAGCCCACCGACTTCCGCTGCAGCTTGCGCCAGATCGAATAGGGCGTCTTCTCCCGGCCCAGCACCCGTGCCTTGACCCCGGCCTCCTGCAGCACGCGCTCGATCTCCCGCGACACGCCGCCGATGGCGCGGCCATGCTCCAGCTTCAACGCCTCGAGGCGACGTTCGATGGCGGTGCGCGCGGTCGGGTTCAAGTGCTCGAAGGCGAGCTCCTCGAGCTCGGAGGCGATCGAGTGGATGCCGATCGAGCGGCCCAGCGGCGCGTAGACCTCGAGGGTCTCGCGGGAGATGCGCTCCCGCTTCTCCGGCTTGACGTAACGCAGGGTGCGCATGTTGTGCAGGCGGTCGGCCAGCTTGACCAGCAGGACCCGCACGTCCTTCGAGATGGCGAGGATGAATTTGCGCAGGTTTTCAGCCTGGCGCGTATGCTCGGCCTGCAGCTCCAGCCGGGACAGCTTGGTCACGCCCTCGACCAGCTGGGCCACCTCCTCGCCGAACATCTCGGCGATGTCGTCGCGCGTGGCCGAGGTGTCCTCGACGACGTCGTGCAGCAGGGCGGTGACGATCGTCGCTGTGTCGAGCCGGTAGTCGGTGAGGATGCCGGCGACCTGGATCGGATGGGCGAAATAGGGGTCGCCCGAGGCCCGCAGCTGCGAGCCGTGCATCTTCATCGCGTAGACGTAGGCCCGGTTGAGCAGGCCCTCATCGGCGGTCGGATCATAGGACTTGACCGCCTCGACCAGCTCGAACTGGCGCAGGACCTTGCTGCGCCCGGCGTGATCGGGGGCGGTCGCCGGCGGCGCTTCGCCGTCCGGCTCGTTCAGATTGGCAGCTTTGGGGGTCGGCGCGGGCTGTCGCGCCGGCAGGATGGTGACACCGCTGGCGGGATCCGCCGTCAGTACCGCTCCTCCTGGCCGCCGTCCCGGTCGCTCTGCAGCGCGCGGATCAGCTCGGCCTCGGCCATGTTCATGTGCTGCGGTTCGGCCAGCAGGGCGACGGTTTCGGCCTCGTCCTCGGCTTCGGTGCGCTCGTCGACGCGCTGCAGGGTGGTGATGATGTTTTCCTGCAGATCGGCCGGCTGCACGGTGTCCTCGGCCAGCTCGCGCAGGGCCACGACCGGGTTCTTGTCGTTGTCGCGGTCGAGGGTCAGCGGCGCGCCGTTGGCGATATTGCGGGCGCGGTGACCGGCCAGCAGGACCAGACCGAAACGGTTCGGCACCTTCTCGATGCAGTCTTCGACAGTGACGCGAGCCATGAAAATCCTCGGGCGGCGGGGGAGAACCGCGGAAAATAGAGATACGGACGCGATTGTGCAACGCCGCATGGGCGGGAATGAGGCGTCAGTCCCGCAAGCTAGGGGGATCGACCATCGCGATCTCGGGAAAGACGCGAACAAGGCAGGCGGAGTGCGCCTGAAGGCCTTGCACGGATTCCCCTCCCCACAGATTGCGAAGGGTAATCTCGACCGCGTCGGGGTCGGTCTTCTTCGTGACCGTCTCGCCGCAGAAGCAACAGGCTCGTTTGAAGATCATCCCGCGATGGTAGCGTCGCGACCAATGACAGCGCCAGCCGCCAGGTCGACGGCGCGCCCGCCTCCCGGATGCTGCCACTCCGCCGCGATCTCGGCCAGCGGCCCCATGACGAACAGCCGCTCGGCCGCGCGCGGGTGCGGCAGGATCAGGCCGTCGAGGTCGCCGCTGAGTCGCCCGTAAGCGATCAGGTCGAGGTCGAGGGTGCGCGGCGCGTTCAGGTGCGTCCGCTGGCGGCCGAAGGCTTCCTCGATGCGGCCCAGCGCGGCCATCAGCTCGTGCGGTCCCAGTTCCGTGCGCACGATGACGACGCCGTTGAGGAAGGGCGGATCGTCTGAGTCAGGCCAGGCGGCCGAGCGCCACCATGAAGACCGGGCGACGATGTCGATGCCCTCGCAGCGAAACCGGGCGATCGCCGCCTCCAGCGCCTCGCGGCAGTCGGCCCAGACCCCCTTGTCATTGCAGCCCAGCGCGACGATGACGGCAGCGTCCAGATCAAGGCCCCCGTCTATTTCGACGGAGGGCCGGACGTGTTCGCTATTTCCGGAGTCTGTATTCATGACGCCCATTCCCGCCGAACGCACCGCCCTCTTCATCGACGGGGCCAACCTGTACTCGGCGGCCCGCGCCCTCAACGCCGACCTCGACTTCCGCAAACTGCTGGATCTGTATCGCGGCGCCGGGGTCCTCGTCCGAGCCTATTACTACACGGCCGTGGTCGAGGGCGAGGAGTTCTCGCCGCTGAAGCCGCTGGTCGACTGGCTGGACTACAATGGCTTCTCGGTCGTGACCAAGCCGGTGAAGCGGTTCACCGACGCCGAGGGGCGGTCGCGGACCAAGGGCAACATGGACATCGAGATCGCCGTGGACATGCTGGAACTGGCGCCGCGACTGGATCATGCGGTGCTGTTCTCCGGAGACGGCGACTTCCGCCGGCTGGTGCAGGCGGTGCAGGCGAAGGGGGTGCGGGTCACCGTGGTATCCACCCTGAAGACCCAGCCGCCGCAGATCGCCGACGAGTTGCGCCGTCAGGCCGACGCGTTCGTCGAGCTGGCGGACCTGCTGCCGGAGGTCGGGCGGCCGCGAGCGGGCAGCTAGCGGGTGAAGAGTGCTAGTGAGTGGTGAGTCGTGATGGGGCCCGATGCAGGCTCCAGGCGCTCACTGGCACTCCTCACTCCCCGCAGGGCTGATCGATGACCACACCCTACCCGCCCGAAGCGCCGCTCGACTGTCCGCTCTGCCCGCGGCTGGTCGAGTACCGGCAGGACAACGAGCGCCGCACGCCGGGGTGGTTCAACGGCGCCGTGCCCTCGTTCGGCGACCCGCAGGCCCGACTGCTGGTGGCCGGTCTCGCGCCGGGCCGGACGGGCGCGAACCGGACGGGGCGTCCGTTCACCGGCGACCACGCCGGCTGGCTGCTCTACGAAACCCTGCAGCGCACCGGCTTCGCGCGCGGCGGCTACGACCCGGACGGGAACGACGCGCTGGAGCTGGTCGACTGCATGATCACCAACGCCGTACGCTGCGCCCCGCCCGGCAACAAACCCCTGCCCGTCGAGGAGGCCACCTGCCGGCCGTTCCTGCAGGCGCGGCTGGAGGCACTGCCCCGGCTGAAGGTGATCGTCACCCTGGGCGACGTGTCGCGTCGGAACGTGTTGCGGGCGCTGGGTCGCCCGGGCTCGGCCATGCCCGCGGGCCACGGGGCCGAGGGCCGGATCGGCCCCTACCTGCTGCTCAACAGCTATCACTGCTCGCGGCTGAACACGAACACCGGGCGGCTGACCGCCGGGATGTTCGAGGCGATCTTCCAGCGGGCCCGCAGCCTGCTGGACGACTGAGGAACGCCGTTCGCTTTTCAGGCGGTGTGGCTCCCGCGGCACGCGAGTTCGCCCGGAACGGGTGTATCCTCCGGGATCAGGAACGGCGCCTCGGGGGAGGCGTTGGGAAGACAGCTTTGGAGGCTGTCATGCGTACTGAGGGTGGGGTGTTCACGCCCCGGGAGAGGAAGGCCGCGCTGTGGGCCCTGATCGGGGCGGCGCTGATCGCGGCGGGGGGCATCGTGGTCCAGCAGCATACGAGCCCGTCGCTCGGCGGAATGGACGCCTATGTGTCCGCGCCGCCGCCCGGCGTGCTGGAGGCGCAGCCGCTGCAGGGCTGACGGACGGGCTCAGCCCCGCTCCTTGAGCAGCCGGGCCTTGTCCCGCTGCCAGTCGCGCTCGGCCGAGGCCTCGCGCTTGTCGTGGACCTTCTTGCCCTTGGCCAGGGCGATCTCGATCTTCGCCTTGCCAGCCTCGTTGAGGTACAGCTTGACCGGCACGATGGTGCGGCCCTCGCGCTGGACGGCGCCGATCATGCGGTCGATCTGGCGGCGGTGGAGCAGCAGCTTCCGGTGCCGCCGCGGCTCGTGGTTGAAACGGTTGGCCTGCTTGTAGGGCGGGATGTCGGAATTGATCAGCACCAGCTCGCGCCCCTCGGGGGCGACGTAGGATTCGGCGATGTTGGCGCGGCCGTCGCGCAGCGCCTTGATCTCGGTGCCGAGCAGCTGGATGCCGGCCTCGGTGAAGTCCTCGAGGAAGTAGTCGAAGCGCGCGCGCCGGTTCTCGGCGATCACCTTCATCTTCGGCTTGTCGGACGCCATCAGCCGAGGCCCGCGTCGGCCATGGCCCGATCGATGGCCGGCTTGACGGCGTCCGAGGTCGGGACCAGCGGCAGGCGCACCTCCTCGGTGCACAGGCCCAGCCGCGACAGGGCGTATTTGGCCGGCGACGGCGAGCTGTCGAGGAACAGACCCTTGTGCAGGCCGATCAGCCGGTCCTGCCAGTCGCGGGCCGTGGCGTAGTCGCCGGCGGCGGCCGCCTCGTGCAGGGCGACCATGGCTTCCGGCGCGACGTTCGAGGTGACGGAGATGACGCCGACGCCGCCCTGGGCGTGGTAGCCGAGGTAGCTGGGGTCGTCGCCGGAGATCAGGTCGAACTGCTGGCCGACGATGTGGGCGCGCATCCAGCTGACGCGCGCCAGGTCGCCGGTGGCGTCCTTGATGCCCACGATGTTCGGGTGAACGGCGAGGCGGGCCACGGTCTCGTTGGCCAGGTCGACGCCGGAGCGGCCCGGCACGTTGTAGAGCAGGACCGGCAGCTGCACCGCTTCGGCGACGGCCTCGAAGTGGGCGGCCAGACCGGCCTGCGACGGCCGATTGTAGTAGGGCGTGACCACAAGGGCTCCGTCGGCGCCTACGGTCTTGGCGTGGCGGACGAGGTCGATGGCCTTGTCGGTGGCCGAGGCGCCGGCGCCGGCGATGACCCGGACCCGGCCGGCGGCGACCTCGACGCACAGCTCGACGACGCGGCGATGCTCATCCGGATGCAGCGCAGCGCTCTCGCCGGTCGTGCCCATAGGCACGAGGCCGTGAACCCCGGCGGCGATCTGGCGTTCGACCAGGGCGCGGAAGGCGGCCTCGTCCACCTTTCCGTCACGAAGTGGTGTGATCAGGGCGGTGATCACGCCCTTGAACAAGGGGGCGGTCATGGGAACGATGATCCTGGACGGAAGGTTGGGCGGCGGGCGCCGGACAGACCGCAAAGGGTAGGTCGCCGACAGGCCGACCGCAACAGGACGCAATGGGGATCGCACACGGCATGATCGGAACCAGTCTCGCGGCCGCGCTGGCCCTCCTCGCCCCGGCGCCGGAAAGCCTCGTTCCGTCCCAGGTGCCCTACGCCTCGGTCGCGCAGGGTCCGGTCGGAGACCAGCCGCGGGTATTGGGCGAACAGGACGCCGCCCTGTTCCGCGAGGGGCTGGCCCTGGCCCGGGCGCGGGACATCCCCGGGACGCGGGCGGTGATCGCCCGACTTGGCGATCCCGCGGCGCGCAAGCTGGTCGAATGGGCGCTGCTCGACACCTCGGCGGACCAGATGTCGTGGAGTGAATTGGCGGACGTCGACGCCCGCTTCGCCGGCTGGCCGCGGTCCGACAGTCGCCGCGCGGCGGTGGAGAAGGCGCTGGAGCGCGGCTACGCCGGTCCGGACGCGACCCTCGCCCTGTTCCAGAGCTCGGGACCGAACACGGTCGAGGGCGCCATCGCGCTGGCGGACGCGCTGGAGCAGCGCGGCCGGGCCGACGAGGCGCGCCGGCTGATCCGCGACTGGTGGACCACGCGCTCCTTCGACGACGCCAGCCAGAACCGAATCCTCGCCCGCTGGAGCCCGGCCCTGACCGCGGCCGACCACGAAACGCGCCTGAACCTGCTCCTGTCGGGGCCACACGGGCCGGCGACGCGGGCCATGATGCAGCTGGTCTCGCCCGCGCGTCGCGCGGTCGCCGAGGCGGCCATGGCGCTGCGCACCGCCTACAGCCCCGACGCCGTCGTCGCCAACCTGACCCCGGCCCAGGCGCGCGATCCGGCCGTGGCGCTGGAGCGGGCGCGGATCCTGCGGGCGGCGAACCGTCAGTCCGAGGGGTTCGCCCTGCTGTCGGCCCTGCCGCCGGCCGGGACCGCCTCGACCGATGCGCAGAACACCCTGTGGTCGGAGCGCCGCAACTACTTCCTCGATGCGCTGGAGCGCCGCAACTGGCAGGCGGCGTACGACGCCATGGCCGGTCACGGCTTCCTGTCCGGCGAGCGCAAGGTCGACGCGGAGTTCTTCGCCGGCTGGGTGGCGCTGGTGAAGCTGAACGATCCGGCGCGGGCGGCGGGGCATTTCGAGACCCTGCGCCAGGCCTCCTCGACGCCGATCACCCAGGGCCGGGCGCTATACTGGCTCGGCCGGGCCGCGGAAGCCCGGGGCAATACGCCGGCGGCGATCGCCCACTACCGGGCCGGCGCCGAGCACATCCAGAGCTTCTACGGCCAGCTCGCGGCCGAGAAGGCGGGGATGACGACCATCACCCTGCCCGCCGACCCGGTTCCGTCGGCCGCCGACCGCGCCGCCTTCGAGGGCGATGAGCGGGTGCGCGCGCTGCGCATTCTGGGCGAGACGGGCGAGACCAGCCTGTTCCGGGTGTTCGCCTACCAGCTGGATGACGACCTCCCGGGGCCGGCGCAGCTGGCGCTGCTGATGGACGCCGCGCGGGGCTACGGCGAGGGCTTCACGGCCATGATGGTCGGCCGCGCCGCCAGCCAGCGCGGCTTCCTGATGCCGGAGCGGCAGTATCCGGTGCGCATACCCCCGGAAGTGGCGGGCGCCGCTCCCCTGCCCTTCACGCTCGCCATCACCCGCCAGGAGTCCAGCTTCGATCCCCGGGCCCGTTCCAGCGCCGACGCGCGCGGCATGATGCAGTTCCTGCCGTCGACCGCGGCCGGCGTGGCCCGACGGCTGGGCATGCCCTACTCGGCCGAGCGGCTGTGGGAGCCTGACTACAACATGACGCTGGGCAGCTATCACCTCGGCGAGCTGATGACCCGCTTCGGCGGCTCGATGCTGCTGACCACGGTGGGCTACAACGCCGGCCCGGCGCGCCCGCCGCAGTGGATTGCGCGCTGCGGCGACCCGCGCGTCGGCCAGGTCGACCCGGTCGACTTCATCGAATGCGCGCCGTTCACGGAGACGCGCAACTACATGATGCGCGTCATGGAGAACATGGGCATCTACAAGGCCCGGCTGAACGGCGGCTCGGCCACGCTGACCCTGTCGGACGACCTGCGTCGCGGGGCGGCCGCGGGTCCCCGGCCCTATCCGGGCTTCGAGGGCGAGCCGGAGCTGCGCACCCCGCCGTCCGATCCCTCGGAATAGCGGACGCCGGAGAGCAGCGGCCCCTCAGGGGTCTCGATCCAGCGGCCGGAGAGGGCGAAGACGCGCGCCAGCACCTCCGGCGTGAGCGCCTGCAGCGGCGGACCGTCGGCGACGATCCGACCGGCGTCGATCGCCACCACCCGGTCGGCATGGCGGGCGGCCAGCGTGAGGTCGTGCAGGCTGACCAGCACGGCCTGACCGGCGCGGGCGCGGCGGCACAGCAGGTCGAGCACCATCAGCTGGGCGTCCGGATCGAGGCCGGCGACCGGTTCGTCCGCCATCAGAGCGCCGGCGTCCGCGGCGAGCGCCCGGGCAAGCAGGACCCGCGCGCGTTCGCCGCCGGACATCTCGGCTACGCCGCGGTCCGCCAGATGGCCCGCCTCGACCTCCTGAAGAGCCCGATGCGCGACGGCCATCGACTGCGGCCCGGCGGCGAAGGGCGCGCCGAGGGCGGCGACCTCGACGGCCGGGAGGTTCCACGCGATGCGCCGCTCCTGCGGCAGATAGGCGGCGCGCGCGGCGCGCTGTCGGGGCGACAGGCTCACGACGCTGTCGCCGCCAAGCCGCGCCTCGCCGTCCGTCAGCGGCAGCAGGCCGGCGAGCGCCCGGATGGCGCTGGACTTGCCAGCCCCGTTGGGTCCGACCAGCGCGACAAGCTCCCCGGACGCGACCGAGAGGTCCACCGCCTCCAGCACGCAGCGCCCGCCCAGGCGGGCCGTCGCGTCGATCAGCTCGAGGCCGCTCACAATCGCCACTCCCGCGCCGCGCGCCAGGCGATCAGCGCGAACAGGGGCGCGCCGACGAGGGCGGTGAAGACGCCGAGCTTGAGCTCCTGGTCGGTGGGGACGATGCGGGCCAGCAGGTCGGCGACGACCAGCATCAGGCCGCCGGCCAGGGCCGAGGGCCACAGCAGGCGGCCGGGATCCCCCCGGACGGCGCTTCGCACCAGGTGCGGGGCCGCCAGCCCGACGAAGCCGATCACGCCGGCCACGGCGACGGCCGCGCCGGCCGCCAGGGCCGCGGCCAGCAGGGCCAGCACCCGCAGCCGCCCCATCGGCAGCCCGGATGTCCGGGCCGTCTCTTCGCCAAGACTGAGCATGCGCAGTCCGGGCGCGGCCGCGGCGGCGAGCCCCGCGGCCTGAAGCGTCGCC
>JAFAEC010000091.1 GCA_023424215.1 Pseudomonadota bacterium
GGCGACGCGGGCGCGGGAGTGGGCCGCCTCGCGACTGACCGCGAAGCCGCCGGCGGCGTCGCGATCGAAAGGCGCGCCGAGGCCGGCCAGCCATTCGACCGTGGCGCGGCCCTCGGCCGTCAGCGCCCGGACCGCCTCGGGATCGACCAGGCCGGCTCCCGCCGCGGCGGTGTCGGCGGCATGCAGCTCGGCCGTGTCGGACGCGGTCAGGGCCGCCGCCACGCCGCCCTGGGCCCAGGCCGAGGAGCAGGCCTGCAGCAGCGGCGCGGGGGTGACGATGAGGGTCTTGCGCGGGGCCGTCTCCAGCGCGGCCGAAAGGCCGGCCAGGCCGCCGCCGATGATCAGCGGGCCGTCATGGACGATCCGGCCGGTCACCGGCCGATCCCGAGATAGCCGCCGGCGACCGCAAGCGCGCCCGGCAGCGAGCCTTCGGCCAGCGGCATCAGGGCCGCGACGCCGACGCCGGCGCAGGCGACCGCCGTGGCCACGAACAGGCCGACGCTGGCCACGGACTCGCGCGCCGTCAGCGGCCGGCCCTCGGGCCGCCACGCGCCGCGCTTGAGGTGGCCGATCAGGGCGATGCCGAGGAAGACGGCGAGGATGAAGCGGCCCGTGGTCAGGCCCCACCAGACCACGAGCACGCCGACCGCGATCATGGCCAGTCGCTCCAGCATTGGGTGGACGCCCGCCAGCACAGGGCCCAGCGCCTTGGAGCCGTCCAGCGGCGGCGCCGGCGCGAGATTGACGAGGTTGATCAGGGCGATGATCGCCGCCCCGAGCAGCCAGGCGGCCTGGCCTATGATGATGAAGCCGGCGAAGAAGGGGATCGCCGCCAGCAGGCCGAAGAACGGCCCGGCCAGCGAGACCAGCACGCCGTGCCATTCGCTCTCCGGCAGCCGCTGGCTGCGCGCCACGCCGCCGAGGAAGGGGATGATGTAGATGCGCGCCGGGCCCATGCCGAGGCGGTTCATGGCCAGCACGTGGCCGTACTCGTGCACGAACAGGCCCCAGATGGCGGCGACCGCGATCACCCAGCTGCCGCTCAGCCACCAGATGAAGCCGCCGAGCAGCAGTGTCGAAACGATGGCCCAGACCGGATGCTGACCCTTGTCCAGCGGCGGCTCGGCCGCCTTCGCGCGCGGGGACGCGACCTCCACACGCGCGGCGGGCGCGGGCGCGGGGGCGGCGTCTTCCGGCTTGGGGTCCCAGGGGCCGGGGCGGCGGGGGGCTTCGGTGTCGCTCATCTGCCCGACGTGGCCTTTTCCGCGCGCAGCCACAAGGCCACGAGGGCGAGAAGTCGCAGGCTGCGGCGATCCACCTTCGCCACCGCCCGCAGGGGCGGCGTGTAGTGCATCAGATCAGCTCCACCGCCACGTGATGGCGCGCCTTGATCATGTCGTAGCGAGCCGGGACCGCCGGGGGCGGCAGGTCGATCATGCGCTGCACCGCCAGCCGGGCGCGCTCGGCCATGTCCTCGGGCACGGTCACCTCGAACTGCATGTTGACCAGGCAGTCGCGGATGTTCTCCAGCGTGATCCGCTTCATGTGCGGGCACAGGTTGCAGGGGCCGATGAATTGCACGCCCTCGACGTCGCCGGCGACGTTGGAGGCCATCGAGCATTCGGTGATCATCACCACCTGCTTCGGCTTCCGCGCCGTCACATAGTCGGTCATGGCCGCGGTCGAGCCGGCGAAGTCGGCGGCCGCCAGCACGTCTTCCGGACACTCCGGGTGGGCCAGGATTTCCGCGCCGGGATACGCCGCGCGCATCTCGGCGATGTCGTCCGCGGTGAAGCGCTCGTGCACCTCGCAGCGCCCCTTCCAGGCGATGATGCCGACGTTGGTCTGGGCCGCCACGTTGCGCGCCAGGTATTCGTCGGGGATCAGGATGACGCGATCGACGCCCCATTCCTTCGCCGCCCACTCGACCACCTGCACGGCGTTGGCCGAGGTGCAGCAGATGTCGGTCTCGGCCTTCACGTCGGCCGTGGTGTTCACATAGGTCACCACCGGCAGGCCCGGGTAGCGCTGCTTGATCAGGCGCACGTCGGCGCCGGTGATCGAACTGGCCAGCGAGCAGCCGGCGCGCAGGTCGGGGATGAGCACGGTCTTTTCGGGCGACAGGATCTTCGAGGTCTCGGCCATGAAGTGCACGCCGGCCTGGACGATGACCTTCGCCTTCGACTTCGCGGCCTCCTTGGCCAGACCCAGGCTGTCGCCGACATAGTCGCCGACGCCGTGGAAGATCTCGGGCGTCATGTAATTGTGGGCCAGAATGACGGCGTCGCGCTCCTTCTTCAGCGCGTTGATCTCGGCGATCAGCGCCGCCTGCGCCGGCCATTCCAGCGGCGTCACGTGATCCTTGACCTTGGCCCACACCGGCGCGGTCGCCCGCTCCAGCTCCTTCGTCAGTCCGAACGCCCCGTCGGCCATTTCATCCACCCTTTTGCTCTAACTGAGCAAATCAGAGGCCCGAAGAACGGCGGCCCGGCCGATCGACCCGCCGCCGACTTATGCTCACTTTCAGCATAAGCAGCGACAATCTAGGCCCATCCGGACGAAATGCAAGGGTGAGCCGACTACTGCGTGCGCACAGCGAAGCGTGCGGTGGAAGTGCTCAGGTAGACGACCTGCCCCTCGACCTGGGCCGGATCGCTGGCGCTCAGCCGGGTTCCCTCGAGATCCCGCGCCGCGCGCGGTCCGTCAGAACTGTTCCGTGGAAGCTGGTGATCCACCCGGCAATCGGAGAGGCGCAGGCCGCGAATGATGCAGCTATGGTGACTGACGCCGATCAGCGTCCCATCGCTCTCCCTCGGCCCCTGCCTGCGACCGCTTGCCCGGGGCCATTCAAAGGCTCCCGGCTCGGCCTGGTCCAGCCGGTCCCGTTCGTCGTCCAGCGGCCAGTCGCAAGCCGCAATGGTCCGATCCAAGTTGTCGAAACTGGCCGGCATATCGAAGCTGATGCGTACGGGCGGCGCACCGGGTTCGGTCGAGGTCAGGGAATAGTCGCCGCCCCCACGGAGGAAACGCACCGTCCGACCGATGACCGTCGAGGTCAGAACGTTCGGGGCCTCACCCGGTCGCCAGGACTGCCGATCCCGCCGGCCGTCCGCCCGTTGCGCCTCGAAGTTGCGAGGTCCGTCCCCTGTCACGGGAAGGCCGACAAGCAGCACGTTCAGCTGCCCGCCCTTGCACTGGACGATCACCGCCTGCCCGCCGGAATAGCGCGCCATAGCGACCATCCCCCGCGCGGCGTCCTCGTGAAACTCCCAGTCGTCACCCGCGACCGGCGGCGGCTCCTGCGCCGGAGTAATCAGCGCGACCAGTAGCGCCATGGATATCGTGGACATGGACATGCGGGCCTCCCCCGGCGGTGGAGCAAGGCCGAGAACGGACGACCCGTCAAGCAGACCTCAGGCGACGCCCACCCCCTCGTGGGCAAGCAGCCAGCGCTTGCGCTCCAGACCGCCGGCGTAGCCGGTCAGGGTTCCGTTCGCCCCGATCACGCGATGGCAGGGGACGATGACCGCGACGGGGTTCTGGCCGTTGGCCAGCCCGGCGGCGCGCACGGCGCGGGGCGCCCCCACCGCCGCCGCCAGCTGGCCGTAGCTGCGGGTCTCGCCGGCGGGGATGGCCCGCAGGGCCGCCCACACGGCGCGCTGGAAGTCGGTGCCGGCGGTCCGTACCGCCAGCCCGTCCAGCGCCCGGATGTCGCCGGCGAAATAGGCCTCTACCGCCCGGCGCACCGGTTCGGGGGCCCGACCTTCCACCAGCACCGGGTCGACGCCGCAGTGCCGGCGCAGCAGGCGGCGCATGCGCGGCTCATAATCGGCGAAGTCGAGCGCGCGCACGGCGCCGTCGGCGTCGACGACCAGCAGGGCCTCGCCCACCGGCGTGGCGATGCGGTCAAGGGTCAGGGTTTCAGGCGGCGCGTTTCGCATCGTCTCTCTCCGGAAGGTCGGCGGCGCCGATCCCGGCCGCGGCCAGGTGCAGGGCGCCATAGGCCCGCCACGGCCGCCAGGCCTCGACGCGCGCAACAAGGCTTTCGTCATCGAACCGGTCGCTGGGCGGCTCCCCGCCATCGTCGATCCACTGCCCGGGCAATCTCAGCCCGGGCCGCGCCTCCACCAGCGGCTTCAGAAGCGGGTCCGTCGACAGGTCGCGGGCGATCGCTTCCGGATCCGCCGACAGGTCGAACACCCGTCGCACCCGCGCGAGCACCCCCGGCAGCGCCTTCAGGTCATCGGCTTCGATGCAGACCGAGACCCGCCCCGCCCCGCCCGGTTCGACCGTGACGAAACCCTCGGCCCCGTCCACGGCCCGCCGGAGCGTTCGGGACCAGCGTCGGCCCTCGACCTCGTCGCCGCGCGCGGCCAGCGCCGCCAGCAGCGCGTCCCAGTCGCAGGGCGGCCGGTACGGCAGGCTCAGCCGCACGCCCGACGGCGCCTCGCGCTCGCCGCGGCGCCGCAGGCTGGACGGCGGACGGCCGTAGAGCGCCTGAAAGGTCTCGTTGAAGCGGCGCACGCTGCCGAAGCCGGAGGCCAGCGCCACCTGGGCCATCGACAGATCGGTCTGGTGGATCAGCGCCTTGGCGAGCAGCACCCGGCGGGTCTGGGCCACGCTGATCGGGGCCGCCCCCAGGTGCTGGCGGAACAGGCGGCGCAGATGGCGCTCGCCGACCCCGAGACGTCCGGCGAGGCTGTCGACATCGCCCTCGTCCAACGCCCCCGTCTCGATCAGGGCCAGCGCGCGACTGACCGTGTTGGAGGTGCCGCGCCACGCGCCCATGTCCGGCGCGGTCTCGGGCCGGCAGCGCAAGCAGGCGCGGAAGCCCGCCTCCTCGGCCGCGGCGGCGGTGGGCACGAAGAACATATTCTCCCGCTTCGGCGTCCGGGTCGGACACACCGGGCGGCAATAGACGCCGGTGGTCTTCACGCAGCCGAAGAAGCGCCCGTCGAAACGCGCGTCGCGCGTCAGCACGGCGCGGTAGCAGGCCTCCTGGTCGAGTTGGCGGACGGTTTCCATGACCGCCATCCTGCGCCCGCCCCGCCCGCGAGTCTCGCGGTTTTCGGACACAGCCGTGCCGCGCCGGTCAGAGCGGCCAGAACAGCAGGATCAGGGGCGGCGCGACCAGCAGGACCAGCAGGCTGAGCGGGGCTCCGAGGCGGGCGTAGTCCTCGAAACGGTAGCCGCCGGGCCCCATGACCAGGGTGTTGCACTGGTGGCCGACGGGGGTGAGGAAGTCGCAGGCCGCCCCGACCGCCACCGCCATCAGGAAGGCGTCGGGATCGTAGCCCAGCTGGGTGGCGAGACTGGCGCCGATCGGCGCGACGATCAGCACGGTGGCGGCGTTGTTCAGGAAGGGCGTCACCGCCATCGCGGCCAGCATCAGCCCGCCCACCGCCAGCACCCCGGGGAGGCCGGTGAACAGGTCCCGCATGAGGCCCGCGATCAGGTCGGCCCCGCCGGTCTGCTGGATGGCGTCGGACACGGGGATCAGGGCGGCGATGAGCACCAGCAGGGGCCCGTCGAGGGCGGCGTAGGCCTCGCGCATCTTCAGCCCGCCCATGGCGACGATGATCACCGCCGCGCCGAAGAAGGCCACCGCCACCGGGACGGCGCCGAGCCCGACCAGCACCATGGCGGCGGCGAGAACGAGCGCGGGCAGGAAGCGCCGGCGGGAGCCGCCCAGCCGCACCTGTCGCTCGGCCAGGGGCAGCAGGTCGAGCGCCTGCAGGGCCATGGGCAATCCCGCCTCCCCGCCCTGCAACAGCACGATGTCGCCGGGCTTGAGCCGCGCCGAGCGCAGCTTCTGGGTCAGCTCGTGCCCGCTGCGCGAAACGCCCAGCAGGTTGACGCCGTACTGGCCGTACAGGTCCGCCTGCCGCGCCGTCTGGCCCGAGAGCGGGGAGTTGGCGCCGATGACCGCCTCGACCACCTGGACCTCGTCGCTGGCCTGTTCGCGGGCCACCGGGTGCTCCTCGCGCACCAGCCGCAGCCGCGTGGCGGCGAGGAAGGCCTCCAAGGCTTCCGGACCGCCTTCCAGCAGGAGGCTGTCGCCGGGCTGGACCTTCTGGTTGCCGCGCGGACGGGGGATCCTGCGGCCGCCGCGGATCAGGGCGAGGATGCGCACCTCCGGGCCACGCTCGCGCAGGGACTTCACCGTCTCGGGCTCCCAGTCCTCGGGCGTGCCGGCCTCGGTGCCGTAACCCTGGCCGGAAAGCGCCTCCCCGAGGCTGATTGTGCCCTGCCGGTGACGCGGAAGCAGGCGGTAGCCGAAGGCGAGGAAGGCGAGTGCGAGGGCGGTCAGCGCCAGACCGACGGGGGCGAAGTCGTACATGCCGAACGGCTCGCCCATCAGCTCGGCGCGGGTCTCGGCCACGATGATGTTGGGCGAGGTGCCGACCAGGGTGACCATGCCGCCGGCCATGGCCCCGAAGGCCATGGGCATGAGAATGCGCGAGGGCGAGGTCCCGGTGCGGCGGGTGAGCTGCATCGCCACCGGCATCATGATCGCTAGGGCGCCGACGTTCTTGGTCACCATCGACAGCAGGGTGACGGCGAGGGTGAGCACGCGGGCCTGGCTCCCCTCGGTCTTCAGCAGCGGCAGGACGCGATGGAGAGCGAGCTCGACGATGCCCGAGCGGGCGAAGGCGGCGCTGACCACCAGGGCCGCGGCGATGATCACCGTGACGTCGTTGCGGAAGCCGTCGAAAGCCGCCTCGGCGGGGATCACCCCGACCGCCAGCCCGGCCACCAGGGCGGCAAGGGCGACAAGGTCGTAGCGGAACCGGCCCCAGATGAAGCCGGCGATGGTCAGGCCGACGAGACCGAAGGCCAGGCCCTGCTGCAGCGTCACGCCCACCGTCTCGTCCCCCGCGGCCGGATCACCGCTGGCCGTTAACGCAGACGGGGGCGATTCGCTGCAACGCTTGCGGTCAGCCGCGCGCCAGCCGCCAGAGCCCGCCGAGCAGCTGGAACATCAGCCCGACGGCCATCATCGCCAGCACCCAGACCGCCACGATCGACAGGTTTTCGGCCACGCCGGAGAGTTCGCGACCGCTGTCGCCCAGAGCGCCCAGCGTCTGGAAGTTCAGCAGCGACCAGTCGCCGGCGATCCGGGCGGTCTCCTCCCCCCGCTGGAGGGTGAACCAGTGGCCGGCCTCGAAGATCGCCCAGGTCAGCCACAGCCCGGCCGCGGCCAGGGCCGCCCGGCCCGCGCCGCGCAGCCGCGTCGCCGTCGGGCGGGCGAGGCCGACGAGATCGACCGCCATATGGGCGAGGGCGTAGACGAGGATGAAGCCGTGCAGGGCGGTCCAGACAGGCGCGCCGCGCACCTCGGCGTCGGCCCCGCGCATCCCCACCTCCATCAGCCCGGGGAAGTGCAGCACCCCGGTCCACCACAGCACGAAGGCGCCGGTGAACAGGAGCGAAAACAGATGCTCGCCGCCCGGCCAGGCCGCGTTGGCCGCCTTCGGGGCCCAGACGGCCTTCGCCTGCGGCTTGCCCGCCGCCGCCGCGCCCCAGGATGCGGGATCCGACAGACCGAAGGCGCCGAGGTCCTTCACCCGCCAGTGCGTCATCCAGCGCGGCCGGACGTTGTAGTGCTCCAGCCCCGCGGCGATCGCCGTGACCACGCCGATCAGGGTCAGCCCGCCGCCGATGAAGCCGTGGATCGCCTGCGAGATCGCGTCGCCGGCGTCGACCGGATCGGTGAGGATCCGGATGAACAGACCGACGGCCTGCACCGCCAGCACCAGCAGCAGGCCGGCCTTCACGGCGAACAGCCAGTAGGGGAAGAGCTCCGGCCCGACGAGCGAGTCCGGCCCCTTGCGGTAGCGGGCGGCGACCACGAGCGGATGGCCGATCTCGCGCAGGATCTCTTCCTGCTCGTCCTCGCCCAGCGGCCGTCCAAGCTCCTCCTCGCGCGCCTCGAAACGGCTCAGGATCAGGTCGCGCAGCTCGGCGACGATGTCCTCGCGCTGGTCCTGCGGCAGCTGGGCCGCCACGGCGGCGAGATAACGGTCGATCATGTCCATCGGACGGGTCCCCTTTGCCTCAGAGAAGCTTGTCGAGCGAGGCGTTGATGCCGCGCCATTCGTCGGTCAGGGCGGCGAGCATCGCCGTCCCTGCGGGCGACAGGCGGTAGAAGCGCTTCCGCCGCTTCTCCTCCTCGCGCCATTCGCTATCGAGCAGGCCCTGGCTCTCGAGCCGGCGCAGCAGCGGGTAGAGGGTGGATTCCTCCATCTCCAGCCCGTCGGCGGCCAGCGCCTGGCGCAGGGTGTAGCCGTAGCGTTCGGTCCGCAGGCAGGCGAGCACCGCCAGCACCAGCGACCCGCGCCGAAGCTCCAGCTTCATGCCCTCGAAGAGGTCCGGATCGACCGCCATGTCCGCTCACCTGTCCGCCACATAGTGTGTGGCACACAGTGTATGGTGCGGAGTGTGCAGAGGAGTCAAGCCGAACGGCGTTCAGCCTCGCTCGCGCGTCGGGAGCGCCGGGAGGAAGCGGTAAGCCTAGGCCGCCTTCTTCTTCGCGGGCGCCTTCTTCGCCGCCGGCTTCTTCGCCGCGGTCTTCTTCGGGGCCGCCTTCTTCGCCGGAGCCTTGCGCCCGCCGCCGCCGGCCGAGCCCTTCAGGCTGTTGCGCAGCGCGGCCATGAGATCGATGACGTTGGTGTCCTCGGGCTCGGGCGCCTCGACCAGGCCCTTGCCGCCCTTCTGCTTGGCCTTGACCATCTCGCGCAGGGCTTCGTCGTAGCGGTCCCGGAACTGGCTCGGGTCAAAGTCGGCCTCCTTCTGCCCGATCAGCCGCTCGGCGATGTCGACCATGTCCGGATCGGCCTCGACGTCGGGGATGTCGTCGAAGAAGTCGGCGGCGTCGCGGACCTCCTCGTGGGCGCGCAGGCTCCAGGCGACCATGCCTTTGCCGCGCACCTCCAGCGCGATCTGCCGCTCGCGGCCGCGCAGCACCAGGCAGCCGATCGCGACCTTGCTGGCCGAGCGCATGGCCTCGCGGATCACCGCGAAGGCGTCGGTCCCCACGCCCTTCTCCGGCACGATATAGAAGGGGTCGTCCCAGTACAGCCTGTCGATCTCCTCGACGTCGACGAACTCGTCGATCGACAGGGTGCGGGTGCTCTCCAGCCTGACCTTGTCGAAGTCCTCGTCGTCGAACAGGACGTATTCGTCCTTCGACACCTCGTAGCCCTTGACCAGGTCCGAGCGCTCCACCGGGCCGGTGTCCGGGTCGGTCGGCACCATGCGGATGCGGTTGTTGGTCTCGGGGTTGATCAGGTGAAAGCTGACGTGGCTCTTCGCCGAGGTCGCCGTGTACATGGCGACCGGACAGGTCACGAGCGACAGCTTCAAATGCCCCTGCCAGGTGGGACGGGCGGCCATGGTGCGGACTCCTTGTTCGGCCGACTCAACGCGGCGTGGGCCGACTCGTTCAGGCCCGATGGACTGGCCGGCTGGACAGGCGCGCGGGGGCGGTGTGTGCTGGCCGGATGACCGCAAGCCCCGCCCTCGCCGCCCTCACCGTCGTCGACCACCCGCTGGTGCGCCACAAGCTGTCGATCATGCGGGCGAGGCACACCCCGACGGCAGAGTTCCGCCGGCTGCTGCGCGAGATCGCCGTCCTGCTCGGCTACGAGGCGACCCGCGACCTTCCCCTCACGGAGTATCCCGTCGAAACGCCGGTGGCCCGGACCGTCGGCGTGCGGCTCGCCGCGCCGGTGTTCGTGCCCGTGCTGCGCGCCGGTCTCGGCCTGCTGGACGGCATGCTGGACCTGCTGCCCGAGGGGGACGTGGCCCACATCGGCCTCTACCGCGATCCGGAGACCCTCCAGGCGGTCGAATACTATTTCCGCGCCCCGGCCGACCTCGCCGCCCGTCGCTGCATCGTCGTCGACCCGATGCTGGCCACCGGCGGCAGCGCCGTGGCGGCGCTCGACCGCCTGAAGGGCCGCGGCGCCGCCGATCTGCGCTTCGTCTGCCTGTTGGCCGCGCCCGAGGGGCTCCAGCGCCTGCGCGCCGCGCACCCCGACGTGCCGGTCTGGACCGCCGCCGTGGACGAGCGCCTCAACGAGCACAGCTACATCGTCCCCGGCCTCGGCGACGCCGGCGACCGGCTGTTCGGGACGCAGTGAGCCTCAGTCCACCGGGCGGACGTTGTCGTCGGAGTTGCGGTCGATCCACTTGTTGAACGGATCGGCGCCGGCGAACTTCGGCTCGCGGTCGACCACGAAGCGCAGGGTCTGGGTCCCGGTGCGGATCGGCCGGCGTTCGACCAGGATCACATCCGCCTCGTCAAAGACGCCCTTGCCGGGCTCGGCGGTGAACAGGCCGATGTCGAAGCTCTCGCTGAGCGGCGCCTCGGTCTCGGCTCCCTCGCCGTCGGCGTACAGCTTGCGCGCCTCCACGGTCACGGCGACGTCCCAGCGGCCGTCGGCGCGGCGGGTCGCCGTCGCCCCGGTGGTCTTGACGTCGTAGAGGGTGATCTTCTCGAACAGGTCGGTGATCAGCGCCTGCTTGTCGGCCGGGGCCTCGGCCCGCAGCGCTTCGACCAGGTCCAGCGAGCGCGGCCACGGGGCGCCCTTGAAGGCGTACTGCGACAGCACCCGGCGCAGGGCGCGGTTGACCGCGTCCTCGCCGATCTGGTCGCGCAGCAGGTACATGACCAGGCCGCCCTTCTGGTAGTGGATGTACTGCTGGTTCTCGACCCGCATCAGCGGCAGCTCCTCCAGCCGCTCCATGCCGCGGGCGCTGAGGTAACGGTCCAGCTCCTGCTTCAGGAAGCGGCGGATCTGCTCGCGCCCGTACAGCTTCTCCATGACCATCAGCGCCGAGTACTGGGCCAGCGTCTCGGACAGGGCGGTGGCGCCCTGCTGGTCCGAGCCGACGACCTGGTGCGCCCACCACTGGTGGGCGAACTCGTGCGCGGCGACGTAGGTGACGTAGTCGATCTTCGTCTCGTCCGAGAGGTCGGCGATGAAGCCGAGACCTTCCGACCAGGCGAAGGTATTCGGATAGGACTGGGCGAAGCTGGCGTAGTCCGGAAACTCGACGATGCGCGCCTGCCGGAACTGGTAGGGGCTGAAGTTCGCCTGGAAATAGTCGAGCGAGGCGGCCAGGGCGTCGAGCATGCGCGGCACGTTGCGGTCGTGGTCGGGGTCGTGGAACACGACCATCTCGACCCCGTCATGCTGGCGGGCGTTGCGCTCGTACTCGGCCGACTGCACCGAGAAGAAGTTCAGCACCGGCGACTCGGTGACGAAGCGCGAGGTGCGGCGGTCGCCGCGCACCACGTCCGAGACCATCCGCCCCGGAGCGACCACCGTCTGGTCGGCTTCGGTCGTGACGGTGATGTCGGCGGTGGTCCAGTCGGCGCCGATGTAGTTGCGCCGCCGCGCCGACTCGTCCTCCAGCTTCGCCGGCCGCAGCTCGGCCGGCAGGCCCAGCTTGCGGCGCTTGCTGCGGTCGTCGAGCAGCCCCTGCCGGCTCATGCCGATCATGGGGGCGAACTCCATGTTGTTCACGAAAGTGCCGTTGTCGACCAGCCGGGTGGTGTTGCCCGAGGCGCGGAAGCCGCGTTGCTCCAGCACGGTCTCGAACGTTACCGTGCGCCGCTCGCCCGGCTGCATCGGCGTGGCGAAGCGGTAGATGCGATACTCGAACTCCGGCCACTCGCGCGCGACCGTCGCGCCCTCGACCTCGAGGCGGACCATGTCGAGGTCCTCGGTCCAGCGGAGATGCACCTCGGCGAGCGGGGCGTCGGTGCGGTTCTCCAGCACATAGGTTCCGTCCGTGGTCAGCTTCGGCTGGTGCGGCCGCAGGTCCATGGCCAGCCGCATGTGCGCCACCGACGGCTGCGGCGTGGTCTCGTAGCGCAGCAGGGCCTTCTCGTAGGCGGCCTGTTGGGCCTCACGGGCGTCGCGCGAGCGGTAGTCGTTCCAGACGTTGGTGTTGACGTAGATGAAACCGCCCAGGCCGACGAAGGCGATCAGGGCCACGCCGGCGATCAGGCCCGCCGGCCCGGCCAGCCGGCGCGGGAAACGCTTCAGTCGCGGCCACAGCCGGGTCTCGGTCCCGCGCCGCCACAGCCCCCAGGCGACGACCAGCAGGATGATCGCGAAGGCGGTCCAGTAGGCGTCGGTCACGGCGCTGAAGCCGGCGAAGTCGCCGACGCCGTTCATGTCCGACAGCGGCACGCCGATGCCGGCGCCGTAGCGGTACAGCACATGGTCGAAGCCCATGTTCACCGCCACGATGGTCGAGATCAGGTAGACCACCATGATCGCCCAGCCGACGAACTTGTTGGGCGAGAGGGCCTGGATGAAGATCGCCAGCACCGCCAGCAGGGTGAAGCTGAGGCCCTGCGGCAGGACGTACCAAAGCAGGTATTTCTCGAGCTCGAAGTCGGTGTAGCCCTTGATCGTCTGGGTCACGACGCCGGCCAGCACGCCGACGGCCAGGGTCGAGATCAGCACCAGCGCCAGCGCCAGCGTCTTGGGGACGAGGAAGGTCCAGTCGGGGGTCGGGGTGGCGTCGACGATCTCGTGCGTGCGCCGGTCGCGGTCGCGCCAGACCAGCTCGCCCGAATAGTAGATGGCGATGACCATGGAGATCAGGCCGAAGGTGCCGGTCAGGGCGGTGATCACCACCCGGGTGACCAGCAGGATCGGCGCGCCGTAGATCTCGCCCGTGAAGAACAGGGTGGCCACGGCGAAGGCGAAGGCCAGCAGCACCAGCACCACCCAGGCCGGGCTCTTGAACACCTGCGCCATCTCGAAGCGGGTGCGCGACACCAGCTGGGCCAGACCGCTGCGGAAGCCGTAGCTCGGGCGCGGCAGCGATCCCACCGGGGCCGCGGGCGGCGCGTCGCGCTCGACCAGCGCCTTCATCCGCTCCTGCTTGCGCAGCTTCGCGCCCTTCGGGGAGGGTCGGTACAGGGCATAGGCGGCGGCGAGAAGCACGGCGCCGACCGAGGTCCAGATCACCCGGTTCCACAGCAGCACGCCTTCCAGCGGCGGGTTCAGCGTGTTGCGTTCCGCCGCCGTCCAGTATTTGGTGATGAGCGCATAGGCGCCGCTGCCGAACGGCTCGGCCCAGGCCATGGCGGTCTCGAACTCCGGCCGGCTGCCCAGCACGCCGGTGCTGGCCAGATAGGCGATCAGCACCGCCACCACCCCGATGTAGGTGGCCATCATCGAGCGGGTCACCGTGGCGAGGGTGAAGAACAGGGCCGAGGTCAGGAACAGCCCGGTCAGGCCAAACACCAGATAGGCGTAGGCGTAGTCGCCGAGCCGCAGCGGCCCGATGGTCTCGGGGTCGACCCACGGCATGAAGGTCCCGAACAGGGTGCCGATGGCGATGCTGAGGTAGCACAGCGCGACCGCGGCGAAGGCCCCGAGGAAGCGGCCGTACAGGTAGGCGGCCTTGGTGATCCGCGTCGACAGGATCAGCGGCCCGAAGCCGGTCTGGCTGTCGCGGGCGATGACGTTGGCGACGATCGCCGTCGTCGCCAGCATGAAGAAGACGTTGAAGATGATGTGCGCCCCGGCGAGGGCGTAGGGGGCGTTCTTGTGCACATTGCCGCCCGAACCGAGCGACACGTTCGGGCTGGCGACGGCGCCGAAGGCCAGCAGGCCGAAGACGATGGCAATGACCCAGAAGGCCGGCTGGCGCAGCTGGTAGCGGAATTCGAAGCTGGCGATCTTTCCGAACATGATCGCGCCCTCAGGCCGCGCGGCGCGAGGCGGCGACGGTGGCGAGGTAGACGTCCTCCAGCCCGCCCGGCGCGCGTTCGAAGCCGTCGCCCGGATGCGTCTCCGACAGCACGTGGACCACGGTGCGGCCGCCCAGCAGTCGGGTCGAGATGACGTTGTGGCGCTTCTGGAACTCGGCCAGCTCGGCCTTGTCGATGGTTCGCCGCCAGACCTTGCCCTCGAGGCTGTGCATCAGGTCGGCCGGCGCGCCTTCCAGCTGGATCTTGCCGCCGGCCAGCACCGCCATGCGCGGGCACAGATCGGTGACGTCCTCGACGATGTGGGTCGACAGGATCACCACCACGTTCTCGCCGACCTCGGCCAGCAGGTTGAGGAAGCGGTTGCGCTCCTCCGGGTCGAGCCCGGCGGTCGGCTCGTCGACGATGATCAGCTCGGGATTGCCGATCAGCGCCTGGGCGATGCCGAAGCGCTGGCGCATGCCGCCCGAGAAGCCCGCCAGCGCCTTGCCGCGCACGGGCCACAGGTTCACCTGGTGCAGCAGGGCGGTGACCGTCTCCTTGCGCTCGCGGCCGTTGGCGATGCCCTTCAGCACAGCCATGTGATCCAGCATGTCCCAGGCCGAAACCCGCGGATAGACGCCGAAGTCCTGGGGCAGATAACCGAGCACGCGGCGCAGCTTCTCCGGCTCCTTGATAACGTCGATATCGCCGAAGCGGATCGCGCCGGAGGTCGGGGTCTGCAGGGTGGCGATCGAGCGCATCAGCGTCGACTTGCCGGCCCCGTTCGGCCCCAGCAGGCCGAACATGCCCTTGGGAATGGTCAGGCTGACGTCGTCCAGCGCCCGCGTTCCGTTGCCGTAGACGTGGGTCAGGTTCTCGATCGTCAGCATGCGCGCATCCCCCTCTGGTGCGCCCCTACCCTGTCGTCCGCGTCCGGGGGTCGCAAGTTAAACATGGGTCAGATTGGAACGCTCCGCCTCCGCCCTGGACCGTCAGTCCCGCGCGGCGGACGATCCTTTCGCCCGGGCGCGGAAGGCGTGCAGCAGGGGCTCGGTGTAGCCGTTCGGCTGGTCCACGCCCTCGAACACCAGCGCCCGTGCCGCCTGGAAGGCGAGGCTGTTCGACGGATCCGAAGCCATCGGCCGATAGAGGGGGTCCCCGGCGTTCTGGGCGTCCACCTTCGCCGCCATCCGCAGCAGGGCCGCATCGACCTGCTCCGCCGTGCAGACGCCGTGCAACAGCCAGTTGGCGATGTGCTGCGACGAGATGCGCAGGGTCGCCCGATCCTCCATCAGGCCGACGTCGTGGATGTCCAGCACCTTGGAGCAGCCGACGCCCTGGTCGATCCAGCGCACGACATAGCCGAGCAGGCCCTGGGCGTTGTTGTCCAGCTCCTCGGCGACCTCCGCTTCCGACCAGTTCCGCCCCTCGGCCAGCGGCGGGGTCAGCAGGTCGGCCAGCGGCGGACACGGACGCGCGGCGATCTCCGCCCGCAGGGCGAAGACGTCGGTCTGGTGGTAGTGCAGGGCGTGCAGGGTCGCCGCCGTCGGCGAGGGCACCCAGGCGGTGTTGGCCCCGGTCTTCGGATGGCCCGCCTTCTGCTCCAGCATCTCGGCCATGCGGTCAGGCGCGGCCCACATGCCCTTGCCGATCTGCGCCCGGCCGTCGAGCCCGCAGGCCAGGCCGATGGCGACGTTGCGCGCCTCGTAGGCGGCGATCCACGGCGTCGCCTTCATCTCCGCCTTCCGCACCACCGGGCCGCCCTGCATGCAGCTGTGGATCTCGTCGCCGGTGCGGTCGAGAAAGCCGGTGTTGATGAAGACGATGCGGTCGCGCACCGCGTGGATGCAGGCGGCGAGGTTGGCGGAGGTGCGGCGCTCCTCGTCCATCACCCCCACCTTGATGGTGTGCCGCGTCAGCCCGAGCAGGTCCTCGACCGCGTCGAACAGGTCATTGGTGAAGGCGCACTCCTCCGGGCCGTGCATCTTCGGCTTGACGATGTAGATCGAGCCGGCGCGGCTGCTGCGGAAGCGGCCGAGGCCCTTGAGATCGTGCAGGCCGATCAGGCTGGTGACGACCGCGTCGAGAACGCCCTCCGGCGCCTCAGACCCGTCCGAGAGGCGCACCGCCGGCGTGGTCATCAGATGGCCGACGTTGCGCACGAACAGCAGGCTGCGTCCCGGCAGGGTCAGGGTGGACCCGTCGGCCGTCGCATAGCTGCGGTCCTCCGCCAGCGCCCGCGTCACCTGCCGGCCGCCCTTGGCGAAGGTCTCGACCAGGTCGCCGCGCATCAGACCGAGCCAGTTCCGGTAGGCCGCGACCTTGTCAGGCGCATCCACGGCGGCGACCGAGTCCTCGAGGTCGACGATGGTGGTCAGGGCCGCCTCCAGCACCACGTCGGCCAGCCCGGCCGGGTCGTCGCGCCCGATCGGATGGCCGCGGTCCAGCACCAGCTCGATGTGCAGGCCGTGATGGCGCAGCAGGATGGCCGCGGGCGCGGCCGCCTCGCCGCGCCAGCCGGCCAGCTGGTCCGGGTCGCCCAGCGCCGGCGTCAGGCGTCCGTCGACCACCGCATAGCCGGTCGCTCCAGCGTGCGAGCCAGCGGCCAGCGGCGCCGCCTCGTCGAGGAAGGCTTTCGCGCGCGCCACCACCCGGGCGCCGCGAGCGGCGTCATAGCCGCCCGCTGGCGGCGGGTCGCCCAGCGCGTCGGTGCCGTACAGGGCGTCGTACAGGCTGCCCCAGCGGGCGTTGGCGGCGTTGAGCACGAAGCGGGCGTTCAGGGACGGCACCACCAGCTGCGGGCCGGCGGTCGCGGCGATCTCCGGATCGACATTGCGCGTGCCGACGGTGAAGGGCGCAGGCTCGTCGACGAGGTAGCCGATGGTGCGCAGGAAGGCCTCGGTCGCGGCCGGATCGTGCGGCTGTCCCCGACGGGCGAGGTGCCAGTCGTCGAGCGCGGCCTGCAGTCCGTCGCGCGCCCTCAGCAGGTCGCGGTTGCGCGGCGCGAAACGCTCGAACAGGGCGGCCGCCCCGCTCCAGAACGCCTCCGCCCCGAGCCCGACACCGGCCAGCGCCTCGTCCTCGATGAAGGCGGCCAGTTCACTGGCGACCTGAAGACCGGCGCGGGGCGTCATCGTCATGGGCTTCTTCCTCAAGGGCGAGGCTGTAACATTCCGTGATGACGCCGCGTAAGTCGAGGGCGAACCCCGCGCGCGCTCAAGCCCCGGCCTTGCGCGCGTCGAAGGCGCTGCGCGCCGCCTCGATGCGCTCGAGGTTGGTCTCGGCCCAGGTCCAGACGCCGCAGAAGGCCTCGGCCAGGGAGACGCCCAGGTCGGTCAGGCGGTACTCGACGCGCGGCGGGATGACCGGATGGACGGTGCGCACGACAAGGCCGTCGCGCTCCATCTGGCGCAAGGTCTGGGTCAGCATCTTCTGACTGACCCCGCCGACCAGCTCCCCGAGGCGGGTGAAGCGTTGCTCGCCGTGCTCCGCCAGGACCTCGAGGACGAGCATCGTCCACTTGTCGGCGACGCGGCCGATGACCTCGTTGACGAGCGCCTCCACCCGGGGGTCCGGCGGGGCGTCATGGTGGGGCGACGAGATTCTTGCGGGCGGCAGGTCCGTCATGATCATTTCTTTCCGGCAAGTAAGTACCGCAGGTATCAGTGCCTACTTTCCAATGGAGAGCATTGGCCATAGCTGGATTTCCGCGCGAATGCACGCGCTGGAGACCAAGTCGATGAACATCACCGGCAACACCATCCTGATCACCGGCGGTGGCAGCGGCATCGGCCGCGCCCTGGCGGACGCCCTGCACGCGAGGGGCAACCGGGTGATCGTGACCGGCCGGCGCGAGGGACCGCTGCGGGCCGTCGCCGAGGCGAACCCGGGGCTGGAGTGGGCCACGCTGGACATGACCGACGCCGGCGCGATCCGGACGTTCGCGGAGCGGGCCGCCCGCGACTGGCCCGATCTGAACGTCGTGATCAACAACGCCGGCATCATGGCGGCGGAGGACCTGAACGCCGAGCCGTTCGACCTCTCCACGGCCGAGGCGACCGTGGCCACCAACCTGCTCGGTCCGATCCGGCTGACCATGGGCCTGCTCCCGCTGCTGAAGCGTCAGCCGGCGTCGACGGTGATGACCGTCACCTCGGGGCTGGCCTTCATCCCGCTGGTCGCCACCCCCGCCTACAACGCCACCAAGGCGGCGCTGCACTCGTGGAGCCAGTCCCTGAGGACCCAGCTGCACGGGACCCCGGTGGAGGTGCTGGAGCTGGCGCCGCCGGCGGTGGCGACCGACCTGATGCCGGGGCACGCGGAGAACCCGAACTCGATGCCGCTGGCGGACTACACCGCCGAGGTCATGGGCCTGATCGAGCGGGGCGAGACGCCACGCGGCGAGATCCTGGTGGAGCGGGTGAAGCCGCTGCGCTTCGCCGAGATCGAGGGTCGCTACGAGCAGGTCTACGCCATGCTCAACGGCGCCCGCTGAGGACCGGAGGGCGGGCGGACGGCCGCCCGCCTTGCCTCGGCCGCATTCACCCCCTAGCTATGCGGCATCGCACCTCGCGATGTCCGGCGCGCTCCAGCGCGTGAGGGTCCTTTCCGGACCTGTCTGTAGAAGCGCCCGGCTCCTCAAGATCATTCGTCGTCACATCACGCGGGACGACGCCGTTTCCAGCTCCCGCGGGAGCCGGCAGCGCGCGTCGCCCGGCGAGTTCCGGTCGTGCGCGCCGCCGCACATGAAAGACCGACGTGACGAACACGACCTTTGAATCGATGGGCCTGAACCCGGCCCTGCTCTCCGCCCTCAAGGCCGAGGGCTATGAGACGCCCACCCCGATCCAGTCCAAGGCCATCCCCGACGTGATGGCCGGCAAGGACCTGCTGGGCATCGCCCAGACCGGCACCGGCAAGACCGCGGCCTTCGCCCTGCCGATCCTGCACCGGCTGGCCGCCAACCGCACCGCTCCCGTGCCGCGCACGACGCGCTGCCTGGTGCTGTCGCCGACCCGCGAACTCGCCACCCAGATCGGCGAGAGCTTCAAGGCCTACGGCAAGCACCTCGGCTTCCGCGTCGCCGTCATCTTCGGCGGCGTGAAGTACGGGGCCCAGGAGCGCGCCCTGCAGCAGGGCCTCGACATCCTCGTCGCCGCCCCCGGCCGCCTGCTCGACCACATTCAGCAGAAGACCCTGGACCTCAGCTCGACCGAGATCTTCGTCCTCGACGAGGCCGACCAGATGCTGGACCTCGGCTTCATCAAGCCGATCCGCCAGATCACCTCGCGCCTGCCCGCGCGCCGCCAGAACCTGTTCTTCTCGGCCACCATGCCGTCGGAGATCGGCAAGCTGGCCGGCGAGCTGCTCAAGGACCCGGTTAAGGTCCAGGTGACGCCGCAGGCGACCACCGTCGAGCGCATCAACCAGTCGGTGATCTGGGTCGAACAGGGCCGCAAGCGCGCCCTGCTGACCGAGCTGTTCTCCGACCCCGCCTACACGCGCTGCCTGGTCTTCACCAAGACCAAGCACGGGGCCGACAAGGTCGCCGCCTACCTCGAGGCCGGCGGCGTCGAGGCCGGGGCCATCCACGGCAACAAGAGCCAGCCGCAGCGTGAGCGCGCGCTGGAGGCCTTCAAGAACGGCAAGCTGCGCGTGCTCGTGGCCACCGACATCGCCGCCCGCGGCATCGACGTCGACAAGGTCACCCACGTGGTCAACTTCGAGCTGCCCTATGTGCCGGAAGCCTACGTCCACCGCATCGGCCGCACCGCGCGCGCCGGCTCGGACGGCACCGCCATCAGCTTCGTGGCCGGCGACGAGATGAAGCTGCTGCGCGACATCGAGAAGGTCACTCGCCAGAAGATCCCCGCGATCGACCGGCGCAACGACAAGCAGCTCGCCCAGCTGGACGCCTCGATCATGGCCAGCGGCGTAGGCAAGAAGGCCAGCATCGACAGCGCCGGCAAGTCCGAGCAGCAGGGCCGCGGCGGTCGCGGTCGCAACCCGCGTCGCGACGGCGTCCGGCCCGAGGGCGGCGGCCAGCCGCACCGCCAGCGCAAGGGCGGTCAGCGCGACCGCACCCACCACGCCGAGCGTCCGGCCGCGGCTTACGATCCGATGGCCGGCGACCGTCCCCGCACGGTCAACAATGACCCGCGCCACGCGGAGCCGAAGCCGGTCGGCGAACTGACGCGCCGCCCGCGCCGCCGCCGCCCGTCGAACGGCGGCAAGGGCTACGCCGCCAAAGGCTGACGGAACGCAGCGGCGGGGCCATGTCTTGAACCGGCATGGCCCCGCTTCGCCTCCCCGCCCCGCTGCAGCACCGCCTCGACGCCATGGCCGCCGACCTGATTTCGGCGCCCGGCCTCGACGTCGACTTCTCCCGACCCGCCGGCGCGCCCGCGCTGACGCCGCCGGACTCGGTCTCGTGGCGCATCTTCAAGAACCCGGTCAGCCTCTACATCGGCGGCGTGGCCGCCGTGCTGCTGGAGCTGGCCGAGCCGCGCGTCCGCTCCGGCGTCTGGGATCACACCAGCTTCCGCACCGACCCGGTCACCCGCCTGCGCCGCACCGGCCTGGCCGCCATGGTCACCGTCTACGCCGACCGTGAGACCGCCCGGCGGATGATCGCCGGCGTCAACCGCCGCCACGCCCGCATCGCCGGCACGGCCGACGACGGCTCGGCCTACGCCGCCGACGACCCTGAGCTGCTGGATTGGGTCCAAGCCACCGCCAGCTTCGGCTTCATCGGCGCCTATCACAGCTTCGTCGCGCCCCTGTCGCCGGCCGAGCGCGACCGCGCATGGGCCGAGGCCGGTCCGGCCGCCGCCCTCTACGGCGCCCGCAACAGCCCCGCCTCAGAGGCCGACTGGGCGCGGACGCTCGCCGCCATGGAGCCGAAGCTCGGCCCCTCGCCGGTGCTGGGCGAGTTCCTCGACATCATGCGCAAGGCCCCCGCCCTTCCCTCGGCCGGCCGCCTCGCCCAGCCGATGCTGATCCGCGCCGCCGTCGACCTGTTGCCCGACCGGCTGCTGGCGAGACTGGAGCTTGCGGGACAGGGCCTCCGCCCTTGGGAGCGCCCGCTGGTCCGCGCCATGGGCGCCGCCTCCGATCGGCTGGCGCTGGAAAGCGCGCCGCCGGCGCAGGGCTGCGTGCGCATGGGGCTGCCGGCGGGCTGGCTGTACCAGCGAAGAGGGAAGGCCCCACATTGACCCCGAGCGGCCAAGCGCCCACTCTTTCGCCATGGCTCGCTACACCGTCACCGCCGTCTGGGACGCCGAGGCCGGGGTCTACTGGTCCCAGAGCGACATCGTCGGCCTGAACGTCGAGGCCGCCACGCTGAGCGAGTTCGTCGACCTCGTTGAGGCACTGGCGCCGGAGCTCATCCGCGACAACGGCATGGAGCCGGGCCCGATCACCATCATCGGCGAGACGGCGCTGAAGGCGGCGTCCTGAAACGTGCCGAAGGACTTCTATCCGGAGCTTGAGCGCCGCTTGCGCGAGGCCGGATGTCGGTTCGTCAGGTCGGGCAAGGGGAGCCACGAGATCTGGTTCAGCCCGGCAACCGGCCGGACCTTCGCTGTGCCCCGCACGAAGAGCCGGCATATGGCCAACCAGATCCTGAAGGATGCGGGGCTGCCGAAAGCGTTCTGATGTCCGCTCTCGACCCATAGTGGACATCGAAGCAGCCAGTTAGGCTGAGAGGCTATGGAGGGGAGACCGGGTGCAATTACGCGTCACGACGAAAGCGTCACTTCCTTATGACGTGGCGGCGGGCGCGATTAGCGCGTTCGCATTTTCAGCCGCACTTCTGTTCCCTCCGATGGACAGGCCGTTGTTGGTGATCGTGGCAATTTCCCTGCTCGTCCTGATCCCACTCTCCATCGCTCGGCAGAGGAAAGGCGTCGCAGATTTTAGCTTGGTTCCAGTCGCAGAACGCCGCGCTTTCATCCTGTCCGACACAGCACTTGCGTTGGTGGTGGTCGCCTCGGTCGGAGCCCTATTCTTCCTAATCTACAAGGCCCCGGCCGCCCCCGTGCGGGTAGGGGTAGGTTTTCTGGTCTTGCTTTTGGCCGTCTCGGCGCACGCCATTCGGATCAGGGGCGCAATGGACCACGCGGCGCGGGTCTGCCCGCAGCACGAGCGCGACTAAGGTCCGCTTCCGACATAGTAGCCCATCGGGGACCTCCGCTTCCCGACCAAACAGCAGAACGCCCGCCGGGTCTCCCCGGCGGGCGCTTGCTTGTCCGGTTGTCCGCCCGATCAGGCGGCGGCGCTGACCGCGCCTTCGGCCGGGTCGCGCAGCACGTAGCCGCGGCCCCAGACGGTCTCGATGTAGTGCTTGCCGCCGGCCGCCGTGGCCAGCTTCTTGCGCAGCTTGCAGATGAAGACGTCGATGATCTTCAGCTCCGGCTCGTCCATGCCGCCGTACAGGTGGTTGAGGAACATCTCCTTGGTCAGGGTCGTGCCCTTGCGCAGGGAGAGGAGCTCCAGCATCTGGTACTCCTTGCCGGTCAGGTGGACGCGGTGGCCGTTCACCTCAACGGTCTTTGCGTCCAGGTTCACCGCGATCTCGCCGGTGTGGATGATCGCCTGGGCGTGGCCCTTGGAGCGGCGGACCACGGCGTGGGTGCGGGCGATCAACTCGTCCTTGTGGAACGGCTTGGTCATGTAGTCGTCGGCGCCGCCGCCGAAGGTCTTGACCTTGGTCTCGATCTCCGAGGTGCCCGAGAGGATCATCACCGGGGTGTTGACCTTGCCGACGCGCAGCTGGCGCAGCACTTCCAGGCCGTTCATGTCGGGCAGGTTCAGGTCGAGCAGGATCAGATCGTAATCGTAGATCTTGCCCAGATCGATGCCTTCTTCGCCGAGGTCGGTCGTATAGACGTTGAAGCCTTCCGACTTCAGCATCAGTTCGATGCTCTGCGCGGTCGCGTGATCGTCTTCGATAAGCAGGACGCGCATTTGTTGCCCCTCCAGGCAAAGCTTGGCGTTGGACGTTACTGTCCCGTTTCCGGGTAACCTTGTTCGAACGTTAACCCCCCAAAAACTTAAGAAGGGTTAACGCGACTGGTTAACGGCGAATCTAGGCTGATTTGCGAATCGCCGTCGAGAGTCCCGAGTCAAGACGACCGAATTTTTCGCGAAGGCTCCTGCCTACGTCCGAATCCGACGCATCGTAGGATCATATTCCTACTCCTCCGCCGGCGCGCTGAACGACCGGCGGCCGGTGAATGATGGAGCAGCGTCGATGGAAGGAACTTACTGGGCGCCCGAGTTCGGGCGCGACCGCATGCGCGCCGGACTGGCGCTCCAGATCGTGGCCGCCTCTACGGGCGTGCCGGTCGAGAGCATGACCCGGTCCGTGCGGCTGGAGGGGCGGGCTTGCCGGGCGCGATGGCTGGCCATGTACCTCTCGCACGTCGCCTTCGGCTGGCCACTGGAGCGGGTCGGCCACGCCTTCGGCATGAACCGGACCACGGCCGCCGTCGCCTGCCGCTGGGCCGAGGACGAGCGCGACCGGCCGGTGCTTGACGCCCTGCTGGAAAGACTGGAGCGCTGCGTGCGCGAGGTGCTGGAGGCGCCGGCGTGCGAACTGGGGCTGTGAGCCGCGCCCTGGAGCGGGCCCGCCGGCTGCTGACCGGCCCCGGCGGCTGGATCGAGGCCGCCGGCGAGGGATACGCGGTGCGCGCCGGGCCCGATCGGCGCTCGCGCGTGGTGATGACCGTCGACGAGTCCGTGTTCCGGCGCCTGGTCGAGGCGCCGGGATTGCGCACCCGCCGCGGCGGCGGCTGGATCGCCCGACGCGCGGAGCCGGCCGGCGCGTCCCCGGACCCGGGTCGGCCGGGGGTCATCGAGGGGGTGCGCACGATCATGGAGGCCGACGGCGAGGCCTCGGTCCGCCGCGCCAACCTGGCCCAGACTCCGGTGACGTGGCTGGCGCGCCGCGTCGGACCGGACGGGCGACCCTGGCTGGAGCCGGTCGAGGTGGCGGCCGCCGTACGCCTCGCGCTGGAGGCGGAGACCGCGCTGCGGGGCCCCTCGCTGACGATGCGGTGGGACGCCCTGCCGCGCGCCGGCGCCGGCGGGGGATCGCGCGCCGGC
>JAFAEC010000130.1 GCA_023424215.1 Pseudomonadota bacterium
GTCGGGGATGGCCGGGGCCGCGCCGCTGGCGGGCGGTGCGCCGCCCGCCGTTCCGGTCCCTGCGCCGAAGCGCAGCCGCCCGCCTTCCAGCAGTCGGACCTCTCCGGGCCGCGCCTCCCCAAGCCGCTCCAGAGTCCCGGCGACCACGTCCCACCAGCTGCCGGGGTCGAAGCCTTCCTTTGGCCGGCCCAGCTTGCGTCCCATGACGATCAGCCGGTCGCGGGCGCGAGTCAGGGCCACGTAGAGCAGACGCAGCGACTCCGCGTCGGTGCGATCGACCCGCGCCTGCCGCACCGCGGCGGAGGCGACGCAATCCTGCTTCGAACTGGAGGGGCACATCAGCCAGGCCTCGCCGCCGGCCTCCAGCGCGACCGGCATCAGGGTCGGACCCTGCGGCTTCGCCTTCGAGGTGGTGTCCGGCAGGATGACGACCGGCGCTTCCAGCCCCTTGGCGCCGTGCACGGTCATCACCCGGACCTCGTCGCGCGCGCCCTCCATCTCGCGCTTCACCTCGACGTCGGCCTGCTCGAGCAGGGCGAGACAGGTCTCGAGATCGTGGCCGCCCCGTGACTCGGCCGCGAGCACCTGGGCGAGGGTCTCGTCGATGGCCTCCTCGGCCTCGCGACCCAGGCGGGCGAGAATGCGCGCCCGGCCCGACTGTCCGTCGGGGCCGATCCGGTTCAGCGCCGTGGAGAAGAAGGCGAACGGATCGCGCTCCCGCGCCGAGATCAGATCGCGCATCAGGTCGCGCGCGGCGGCCCAGACCGGCTGCTCGTCGCCCCGCCGCTGCAGCTCGCGCCACAGGGAGCGGCCCTGCCGTGCCTCCCTGTCGGCCAACGCGTAGAGAGCGTCCCCGGGGCCGAAATCGGGCAGGTCGCAGAAGGGGCTGCGCAGGATCTCGGCCAGGGTCAGGTCGTCGTCCGGGAACAGGGCGAACCGGGCCAGAGCCATCAGGTCGTCGAAGACGATATGGGCCTTCAGCTTCAGCCGGTCGGCGCCGGCCACCGGCACGCCCTCGGTCTTCAGGGCCCGGATGATCTCTTCGAAGGTGGCGTCCCGGCGACGCACGAGCACAAGGAAGTCGCCGTAGCGCGCGGGACGATGGACCGGACGCTTCTCCGCGTCGGTCGTCCACACCGAGGCGCCGGCCTCGACCTGCGCCCGAATCTCGCGGGCCAGCGTCTGGGCCAGCTGCTTGCGGGCGCTGCGGGAGTCCTCCTTGTCGACCGGGGCGTTCCACGCCTCGCGCTCCGGTGTGGGCGGGTCCTCGAACAGCGGCCACAGCTCGACCGAGCCGTGCTGGCCGAGGCGGGCCGGGCGATGCACGGCGATGTCGCCCGTCTCACCGGTCAGGGCGCGCGTGCGCTCGGGCCCTTCGAAGGCCTTGTCGACGAAGCTCAGCACTTCCTCGGTGGAGCGGAAGGAGGTGTCGAGCGGCACGTGAGCGAAGCGATCCGGAGGGATCAGGGAAGCGTGCGCCTGGGTTTCCTGCCGCAGACGTTCGGGACGCGCGCCCTGGAAGGAGTAGATGGACTGCTTCTCGTCGCCGACGGCGAAGACGGTGCGCGCAATGGCGGCCGGCCGCTCCGCGCCCTCCCCTGCGAAGAAGGGACCGGTCAGCGCGCGCAGGATGTCCCACTGCTCGGGCGCCGTGTCCTGGGCCTCGTCGATCAGCACGTGCTCGACGCCGCCGTCCAGCTTGTAGAGCACCCAGGCGGCGGTCGCCCGCCGGGTCAGCAACTCGACGGTCCGGGAGACCAGATCGGTGAAATCGAGCGCCCCGAGATGCCGCTTGCGCGTCTCGTAGAGGGCGGCGTGGACCCGGGCGAGGGTCAGCAACTTCTCCGTCTCGTCAGCGATGCGGACGGCGCGGACTCCGTCGAGGCTGGCCAGGTATTTGTCGGCCAGCCTGCCCAGGCAGTCGGCGGCCGCGGGCGGCGCGGCCTTGGTGGTCAGGCGCTTGCGTGGCTTGCCGTCGGTCAGGAAGACCGGCTCCAGCGCGGCGAAGCTCCAGCTATCGGCCGCCAGGCGCATGCGCGCCGCGCAGTCCTGGTCGCTGCTGGAGCCGCCCGCGAGCGCCCCCGCCATCTCGAGCCATTCGTCGCGATCGAGCCAGCGCATGAAGTCGGTCTCGACCTCGCCGGGCGACCGTTCGTCGGCGCCGACCAGGACGCGCGGCGCAGGCGCGGCGCCCGCCTCGATGCGATCGAGGTAGTCGAGCAGCGCCTCGCGCTTGGCCTCGACCGTGTCCAGCAGGGCGTGGAAGGCGCGGAAGTCCAGCTCGACCGCGAAATGGGCGTAGGCCTCCCCGACCGGTCCGTCGGGATCCTGCAGCGCCAGCCGCGCCAGATCCTCGCGAGCCGCGTGCGACAGGTTCAGCGCGGCCTGGTCCTCCAGCACCTCGAAGCCGGGCGACACCCCGGCCTCGAGCGGAAAGCGCCGCAGCAGCTTCTCGCAGAAGGCGTGGATGGTCTGGATCTTCAGCCCGCCCGGCGTCTCCAGCGCG
This sequence comes from Pseudomonadota bacterium, assembly GCA_023424215.1. Lineage (GTDB taxonomy): Bacteria > Pseudomonadota > Alphaproteobacteria > Caulobacterales > Caulobacteraceae > Brevundimonas. Next base: position 2,507 of record JAFAEC010000130.1, read on the forward strand.
CGGGCGAACAGCCGGCGCGCCTCGGACAGTTCCGCCCCGGACAGGCTCGCCGCGTCCCGGCCGTCGAGGCCTGCGAGCTCCTCGGCCAGCCTGCGGTCGTCGGCGACGGCCCAGCGGCCCAGCTTGTCGAACAGCCGCGCCTGCATCTCGGCGGCGGCGGCCTTGGTGTAGGTGACGCAGAGGATTTCGCCAGGCTTCACCCGCTTCAGCAGCAGCCGCGCCACCCGGTTCACCAGGGTCGTGGTCTTGCCCGAGCCGGCGTTGGCGGTGACGAACACGGACAGGGCCGGGTCCGCCGCGGTCGCCTGATGGGCGCGGGCCATGTCGAGGGCGTCGGTCATTCCGGGGCCTCGTCCTCGCCGCCGACCACGTGCCACTCCCAGACCCGGGCGAGGTGGTCGTAGTTGCCGCCGAAATTGCCCATGAACTGCGGAGCCATCCACGAGGTGTAGGGGGTCGCCGGGTCGTCGAAGCGCGCGACGCCGGCCTTCAGTCGCTCGAGCTCGCGATCGGCCATCTGGGCCGCGGTCAGGGCGTTGGTCTTCGACGGCCGGGCCACGTCGTCGACCCTGGCGGGATCGCGCCGGCCGATCAGACGTACGTAGAGCAGCTCGGTCGCCTCGGTCGGCGGGGCGGGGAAACCGCCGGCGGCGAGGATGGCGGCGGTCAGGGTCAGTTGCGGCGCAAAGCCCTGCACCACCTGGGCCTGGGTGGGCGCCGTGCCGGTCTTGAAATCCATCACCGCCGCGCCGTGGGCGTCCAGTTCGATGCGGTCGGCGCGGGCGGTAAGGGTGAAGGGCCCGCCCGGCGCCTCGAAGGTCAGCGCCCCCTTCTGTTCGATCAGCAGGGTGGCGCCCCGCGCCCGCCGCTCACGCTCGAAGCGCTCCAGCCACAAGGCGCAATTGCGGGCCAGCGGCCGCTCCCGCGCCATCGCCGCCTCGCCGAAGCCGGCGTCGAGAAGAGCGTCGTGAAGGAAGCGCTCGATCTCGTCCGCGCAGTCCTCCGGCAAGGCCTCCGGCCAGGTGTGCACCACGCGCTCGACGGCGGCGTGGATGGCCGTGCCGCGCGCCAGCGCCTCGGCCGACTCGCCGGGCCGGTCCATCTTCTTCAGACCCAGGATGCGCTCGGCGTAGACGGCATACGGATCCCGCACCCAGCGTTCGATCGAGGTCACCGGCAGGTCCCGTGGGCGACGGCTGACCGGCGGAGTCGGCTCGGGGCGGCGCGCATAGGCGGGCGTCCGGCCCGCGGGCGCGTCCAGTCCGCGGGTCCACTCGATCACCCCCCGCGGGGCGGCGATCCGCACGGGGGTCTCCGGCGCGTCCGCGCCCCGGGTCAGCATGTCCAGCCGCCACAGCCAGCGCGAGCGGACGGCCGGTTGACCGCCGCGGCGCTCGCTGTGCACCAGCACCACCTCTCCCGCGCAGGCGGCCTGGATGAAGTCCTGGGCGCTCTGGCCGATGCGGCGCTCGGGCGGCGGCAGGCCCAGGGCCGCCCGCATCGGCCGCGACAGGAAGGGATCGGTGGGCGAGGCCTGCGGCCAGACGCCCTCCTCCAGCCCGGCGAGGATCATGCGGTCGGCGCGAACCAGCCGCGCCTCGATGGCGCCGAGGATCCGCAGCGACGGATGGGTGGCCCCGCCCGTGCGGACCACCGCGTCCGCGAGCAGTTCGCCGACGAGATCGACCAGATCCTCCGCCCCGACCGTCCCCAGCGAGGCCCCGCCTTCGATCAGCGCCGACAATGTCTGCGCCGCTGTCTCACCGTCGGGACCGGCCCACGCGTCCTGCCCCGCGAGGGCTTCCACGAGGCCGGTCAGTTCCCCCGCGGCGACGTCCAGCGGAACGCCGCCCGCAAGCCGGGCGGCGACGGGCTCGATGCGGCCGCGCAGCTGCTGCGCCAGGGCGCGGGCGGCTTCGATCCGGGCGAGGCGGGTCTCGGAACGGGCGCGCCCGTCCCGGTCCGGCGCCGCCGCCCCTTCCAGCCTCAGCATGAGACGGTCGAAGTCCGCCGGGCGCGGCCCCCGCAGGCCGTAGCGCTCAAGGGCGGCGGCGCGAGATCCCTCCGGTTCGCCAGGGTCCAGCCGGACCAACGGGTGTTTGAGCAGGGCCAGCAGGGTCTGCGGGTCGGTCGGATCGGCGATCCAGCGCGCGCACAGGCCGATCAGCACCCCCGCCGGCATGCGCTCCAGCGGCTGGCCGGCAGAGGCGTCGGCGACCACGCCCCAGCGCTCCAGCCGCGCGGCGACGCGGCGCCCGAGCTCCTGGTCCGGCGTGACCAGGGCGCAGGTGCGTCCCGGCGTCTCCAGCGTCTCGCGCATCATCAGGGCGATGGCGGCGGCGGCCTCCTCCTCGTGCCGCACGGCGAGGACCGACAGGCCCTCCAGACCCTCCGCGATCGGGTCGCTCGCCGCCCCTGTTCCGGCTGACCGGGCGCGAATGTCGCGGATGGCGGCGCGCCAGTCGCCGGTCGCGTCGGCCGGGCGCAGCGCCTCGTTGAGCAGGCGCTGGCGGGCGCGGCCGCGCCGGGCGGCGGCGGCGTCTTCCGGCGGCCGGAACCACGGTCGCACCGTCTCGCGGGACACCTCGTGTCGCTCCAGCAGCCGCTTCAGGGCTCGCTGCGGATGCTGTTCGTTGTCCGCGTCGATCTGCGCCCAGACCGTCTCGTCCAGGTCGAGGTCGAGTCCCGGCAGGACGACGCAGCCCCGCGGCGCCCGGGCCACCGCTCCGAGAACGGCGGCGGCGGCCGGGACGGAGCCGGTCGAACCGGCGGCGATCACCGGCTGCTCCGGCGGGCGGGCGTCCCACTGTTCGGCCAGCCGGCGCAGCAAGGTGGCGCGTCGCCACGCCGGGTCGACGAGACCGAGCTCCCTCAGCCGCTCCGGCCACGCCTCGACGGCCAGGCCGAGAAACTCCGCCGAGCGCTCCCAATGCTCGGCCATCTCGCCCTCGACCAGACGGGCCACGCGCTGCGGCTCCGGGACCTCCTCCAGCTGGCAGGAGTCGAGGAAGGCCCCGAGAGCGTCGGCCAGGTCGAGCGCCCGCACCGGCGTCAGGGTGGGGTCGAAACGCTCCACGATCATCCGCGCCATTTCGAAACGGCGGGTCAGGGGCGCGATCGCGGGCGGCAGATCGAGCCCGACCTCGCCCGGGGCGAACGGCGGTTCGTCCTCCTCGAGGTCGCCGAGCGGCCGCACCTGGGGCAGCAGCACGGGTCGCCCGCCGGCGGGCCGGGGCAGGGGCGGTGTCTGTTAATCATCTACGAGC
>JAFAEC010000061.1 GCA_023424215.1 Pseudomonadota bacterium
GCTCCGGCCTCCTGCCCGGCCGGCGCGGGGCTGGCGGGGGCGGCGTCCTCGGCCGGCTCGGGCGAGCCGCAGCCCAGCAGGCCGAAGGTCAGCAGCGCGGCGCTCAGGGACAGTCGTTTCATCAGGCCCTCCTGTTCGTGACGCGGGTGGAAGCGCCGGGCGGCCGATCCGTTCCCTTGAACGCGCCGGGTGAATTCGCGCGAGCTTGCGTCGGAACAAGGTCGGGGCCCCGTCGCCGGCGCACACGGGCGGAGAAGGAGACCGATCATGACCCGGACTGACACCCCCGCACCCGAGGCGATCTATCCGTTCGACGCCCGCGCGGTGGCCAAGCGCTTCCGCCACTCGGCGATCTTCGGGGCGCTGGACGCGCTGACGCCGGGCGAGACGATGCGCTTCGTCAACGACCACGACCCGATCCCGCTGCTGCGCCAGATGGCCGACCGCTACGGCGAGACGGTGATGGTCGCCTACCGCCACAAGGGCGAGGAGGGGGTGGTGATCGACTTCACGGTCCAGGGCTCATAGGCCGGGGCCGCTGACGACTTGCCCGTCAGATGGCGCTGGGGCAGACCCTCCAGGTCATCTTCGAGGCGACCATGCTCCCGACCCTCTACGGCATCCCCAACTGCGACACCGTCAAGAAAGCCCGCGTCTGGCTGGACCAGCACGGCGTCGCCTACGGTTTCCATGACTACAAGAAGCTCGGAGTCGACCGGGCGACGCTGGAGGAGTGGGTCGCCGCCCACGGCTGGGAGACGGTGCTGAACCGGGCCGGCACGACCTTCCGCGCCCTGCCGCCCGAGGCCAAGGCCGACCTCGACGCCGGCAAGGCCGTCGAGCTGATGCTGGCCCAGCCGTCGATGGTCAAACGGCCGGTGCTGGACGTCGACGGCCGCACGACCGTGGGCTTCAAGCCGGAGATCTATGCGGCCGTGTTCGGCTGATCAGCGCGTCAGGGCGAACCGGACCGGCTCCCCGGCCTGGGCGTTCGGGGCCAGCCAGACGTCGAACTCGCCCGGCTCCACCGTCGGCTGCAGGTCGACGCCGAGGAACAGCAGGTCCTCGAACCTCAGCGGGATCGACACCTCGACCGAGCCGCCGGCCGGCACCGTCACGCGGCGGAAGCCCTTCAGCAGGCGCACCGGCTGGGTGATCGTCGCCACCCGGTCGCGGATGTAGAGCTGCACGACCTCCTCGACGGGCCGTTCGCCGCCGTTGGTCAGGGTGACGCTGGCGGTGATCTCGCCGTTCCACGCCATGGTCGGCGAAGACAGCCGCACCGGCGAATACTGCACCGGCGCATAGGTCAGGCCGTGGCCGAACGGATAGAGGGCATTGTTGCCGGTCTCGCGGAACTGCGCCCGGAAGCCCTGGTCGCGCGACGCCGCCGGGCGGCCGGTGCTCTTGTGGGCGTAGTAGAAGGGCGACTGGCCCGAGAAGTGCGGGAAGCTGACCGGCAGGCGGCCGCTTGGCGAATGGTCGCCGAACAGGATGTCGGCCACCGCGTTGCCGGTCTCCGAACCGAGGAACCAGGTGACCAGGATGGCCCGGGCGTCCTTCACGGCTCCGGACAGCTCCATGGCCCGGCCGTTGCGCAGCAGGACGACGACGGGCTTGCCCGTAGCCGCCACCGCCTCGGCCAGCGCCAGCTGCGGCTCCGGCAGGCCGATATCGACGCGCGACTGGGCCTCGGCCGACATGTTCTGGCTCTCGCCGACGGCCAGCAGCACCACGTCAGCCTGCGACGCCGCGATCACCGCCGCCTCGATGCCGCCTTCCAGCGGGGTCTCGACGTTGGAGCCCTTGACCACGGTCAGGCTGGAGCCTTCGCCCAGCGCCGCGCGGAGGCCCTGTTCCAGCGACACGGCGAGCTCCGGATCCTTGAAGATCGACCACGGCCCAAACAGGTCGACCCTGTCGTCGCCGAACGGCCCGATCAGGGCGTAGCGCTTGCCCGTCTTCGGGAGGGGCAACAGATTCCCCTCGTTCTTCACCATCACGATGGACTTGCGCCCGGCCTCGCGGGCCAGCGCCAGATGCTCGCGGCTGCCGGAGACGCGGGCCTCCAGCCGCACGTCCGAGCCGCGGTAGGGGTTCTCGAACAGGCCAAGCGCGGCCTTGGTCATCAGCACCCGGCGCACCGCCTCGTCGACCCGCTCGACCGGCACCTCGCCCGAGCGGACGAGGTCCGGGATGTGAGCCATGTAGATGCCGCTCTTCATCGACATGTCGACGCCGGCCATCAGGGCGATGCGCGCCGCGTCGCGGTCGTCCCTGGCGTATCCGTGGGCGATCAGCTCCTGCTCGGAGGTGTAGTCGGAGACCACGAAGCCGGCGAAGCCCCACTCGCCGTGCAGCAGGTCGGTCAGCAGCCACCTGTTGCCGCTGGTCGGCACGCCGTTCAGGTCGTTGAAGGCGCTCATGATCGACAGCGCCCCGGCGTCGATCGCCGCCTTGAAGGGCGGCAGGTAGACCGAGCGCAACTCGCGCTCGCTCATGTCCGTGGTGTTGTAGTCCAGCCCGGCCTCGGCGGCGCCGTAGGCGGCGAAATGCTTGGCCGTGGCCAGCAGCGACGACCAGTGCTTCAGGTCGTCGCCCTGGAAACCCTTCGTGCGGGCGGCGGCGAACAGGTTGTTGAGCAGCACGTCCTCGCCGGCGCCCTCGACCACCCGGCCCCAGCGCTGGTCGCGGCCGACGTCGACCATGGGGGCGTAGGTCTGGTGCACGCCCGCCGCGCCAGCCTCGACGGCGGCCGCCCGGGCGGTCCGTTCGGCGAGGTCGAGGTCCCAGCTCGCCGCCTCGCCCAGCGGCACCGGGAAGGTGGTCTTCAGGCCGTGGATGACGTCGGCCGCGAACAGCAGGGGAATGCCCAGGCGACTCTCGCGGACCGCCAGCTCCTGCACGAAGCGCGTCGTCTTCGCGCCGACGCCGTTGAACAGGGCCCCGATACGTCCGGCGCGGATGTCGGCGGCGGTCTGCTCCTGGTTGGTGTCGAGCGCGTCGCCGGGGTTCACGCCCTCCGGTCGCCAGCGGAACGGGTCGTTCTGCAGGTTCAGCTGCCCGGCCTTCTCCTCGATCGTCATGCGGGCGATCAGCTCGTCGACCCGGGCGAGGTTCGCCTGCGCCTGGGCCGCCGCCATCCGCGGCGCCATCATCAGCCCGGCCGTCAGCGCGCCTCCGGCCAGCAGCAGACGACGGGTCGGGGCGAAGGGCATGTGGCGCATTGTAACCGGTTCCATTGACGACATGGCAGCACTAGCGGCGCCCGCCGGCCAAGCCTACCCCCGGGCGTTCACAAGCCGTTGCGCGGATCAGTGGGCGCGGCGGCGCAGGAAGTCGATCACCGCCGCGCGTTCGGCCGCCGGGCCGCCCTGGTACGGCATGGCGGCGCCGGGCACGACCGCCTCCGGATCCTCCAGAAACCGCGCCAGTGTCGCTTCGTCCCAGGTCAGGCCGCGACGGCCGGCCTCGTGCAGGGCCGGGGAGTAGGCGAAACCCTCCGCCGTTCCGGCTCGCCGGCCGAATACGCCGCGCAGGCTCGGGGCGACCGACTGCGGATCGTCAGGCCGAAGCGAGTGGCAGCCGGCGCAGCGCTGGAAGGCCCGCTCCCCGGGATCGCGAGCCTGCGGCGGGACGGCCAGCGCCGCCAGAATGATCAGCAGGATCGCCACGTCATTCGCCGTAGCGGATCACCACCAGCCGGTCGGTCCCGGACTCGGCGCCCCAGACCTCCCCGGGGCGTCCGAGCATCTGGCGGACGTTGGCGCCTTCGCGATCACTCGGGAAGCTGCGGAAGGTCTCGGTCTCCGGGTCGAACAGGACGATGGCGTTGGCGGCGAAATCGGTCAGCCACACCTTGTCGCGCTCGTCGACGTAGACGGAGTAGGTCTTCGGCGCCTCGCCCGGCAGCTTCCAGGTGCGCCAGCTGCCCTCGGCCGGGTCGTGGACGCTGACGTTGCCGCTATTCCACTCGCTGACCCACAGCCGGCCGCGGCTGTCCGACCAGATGCGCCGCGCGCCCTGATTCGGGGTGGGCGGTTCGACGATGCTCGCCTCGCCGGTGTCGAGATCGACCCTGGCGATGTGGCTGCCGGCCAGCGACGCGTACCAGATGTCCCCGGAGGGCGTGGCGGTGATGCCGTACGGTCCGCGGCCGCGAGGGGCCGACCAGACCTGTATGTCGTCGGTGGCCGGGTCCAGCCTTCCGTAGAAGCCGGTCTGGCCGGTGAACCAGATGCGGCCGCGACCGTCGAAGGCGGCGGTGTTCATGTTGATCGGGCCGACATCCCCGGGCAGCGGCCAGACCTTGACCTCGCGGGTCTCGCGGTCGACGCGGACGATGGCGTTCTGGCCGCCGTCGGTGATCCAGGCGTGTCCGTCCGGGCCGGCGATGACGCCGTGGGGCGCCGAGCCCTCGCCCAGCGGCACGATCGTGGTTTCGCCGGTGTCGGGATCGAGTATGCCGTGGCCGCCGCCGCGCTGAACGGTCCACCACACCTCCTCGCCATCAGCGGTGACGGCGACGTCATGGGCGCGGCCGCCGGGCGGCACCTCATAGTAGCGCACCTCCTGCGCGACCCCGCTGGCGGGCAGGGCGAGGGCGAAGGAGAAAGCAAAAGCGGAGGCGGCGAGGGGGCTCCGGAACGGGCGCATGGCGGATCTCCTGTCGGACCTCCGCCATACGGCCGTCTCCGGCCGTCGGATGCAACCGTGGCCGTTCAGCCTTCGACGACGGGATCCGGCCGGTCTCGGCCGTCCGCCCGTTCCGTGACCCATTCACCGGAGGCGTCGGCGTATTCGATGAACGCGTCCTCGTCCGGGACCTTCTGCTCGCGCGCCGCCGCCACCGCCGCCGCCCGGGCGGTGTCGTGATCCGGATAGGTCTCCGACCAGGTCTCGCCCAGCCGGTAGGCCCAGCCTCCGTCGTGTTCGGCGATGCGGTAGGTGATCTGGACCATGAAACCTCCGGAGGCGGGCGACCCTGCCGGAACGCCCGCTGGCGGGACGGGTTGCCCGCGGTTCAGCGCAGCCTGACCGTCGCCGCCACGCCGAAGTGGTCCGACGGATGCACGCCGCCGGTCGCCGCCTCGCCGATGACCTGCCCGGCGACCGGCGCGAAGCGGGCCGCCTCGACGAAGATGTGGTCGATCACCCGGGCGGCATGGCCCATGGCCGGGTTCAGGGTCGTCGCCGCCGCTCCGACGGGCAGGGCGCTGACGAATCGCTCTCCGGTCAGGGCGGCGAGGCCGGCGTCGGTCTGTTCCGCGTTGAAGTCTCCCAGCACCGCCAGCGGCGTGCCGTCGTTCGGCAGCCAGTTCGTGAGGTCGGCGATCTGCCGCGCCCGCGTGGCCGCCTGATCCGGCTGCCAGGCGAGATGGGTGTTCACCACGTCGACGGCGCGGCCGGCCACGTCCACCCGCGTCCGGATCGCCGTCCGGTAGTCGTCCAGCGGCTCAAGCTTCGTCGACGCATGCTCCAGAACCGGCAGGCGGCTGAGGATGGCGTTGCCGTAGCGACGCGGAGCCCCCGCCGGATCGGTCGAGACGAAATGCACCTCGTATCCGCCCAACGCCGCCGCCAGCGTCTCCGCCTGGTTCGGCAGTCCCTTGGATGCGTCCTCCAGCACTTCCTGCAGGCCGACGACGTCGACGTCCGCCGCCCGCAGGGCGCCGACGAGCAGCGGGAGGCGGGCCGGCCAGTCGCCCATGTCATGCCAGATGTTGAAGGTCGCCAGCCGCAGTTCGCGCCGGACCCCGCCGCCCGAGGTGGCGCAGGCCGCCAGCGGGGCGACGGTCAATCCCACAAGCACGGCGCGGCGATCCGGCATCTCTGTCCTCCTGTTGAGGAGCCTGCAGCCCTTAACCCGTGGCCTTACGAAAGTTTCACGCCTTCGGCCGCATCCACGAAAGCCCTCCGCCGCCTCTTGTCGTCAGAAGGCCGGAGCGTCACGCTCCCGCCGAATGAGGAAGAGGGGATACCCCAATGGAAGATTTCATTCCGGTCTTCGCGATCTTCGCGGTCTTCGGAACCATCACCGCCATCGTCGTCGGGCCGACCTGGCTGAAGAGCCGCGAGAAGCGGGAGATGCAGGCCACGCTGCGCCACGCCATGGACAAGGGTCAGTCCCTGCCGCCTGAAGTCATCGACGCCCTGACCCAGGACGTGTCGCGCAACCTGCCCTCGCGCAGCCGCGACATCCGCCGCGGGGTCATCTGGCTGGCGGTCGGCATCGGCATCGGGGCGTTCGGCCTGATCAACGATCTGAGCTCGGGCGGCAGCGACTGGGGCGGCAATGTCGGCGACGGCCTGCTGGGCATCGCGGCCATTCCGCTCACCATCGGCCTGGCCTTCATCGTCCTGAGCTTCTTCAACAAGAACAAGGACTGAGGCCGGACGGGACAGGGGGAAAGCCATGACCCAGCCTCTGGTCGACCGGCACGACGTCGAGCTCGCCGCCCTCGCGGCGGCGGGCGGGCGGCGGGAGTTCGGGGAACTCGTGCGCCGCCACGGCTCGGCGGTGCGGGGCCTGCTTCGCCGCATGGGCGCCCAGCCGGCGCTCGCCGACGACATCGCCCAGGACGCCTTCATCCAGGCGTTCGAGCGATGCACGGAGTTTCGCGGCGAGGGCACCTTCGCCGCCTGGGTCAAGCGCATCGCGGCCCGGCTCTATATCAAGAAAGTGGCGAAGGAAGCTCGCTATGTGGCTGAATTGGAGAGCGAAGACGTCGCGCCGGCGACCGACCATGCAGGCCGGGTCGACCTGGACGAGGCCCTCAAGAGCCTCAGCGAGGCGGAGCGACTGTGCGTCTCCCTGTGCCACGGCGCGGGTATGGCCCATCCTGAGATCGCCACGGCCCTCAATTTGCCACTCGGCACGGTGAAGTCTCATGTCAAACGTGGTCTGGATAAACTCCGTGCGCGGCTCCAGCCGGAACCCGCACAGCCCTTGGGGAGGACTCAGCATGTCGGCTGACGAATTCGACCCCGACATCGAGCGGCTCTTCGCCCGCGCGCCGGCCATGCCCGACGCCGCCCTGTTCACGGCCCAGGTGGAGCGACGGCTGCAGAAGGGATCCGCCCTGCGCGGCCTCGCCCTCGGCATCGCGGGCGTCATCGGCGGCGTGGTCGCCGTCCGCGAGACCCTGACGGTCAACATCGGCTCCGACGACGGGGTCGTCGCCGGCGAGGCGCTGGGGCAGGGGGTCCGCTCCGTGTCGTTCAACGCCCAGACGGCGATCCAGTCGGGTCTGGACCAGTTCGGCCTCGGCAATCTCGAGCTCGGCTCGATGGGCGGCATGCAGATGTTCTGGATCGCCACCGGCGCCCTGATCGCCGTCGCCGCCGCCGGCGTGGTGCGCCTGTCCCAGGAAGTGTGAGGTGACGCCCGCGGGCGGGCGGCCTATCTAGGAGGCTCACGCGATCTGGAGCCTCCCCGATGTCCAGTCAGAAGCAGGAGACCGTCCGCCGCCTCGCCGCGCCGGACATCCGGGCCCGCAAGGGCGGCGAACCGCTGGTCTGCCTGACCGCCTACGACGCCCCCACGGCCGAGATCCTCGATCCCCATTGCGACGTGCTGCTGGTCGGCGACAGCGTCGGCATGGTGGTGCACGGCCTGCCCAACACCGTCGGCGTCACCCTGGAGATGATGATCCTGCACGGCCAGGCCGTGATGCGCGGCTCGAAGCGGGCCATGGTGGTCATCGACATGCCCTTCGGCTCCTACGAGGGCGGCAAGGAGCAGGCCTACGAGAACTGCGCCCGCGTCATGAAGGAAACCGGGGCCCAGGGCGTGAAGCTGGAGAGCGGCCCGACCGTGGCCGAGACCATCGCCTATCTGGTCCAGCGCGGCATACCGGTCATGGGCCATGTCGGGTTGCGCCCGCAGGCCGTGCTTACGGACGGGGCCTTCAAGGCGAAGGGGCGGACCGACGAGGAGCGCCTGCGCGTCATGTCCGAGGCCGAGGCCACCGCCGACGCGGGCGCCTTCGCCGTGGTGGTCGAGGGCGTGGCCGAAGGGCTGGCGCGCGACATCACCGCCGCAATCGACAAGCCGACCATCGGCATCGGCGCCTCGGCCGCCTGCGACGGCCAGATCCTCGTCGTTTCGGACATGCTGGGCCTGTTCGACTGGACGCCGAAGTTCGTCCGCCGCTACGCCGACCTGAGGGGCGAGATCGACCGCGCGGTCGCCGCCTACGCCCGCGACGTCCGCGCGCGCCGTTTTCCTGCCGAAGTCGAGACCTACTTCTCGAAAAAGCCGGCGACTCCCTAAGCGGCGCGTTGCGGCGGACAAGCCGACCCTCTAGGGTCCGGCCGGATTGAATTTCAGCGGCCTGATGTCCGTTTTCGAGGGGCGACGTATCCGTGGTTGATGTCTTCGAGCAGGTCGAGGAGGAGCTTCGCTCCGACCGCTACAAGCGGCTGGCCCGCACCTGGCTGCCGGTCGTCGGCGGCGTGCTTGTGGTCGCCCTCGTCGCCGCCCTCGGCTGGTGGGGCTGGCAGAGCTGGCAGACGTCGAAGGCCGACAAGGCCTCGATCGCCTACGAGCGCGGCATTGAATCGCTCGAAGCCAACAATCCGACCGGCGCCGACGCCGCCTTCAGGCAGGCGGCGGAAGAGGGGAACGGGGCCTACTCGGCGATGGCGCTGATGCAGCGCGCCGGCATCGCCCTGGACGCCAACCGGAACGATGACGCGCTGGCCCACCTCGAGGCGGCCGCCAAGGCCTCGCGCGATCCGCTGATCGCCGACGCCGCCGCGCTCAAGGCCGCCCGGATCGTGATGGACACCGGATCGCTGGCGGACATCGAGGCCCGCCTCGAGCCTCTGACGGGCGACGACCGACCCTACCGCGCCTTCGCCGCGCTCGACCTGGCGCTCGCCCGTCTGCAGCACGGCCAGGCCGATCAGGCCCGCGAGGCCCTCGTGGTGCTGAAGAACAGCCTCGACACCCCGCCGATGGTCGGCCAGATCGCCGATCTGGCTATCTCGAGCATCGACGCTGGCGGCGCCGCCAATATCGCGGCGATCGAAGAGAAGCTGGGTTCGCTCCCGGCCCCTGAAGCGGCCCCGGCTCCGGCGCAGCCGCCGGC
>JAFAEC010000187.1 GCA_023424215.1 Pseudomonadota bacterium
GCGCAAAGCCCGCCCAGCTGTCTTCCGTATCGAAATCAACGCCCTGCGCCGTCTCGACGTCCGACGTATGCCAGCCGGCGTCAAGCGCACCGTACCAGCCGTTCGGCTCGGCCGACGCGGCGCCGGCCGACAGGGCCAGCGCCCCGGCGGCGGTCGACGCCAGAATGAGAGACTTAACGCGCATTGGTGGATGCCCTCCGCAGCCCAGAATTGGTTGTTCGTGACGGCGCATTTGCCGCCGCTAAGCTTCCATAACAGCCCCGCTGGACGAGGTCGAGCGGGCGTCTCGCACAACGCCGTTCAGCGTGTCTCCAGGGTGACAGAGCCGTTTCGAGGCTCAACCGCCCCCCGTGCGGCCCGTGGCGCGGCCGGACCCCTCGCAGACAGGACAGGTTTCGCCGTCCGGCGCCGCGCCGACGCCGAGGCATTCCGGACACAGGGCGGCGTCGATCCGCTGGAGCGAGGCCGGATCGGCGGGCCCGGCCGGACCCAGGTCGCGATCGTCGATCTCGTGTTCGTTCATGGCGACGGAACGGCCGGCGCGGCGTCCCGGTTTCATGATGACAGGCCGGGAGCTTGGCATTAGGGACCGCGCGATGGACGAGACCGAACCGCGACCGGGAGATCCGGGCTGGGCGACCGCGAGGACGCTGGCCGAGGCCCTGCCCTATATCCAGATCTATGATCGCGAGACCGTGGTCATAAAGTACGGCGGCCACGCCATGGGCGACAGCGCCGTGGCCAAACAGTTCGCCGCCGATGTGGTGCTGCTCAAGCTGATGGGGGTGAATCCGGTCGTGGTCCACGGCGGCGGCCCGCAGATCAGCGCCATGCTGGACAAGGCGGGCGTGAAGTCGGCCTTCGTCGACGGCCTCCGGGTCACCGACGCGGACACCATGCAGGTGGCCGAGATGGTCCTGTCCGGGGCGGTCAACAAGGAGATCGCCCACTGGATCACCATGGCCGGCAAGGAGGCGGACGTGCGCGGCGTCGGCCTGTCTGGCAAGGACGCCGGCCTGCTGACGGTGGAGAAGACCCGGCGCACCCGGCGCGACCCGGACAGCATGATCGAGCACGAGGTCGATCTCGGCTTCGTGGGCGAGCCGACCCGGGTCGATCCCAAGCTGATCGCGGGGCTGATCGCTTCCGAGACGGAGGACTGGGTGCCGGTCATCGCCCCCATCGGGGTGGCCGAGGACGGCCAGACCTACAACGTCAACGCCGACACCGTGGCGGGCGCGGTCGCCGGCGCGCTCGACGCCAAGCGCATGCTGCTGCTGACCGACGTCCCCGGCGTGCGGGGCGCCGACGGCGAGATCATCCGCCAGATGACCGTGTCCGAGGCGCAGGCCCTGATCGACGAGGGCGTGGCCACCGGCGGCATGATCCCCAAGCTGGAGACGGCCATGGCCGCCGTTCGCGACGGGGTCGAGGCCGTGGTCATCCTCGACGGACGCCGCCCCCACGCCATGCTGGTGGAGCTGTTCACCGAGCACGGGGCGGGCACCCTGGTGCAGGCGGGATGACGGCGCAGCCGATCGAACCGACCGAGATCGGCGCCGACCTGCGCCATGTGCGCAGCTGGGTGTTCGATCTCGACGACACCCTCTATCCGCCCGAGAAGCAGGTCCTGCGTCTGGTCGCCGACCGCATCGGCCAGTTCATGATCCGCGCCACCGGCCTGCCGCCGGACGAGGCGCGGGCGCTGCAGAAGCGCTACCTGCTGGATCATGGCGCGGCCCTCGGCGGGCTGATGAAGGACTATACCGTCGACCCGCACGCCTTCCTCGCCGAAGTGCACGACGTGCCGCTGGACGCGCTGGAGCCGAGCGAGGGCCTGCGCGCCGGGCTGACGCGGCTGACCGGACCGCGCTACGTCTTCACCAACGGCTCGCAGCGGCACGGCGAGCGGGTGCTGGCCAAACTGGGCATCGACGACCTGTTCGACGGCCTGTTCGCGCTCGAGCACGCCGAGTTGCGCCCGAAGCCGCATCCGCGCACCTTCGAGCGGATGCTGGACCGGTTCGCCCTCGATCCCGCCAGCGCCGCCTTCTTCGAGGACACCGAGCGCAACCTCGACCACGCCAAGGCCTTGGGCATGACCACGGTGCTGGTCGGGCCGCACGCGCTGGACTCCGTGGTGCATTTCGTCGACCACCGCGCCGCCGCCCTGCCGCCCTTCCTCGCCACCGCCGCCCTCGCCGGAGACCCGATATGACCGACCGCGTCCACCTGGAGTCCGTGATCGAGGCGGCGTGGGAGGATCGCGCCGGCGTCACGGCCGCCACGCACGGCGAGGTCCGCCACGCGGTCGAACAGGCGCTGGCCCTGCTCGACTCGGGCGAGGCGCGCGTCGCCTCGCGCGGCGCGGACGGGACCTGGACCACCCACCAGTGGCTGAAGAAGGCCGTGCTGCTGTCCTTCCGGCTGAACGACAACGAGCTGGTGCGCGGCGGCGACCGCGGGCCGGCCTCGGGCGCGCCGGGCGTGGGGCCGTGGTGGGACAAGGTGCCCAACAAGTTCGGCGACTGGACCGCCAACCACTACCGCGAGGCCGGCTTCCGCTCGGTCCCCGGCGCCATCGTGCGGCAGGGCGCCTACATCGCCCGCAACGTGGTGCTGATGCCCAGCTTCGTGAACATCGGCGCCTGGGTGGACGAAGGCTCGATGGTCGACGCCTGGGCGACGGTCGGCAGCTGCGCCCAGATCGGCAGGAACGTCCACCTGTCCGGCGGGGCCGGCATCGGCGGCGTGCTGGAGCCGCTGCAGGCCAATCCGACCATCATCGAGGACGGCTGCTTCATCGGCGCCCGCGCCGAGGTGGCCGAGGGCGTCATCGTCCGCGAGGGCGCGGTGCTGGCCATGGGCGTCTACCTGTCGGCCTCGACCAAGATCGTCGACCGCGCCACCGGCGAGGTGTTCCGCGGCGAGGTGCCGGCCTACTCGGTCGTCGTGCCCGGCAGCCTGCCCGATCCGAACGGCGGGCCGTCGCTCTACTGCGCCGTGATCGTGAAGCGGGTCGACGCGCAGACGCGGGCCAAGACCGGGGTCAACGAGCTGCTGCGGGACTGAGACGCTCTCCTGGCCGTCCGGCAGGGAAAAGTGCACCCGCAGGATTTCGAGTGCACATCGTGCACTTCTGGACGATCCGCCCCCTGAGAGAAACGCCGCCCCGGCGGTCAGGCGCCGAAGCTGGGCGCATCCTGGCACGCCGGTGCGTCAGACCCGGTCGCAAGTCGGGGAACGCAGGCGAAATTCCGCTCCCGTCCTACTCCGCCGCCAGCCGGACCAGCTTGCCGTTCGTCTCGTCGGTGATGGCCCAGACTGCGCCGTCGGGCCCCACGGCCACGTCGCGGACGCGTTCGCCGAGGTCGGTGAGCAGGCGTTCCTCGCCGACGACGCGGCCGTTCTCGAGCACCAGACGGGCGATGTGCTTTTCCTTCAGCGCCGCGACCAGCAGGTCGCCGCGCCAGCCGGGGAACATGGCCCCGTCGTAGAAGGTCATGCCGCCCGGTGCGATCACCGGATCCCAGTAGTAGGCCGGCTGCTCGGTCCCCTCGCGGGCGGTGACGCCTTCGTTGATCGGGCCGCCGCGGTACTCGATGCCGTAGGCCACGTCCGGCCAGCCGTAGTTGAGACCGGCGCGCTCGAGGTTCAGTTCGTCGCCGCCGCGGGTGCCGTGCTCGATCGTCCACACCGCGCCGTCGGGAGCCACGGCGATCCCCTGGACGTTGCGGTGGCCCAGCGACCAGATCTCCGGCAGCGCCCCTTCGCGGCCGACGAAGGGATTGTCCTGCGGGACCGAGCCGTCGACGTTGATGCGGATGGTCTTGCCCATGTGCGAGCCGAGGTCCTGGGCCTGCGGCCGCATCGGCGCGTCCGAGCGCTCGCCGAGGGTGACGAACAGCTTGCCGTCGGGCGCAAAGGCCAGCGAGGAGCCGTAGTGCTTGTCGCCGTCGTAGACCGGCAGGGCGCGGAAGATGACCTGGACGTTCTCGACCCGGCTTCCGTCGTCGGAGAGGTGCCCGCGCGCGACCGAGGTGGCGTTGCCGCCGTACCGCGGCTCGGCGTAGCTCCAGTAGGTCATGCGGTCGCGGGCGAAGTCCGGCCCGAGGATCACGTCGAGCAGGCCGCCCTGGCCACGCGAGTCCACCGCCGGCAGGCCGGCGACCGGTTCGCTCACGGCGCCCTCGGCGGTGACGATGCGCAGGCGGCCGGGGCGCTCGGTGACCAGCCAGCGGCCGTCCGGCATCAGGGCCAGGCCCCACGGCTCGACCAGGCCGGAAGCCACCACCGTGTGCGCCAGGGCGCGACCGGTGCGCACAGCGGGGGCCCGGGTCTGCCCCTCGAAGGCCGGCCGCTGGTCGGGCGCGTTCGCGGGGCGGGTCTCAAGCGGCGCGCCGGCCTGCGGCGGGGCGGCGGTCGAGCCGCCGTCCTGGGCCCCGCAGGCGGAGGCGAGGGCGAGGGCGGAGGCGGCGGCGGCGAGGGCGATCAGGCGCATGGTCGGGGTCCCTTCCAGATCGGCGGCGAAGGCGTCGAAGGCGTGTTACCGCTCCTTACGCACGAGGTCACGCGGGCGGATGCGCCCGGCCTGCGCGCGGCGTCTTGAATCCGCCTCGCGGCGCCTCTATAGGCACGCCTCTTCCGGCGGTCAGACCAGTTCCCGCCGGACCCCTCTCGACGGGTTCGTCAATCGGGGCTGGGTAGCTCAGCTGGTTAGAGCGGTGGATTCATAACCCACAGGTCGGCGGTTCGAGCCCGCCCCCAGCCACCACCCGTCACCCACTTTGGAACTCGCCGCCGTGATCCAGCAGGCGCGAGCCTGACCGGCGCCTTCTACGCCTGGTCGCGCGCCGCCGCTTCCCGCACCGGCTTTGGCGAGACGCTCGCACGGATCGCCCCGCGCTGGTCATCCGCGCGACCGCACCGTGCGTAAGCAAGGCCAGCGATAGACGCGGGCGCCCGGGACACGGTCGCCATCCGCCGGCGCGACCGTCGGGGGCGACGTGTCCAGTGCGGAAGAACGTCAGGAAGGGAGACAACCATGCTTCGGGAATTCGTCGCCGGCGCGATCCTGATCGCCGCCGCGTTCGCGGCCCCGGCGCCCTCACGCGCCCAGGCGAGCTCGCTCGACCTGGAACGGTTCGACGGACGCTGGTTCGAGATCGAGCGCAGCCCCAACGATCTGCAGAAGAGCTGCTGGCGCGCCCAGATCGATCTGACGCCACAGGCGCCGCGGCGCTACGACGTGCTGGTCACCTGCACCCGCTCGCGGGGCGGCCCGGTCGAGACGCTGCGGGCGAGCGCCCGCCCGGCCGACGGCGACAACGCCCGGCTCCGCTTCACCCTCCGGGGCCTGCTCAGCTTCGGCGGCCTCGCCGGCCAGAACTACCGCGTCTGGGACCACGACCCGGCCTACCGCTGGGCCATTCTGGCCCTGCCCAACCGCTCCGACTGGTGGATCTGGCACCGCGACCGGGATGTCCCCCAGGCGGAACGGAACCGACTCCTCGCCCGCGCCCGCGCCCTCGGCCTCGACATCGGCGGCAGCGTCCGCACGCCGCCCCCGGGCTGATCTCCGGCCGGTCGTGCGGGCCGGCCGTTCCTCACCCTGACCTTCGCCGCCCCGCTTCAGCGGGCAGGGCCGCCGCGCGACGCGCGGCCGCAAGGTCGACGCCACTCCGGTCATTGACAGGGCGACAACCGGCGGAGATGGAACCGTATGGACATCCGGATCGCCCTTCTGGGAGAACTCGGCGCCCGTTTCGGGCGGGACCATCGTCTCGAATTCTCGGAGGGCCTGACGGCGGGAGAGGTCCGGCGCCGCCTGATCGAGCGGCTGGACGGATCCGGTCCCGGACTCTCGAGCCCGACCGTCCGGCTCGCCGTCGACCAGACCATCGTCGCGGACGAGACTCGCCTCGAACCCGGGCAGGAGGTCGCCTTCCTGCCCGTGTATTCGGGCGGCTGAGCGGATGATTTCGGCGAGGCTGACCTTCGAAGCGCCGGCCGCGGAGGTCGAGCTCCGCGAATTCATCGACGGCCGCACCGGCGACGGCGCGGTGGTCGCCTTCGTCGGCCTCGCCCGCGACAGCTCCGCCGCCGGGCCGGTCTCCGGCCTCTATCTCGACCACTATCCCGGCCTCACCGAGCGCTCGCTGGAGACCATCGCCGCCGAGGCGGCGGAGCGTTTCCCGGTCAGCGGCGTCCGGGTCGTCCACCGCTGCGGCGAGGTGAGCCCCGGCGAGGCCATCGTCTTCGTCGCCGTGGCCGCGCCGCACCGCCGCGCCGCCTTCGAGGCCGCCGACTATCTGATGGACCGGCTCAAGACCGAGGCCGCCTTCTGGAAGCGCGAGGACGGGCCCGACGGCTCGCGCTGGATCGAGCCCACCGACAAGGACCGCGCCGACCGCGCGAGATGGAGCGACTGATGCCCGGGATCGACGACAGCCTCGAATTCCATCCGCTCAACATCGCCGTGCTGACCGTTTCGGACACCCGCACACGGGAGACAGACACCTCTGGCGGCCTGCTCGCTGAACGGCTGACCGCCGCCGGGCACCGGCTGGCGGGGCGGGCGCTGGTCCCCGACGAGGTCGAGGCCATCCGGGCCCAGGTGCAGGCCTGGGTCGACGATCCGGAGGTGGACGTGGTCCTGACCACCGGCGGCACCGGCTTCTCGCCGCGCGACGTCACCCCCGAGGCGGTCCGGCCGCTGTTCCGCCGCGAGATGGACGGCTTCCCGGTCGTCTTCCACCAGGTCAGCCTCGGCACGGTCGGGCTGTCGACCCTGCAGTCGCGCGCTTTCGCCGGACAGGCCGGGGACAGCTTCGTCTTCTGCCTGCCCGGGTCGACCGGCGCCTGCCGCGACGCCTGGGATCTGGTTCTGGGCCAGGAGCTGGACAGCCGCTACCGGCCCTGCTCGCTGGCCGGCCAGCTGCCCCGCCTGCGCGAGGTCTGCGCATGAGCGAGCTGAGCCATCTCGACGCCGAGGGCCGCGCCCGCATGGTCGACGTCACCGACAAGCCGGCGACCGACCGCACCGCCGCGGCCGAGGGCGTGCTGACCTGCGCCGCCGACACGGTCGCGCGCGCCGTGGCCGGCGACACGCCCAAGGGGGCGGTGATCGCCACGGCCGAACTGGCCGGGGTCATGGGGGCCAAGCGCACCGCCGAGCTCATCCCGCTGTGCCACCCGCTGCCGCTCACCCGCGTCGTCGTGGCCATCCAGCCCGACCTCGCCCTGCCCGGCTTCCGCATCCGCGCCGACGTGCGCACCCACGGCCCGACCGGGGTGGAGATGGAGGCTCTGACCGCCGTGTCGGTGGCGGGGCTGACCCTGTTCGACATGCTCAAGGCCATCGACCGGACCATGGTCATCGGCGAGGTGCGGGTGGTCGAGAAGCGGGGCGGCCGGTCCGGCGACTGGACCGCGGGAAGCGCGGCGTGATCGGCTTCGACGAGGCGCTGGACCGGTTGACTTCGGTCGCCCGGCCGGCCCGTCGGGAGCGGGTCCCGCTGGCCGACGCGCACGGGCGGGTGCTCGCGGCGCCGGTGATCGCCCGCCTCGACTCGCCGGCCAGCGACACCTCGGCCATGGACGGCTACGCGGTGCGCGAGGCGGACTTCGCCGTGCCGGCCCGGCTGCGGGTGATCGGGGAATCCTTCGCCGGGCGCGGCTTCGACGGCGCCATCACGGACGGCCAGTGCGTACGGATTTTCACCGGCGCTCCCATGCCGCGCGGCGCCGACCGGGTGATCATGCAGGAGGTCGTCCGCCGCGACGGCGACCTGGCCCTCTTCGACCATGCGCTGGGCGGCGGCCGCCACGTCCGCCCGCAGGGGTCCGACTTCCGCCGCGGCGACGAACTGCTGCCGGCGGGCCGGCGGCTCGACCCCCGCGCCATGGTCGCCGCGGCCGGCGCCGATGTGGCGGAGGTCGAGGTCCACGCCCGGCCGACGGTGATCGTGCTCGGCACCGGCGACGAACTGGCCGAACCCGGCCAGGCGACGGAGCGGCCGGGGACGATTCCGGAGAGCGTCTCCTTCGGCGTGGCGGGCATGGCGCGGGCGTTCGGCGCCGAGATCGTCGACCGCCTGCGCCTTCCCGACGAGCCCGAGGTGCTGGAGGCGGCGGCCGCCGAGGCCCTCGGCCGGGCCGATCTGGTGGTGGTCACCGGCGGGGCCTCGGTCGGCGAGAAGGACTACGCCCGCGCCATGTTCACGCGCTCGGGCCTGGAGCTGATCTTCTCCAAGGTGGCCATCAAGCCGGGCAAGCCCGTGTGGCTGGGCCGGGCTCAGGGTCGGCTGGTTCTCGGCCTGCCCGGCAATCCGACCTCGGCCATGGTCACCGCCCGGCTGTTACTCGCGCCTCTGCTGGCCGGCCTCGCGGGCGAGCCGCCCGACGCCGCGCTCCGCTGGCGGCCCGTGCCGCTGGCCGGGGCCCTTCCGGCCTGCGGCGAGCGCGAGACCTTCCATCGCGCCGTCTGGCGCGACGGCGGCGTCGAGGCGATCTCCAACCAGGATTCCAGCGCCCAGAAGGCGTTGGCCGCCGCGGAGCTGCTGATCCGCCGTCGAGCCGGCGCGCCCGCCGCCCTCGCCGGTGAGACGATCGAGGCGCTGGCCTTCTGATCAGGCGAGCAGGGCTTCGGCCCGCGCCAGGTCCTCGGCGGTGTTGACGTTGAAGAACGGATCGACGGGCTCCACCGGCCAGTCCGCCGTCGCGAAGCTGAGCGCGGCCGCGAAGCCCTTCAGCGAGCGCTGGCCGGTCCCGGCCCAGGCCGGCAGGGCGTCGACCGCCTCGACCCGCCACAGGCCGCAGACGGGGTGCAACCGGCCCCCGCTCGTCGCC
>JAFAEC010000090.1 GCA_023424215.1 Pseudomonadota bacterium
CGATCGGGAGAACGCGGCCCTCCGCCGCCTCGACTTCATCGAGGCGTGGAAGGGCCGGTCCCCGGTCGGGGATTAATCGCTTTCGGAATCGTCGTCGGAGGCCACCGCGACCACCGCGGCGAGCACGCCCGCGGCGGCGAGGATGCCGATCAGCGGAATGCCCGCGAACTCGCTGGACTCGCCGGCCTGGGGGCCGACGCGGTCGCCCACGCGAGCGGCGGCGGTCTGGCTGGAGGCGGCGGCCTGACCGGCCACGAGGAGAAGGCCGGCGGCGGCGGCGGCGAGGGTCTTCTTCATGAGTTCACTCCACGGAACTGGTGCATTGCCCACCGCCAACCCTTCGGGCCGCCGCCGGTTCCCGCCGCGCGCGACTTCGGGGGCTGACGTGGCGCCGACGCGACACGGGACCGGCGCGATGCCGCTAGGGCTCGAGCTCGATGTCCCAGTACAGATAGTCCAGCCAGCTCTGGTGCAGGTAGTGCGGCGGGAAGCGCCGACCGAGTTCCTGGAGCTGCCAGGCGTTGGGCCGGTGCGGCGCGCGGCGGATCGGCATCCCCGCCTGTTCAGGGGTGCGCCCGCCCTTGCGCAGGTTGCAGGGGCCGCAGGCCGCCACGATGTTCTCCCACGTCGTCCGTCCGCCGCGGCTGCGCGGCACCACGTGGTCGAAGGTCAGTTCGACGGTGTCGCCGCAGTACTGGCAGGCGAAGCCGTCGCGCAGGAAGACGTTGAAGCGGGTGAAGGCGGGCTGACGATCCTGGTCGATGTAGCTCTTCAGCGCGATGACGCTGGGCAGCCGGATCTCCATCGACGGGCTGCGTACCACCTTGTCGTAGACCGAGACCACATCGACGCGCTCCTGCCAGACCGCCTTGACCGTCTCCTCCCACGGCCAGATCGACAGCGGATAGTAGGACAGCGGCCGGAAGTCGGCGTTCAGCACCAGGGCGGGCCAGCCGGACGGGGGGCGGTGCAGGACCTGCATCAGGCCCTCGCCCCAGGCTCAGGGTTCATCGACGCGACAGGACTGAAGACACGTCTCCTTCCTTGTCTATGGAAAAAGACTAGTCCCGATTCGACGGCTTGGCGATGACCGGCGAACGACGGTTTCGCGACGTCAGCGTGCGGAGCCGGAGGGAAAGGACGGCAGGTTCCAGCCCCAGACCAGGGCCCCGGCCCGGAGGGCGAAACCGCAGGGGACCGCGACCAGCGCCGCCTCGACGTTCGACAGGCCCACTGCCTTCAGGCCGACGTAGGCGGTGGCCGCGAGCAGGGCGGCCGTAACGGTGATCTCTCGTCGGAGCAGGATGGACGGCTGACCCGCCAGCAGGTCGCGGATCACGCCGCCAAAGCACGCGGTCAGCGCGCCCATGACGATGCAGATCAGAGGCGCGATTCCCAGCGCCTCCGCCTTGGCGGCGCCAAGCACGCCGTAGGCGGCGAGTCCGAAGGCGTCGAGCCACAGCAGGGCGCGGAAACGCCACTCGCGGCGCCCGAGAAACCAGACGGAGAGGGCCGCCAGCAGGCAAACGGCGACATATTTCCAGTCGTGAACCCAGAACACCGGGGCCTCGATCAACAGGTCCCGCAAGGTGCCGCCGCCAACGCCGGTGATAGCGGCGAAGAAGCCGAGGGTGACGAGATCGTGTTTCTCGCGGGCCGCCGCCAGCGCGCCCGTGGCCGCGAAAACGGCCACGCCCACATAGTCGAGGACGAACAGGGTTGGCAGGACCGGTTCGCTGAGCGCTTCAAGAGTCGGTGCGGGCGCCAAGGGCCATTTCCTCCAGCACGACCTCACCGCGCTTCACCGCCCCATACCATCCCCAGAGCAGGTGCGCCGCAATGCTTCGATGCGGCGTCCAGACCTCGGACCGGACAAAGGCTTCCTTCTCGCGGGGTCGAAGGGTCGTGCCGTCCGCCCAGCGGATCGCCTCCTGCAAGGCGATGTCGCCGGCCGGGAAGACATCGGTTCGTCCCTCGCAGAACATCAGGAAGGTTTCGGCCGTCCAGCGGCCGACGCCCTTGATGGCGGTCAGCCGCGCGACGGCCTCCTGGTCCGAGAGCCGCTCGAGATGATCGAAGTCGATCGCGTCCTCGACGTGCGCGCGCGCGATCTCGTGACCGTAGCGGGCCTTCTGCCCGGAGAGACCGAGGCCCCGCAACGCTTCCACGTCGCGCGCAAGCACGGTCGCCGGGCTGACCTCGCCGCCCAGCCCTTCGACCACCCGCCTCCAGATCGCCGCCGCTGCGGCCACCGACACCTGCTGTTCAACGATCATTCGGAACAGGCCCTCGAACCCTCCGGGCCGGCTCCTCCAGGCGAAGACCGGGGTCGCCGCGTCGGCGCGGCGCAGCGCCGGATCGGCCGCGACGAGGAGGCCGCGCGCGACCGCGATCTGCTCCGGGGAAGGGCCCTTGATCATGGAAGCTCCGTCGACAGGTCCGGACGGCCGATCTAATCGTTCGGCATGAACAGCCTGGACGAACTGCTTCATCCGGTCACGCTCGACCAGTTCCGTGCCGAATATGAGGACCGGAAGCCGCTGCACGTGCCGGCGGGGACCGACCGTCGCAAGGCCGCGGCGCTGACGTGGAACGCCTTCAACGCGCTGCTCGACCAGTCCAGCCTTTGGACGGCGGGCAGCCTTCGGCTGATGCGCAACCACACGCCGGTGCCGCCGGAAGAGTACTGCCGCCCGGTCAAGACGCCCGACGGGACGGTGATGCGGCCTTCGGCCGGAATGGTCGAGGTGTTCCTGTCCGCGGGCGCGAGCGCGGTGGCCAACGACGTGCTGCACCTGCACCCGCCCCTCACCCGCATCGGCCAGGCGCTTGGAGAGACCTACGCCGCCCTGGTGGGCGCCAACGTCTACTGCTCCTTCCAGGGTGTCCGCGCCTTCGGCACCCACTTCGACAACCACGACGTCTTCGTGATCCAGACCGAAGGCGAGAAGGTCTGGACCCTTTACGAGAACCGCGCCCTCAATCCCGTCGATCCGCCGGAGGACACCGCGGAAACTCGACGCTGGTTCGAGCAGACGCGCGGCCGGGTCCTCCAGGAGGTCGTCATGCGGCCCGGCGATGTGCTCTACCTGCCGCGCGGCTGGTATCACGACGCCCTCGCCGTGGAAGGCGCATCATTGCATGTCACCTTCTCGGTGACGCCGCTCTACGGGCGCATCCTGCTTTCGTTGCTCGACAACGCCGCGATGCAGAACCCCGCCTTTCGCGCCTGGCTGCCGCCGGCCCGTCAGGAGGATGGCCGCGCGCTGCAGCGACGCCTCGCCGAACTCGGCGAGATGCTGGCGGCGATCGTTGCGACGCCGGAGTTCCGGGACGAGGTGGCGATGGCTCAACGCCGGCTGGTCGCGCGGCCTGCCGGGTTCAGCCTTCCGACTCGGAAGCCGGTGACCCTCTACCGGACAACCGGCCGGGCCTTCCCTCGATCCTCGACCGCGCTGGAGGTCATCTATGGATGGGCCGTTCAGGAGCGCCAGTTCGCCCTCGAGGAAATGATCGCCCAGTTCGATTTCCTGTCGGAGCAGGAGGTGCGTGCCGGCGTGGATGCGGCCGAGACGGCCGGGGCGCTGGAGAAGCTTTGACCTCCCCCTTCGTCACCCGGTTCGCCCCCTCGCCCACGGGCCGGCTCCACAAGGGCCACGCCTTCTCGGCGCTCACGGCGTGGACGGCGGCGCGGGCGGAGGGGGGCTGGTTCCTGCTGCGGATCGAGGACATCGACCCGACCCGCTGCCGTCCGGAGTTCGAGGCCGGGATCCTCGAGGACTTGGCGTGGCTGGGCCTGGACTGGGACCGGCCGGTTCGGCGGCAGTCGGAGCATCTGACCGACTACGCCACCGTGGTCGACGTGCTCAACCGGCGCGGCCTGCTCTACCGATGCTTCCGGACCCGCAAGGAGATCCTCGACGCGATCGGCGACGCGCCTCACGGGGCCGCGGAAGCCGTGCGCCCAGGACCCCATCCCGCCGACGAGGAGGCGGAACTGTTGGCGCAGGATCGCCCCTTCGCCTGGCGCCTGTCGCTGGAACGGGCGC
This sequence comes from Pseudomonadota bacterium, assembly GCA_023424215.1. Lineage (GTDB taxonomy): Bacteria > Pseudomonadota > Alphaproteobacteria > Caulobacterales > Caulobacteraceae > Brevundimonas. Next base: position 4,050 of record JAFAEC010000090.1, read on the forward strand.
GGGAGGCGATCGGCGGGCGGGCCTGGGACGCCCTCGCCTTTGTCGAGGAGGGGGGCGGGCCGGAGGGCGAGCGCGGATTGATCCAGGCTCGGCCGGAGACGGCCGGCGACGTGGTGGTGGCCCGCAAGGACGCCGGGACCGCCTATCACGTCGCGGTGACCCATGACGACGATCTGCAGGGCGTCACCCACGTCATCCGCGGCGCGGACCTGTTCGAGGCCACTCATGTGCAGGTGCTGCTTCAGGCCCTGATGGGCTGGCCGACCCCGGTGTACCGCCACCATCGCCTGCTGACCGGCCCCGACGGCCGCCGCTTCGCCAAGCGCGACGGATCCGTCACGCTGGCGCAGATGCGCGCCGACGGCGGCGACGCCGCCACGCTCCGCGCCGAGCTCGGTTTCACCATGCCAGAGAGGTGGTCATGATCGCCCCTCATCGCCGCGGCCTGCTCGCCGGCCTCGCCGTCGCGCCGCTGGTCGGCGCAGCAGTCCGGCCGGCGTTGGCC
>JAFAEC010000175.1 GCA_023424215.1 Pseudomonadota bacterium
CGGGTCACGGCAGCGACGCGGCCCCGCAACGTTTCAAGGCGACCCATGGCTGTCATGGGCAACGCCGAAGCTGGTCCCTGGACTGGTCGCATACGGCACGGAATTGTGCGGTCGCAGCATGGTTGCGACAGGATAGCGACAGGTCCAGGCCCTCCAACGGGGGTATCATCCCCTGTCCCCCTTGCCCATTCATTAATCCACGTCGATGTCCAACGAAGATTTCAAACAGGCCGCCCTCGATTACCACCGGATGTCTCCGCCGGGCAAGATCAAGGTCTCTGCAACCAAGCCCATGCTGACCCAGCGCGACCTGTCGCTGGCGTATTCGCCGGGCGTTGCGTACGCCTGTGAAGCGATCAAGGCCGACCCGCAGCAGGCCAGCGAGCTGACCGCGCGCGGCAACCTGGTGGCGGTCATCTCCAACGGCACCGCGGTGCTGGGCCTGGGCAACATCGGTGCACTGGCCGGCAAGCCGGTGATGGAAGGCAAGGGCGTGCTGTTCCAGAAGTTCGCCGGCATCGATGTGTTCGACATCGAAGTGGACGAGACCGATCCGGACAAGCTGGTCGACATCATCGCCTCGCTGGAGCCGACCTTCGGCGGCATCAACCTGGAAGACATCAAGGCCCCGGAATGCTTCGTGGTCGAGCGCAAGCTGCGCGAGCGCATGAAGATACCGGTATTCCATGACGACCAGCACGGCACGGCGATCATCGTCGGTGCAGCGGTGCTCAATGCCATGGCCATCACCGGCAAGAAGATCGAAGAGGTGAAGCTGGCGACCACGGGCATGGGCGCCGCCGGTATTTCCTGCGTGAACATGCTGGTGCAGCTGGGCCTGAAGCCGGAGAACATCCTGGCCTTCGACCGCGACGGTGTCATCCACACCGGCCGTACCGACCTGGACCCGGAAAAGCAGCGCTATGCGCGCGACACCGACAAGCGCACCCTGGCCGAAATCGTCGACGGCGCGGACATCTTCCTGGGCCTGTCGGCCCCGGGCATCCTGACCGCCGAGATGGTCAAGAGCATGGCGGCGGATCCGGTGATCTTCGCCTTGGCCAACCCGACCCCGGAAATCATGCCGGAACTGGCGCGCGCCGCCCGTCCGGACGCGATCATCGGCACCGGCCGTTCGGACTACCCGAACCAGATCAACAACGTGCTGTGCTTCCCGTACCTGTTCCGCGGTGCATTGGATGTCGGCGCCACCGCGATCAACGAGGAAATGAAGATCGCCTGCGTGCGCGCCATCGCCGCGCTGGCTCGCCGTGCGGCCACCGACATGGGCTCGGCCTATGGCGGTGACACCCCGAGCTTCGGCCGTGAATACCTGATTCCGCGTCCGTTCGACCGCCGCCTGCTGGTGGAGCTGTCGGCCGCCGTGGCCCAGGCCGCGATGGATTCGGGCGTGGCCGCCCGTCCTATCGCCGACATGGGCGCCTACCGCGACAAGCTGGCCCAGTTCGTCTACCGCACCAGCCTGATGATGAAGCCGGTCTACGACCGCGCGCGCAACGACAAGCAGCGCGTGGTCTACGCCGAGGGCGAAGAAGAAGTGGTGCTGCAGGCCGTGCAGAACGTGGTCGACGAAGGCCTGGCGCATCCGATCCTGATCGGACGCCCGGACGTCATCGAATCGCGCATCGAGCGTCTCGGCCTGCGCCTGAAGGTCGGCGAGAACATTGAAGTCACCAACATCAATGACGACCCGCGCTTCAACGAATACTGGCAGTACTACCACGGCCTGACCGGCCGCCGCGGCGTGACCGTGGCCGCGGCGAAGAACCTGATGCGTTCGCGCCCGACCCTGATCGCCGCCGTGATGGTTGCCCGTGGCGAAGCCGATGCGATGCTGACCGGCATCGTCGGCCGCTTCCATAAGAAGCTGGGCTACGTGCGCAGCGTGCTGCCGCTGGAATCGAAGGTCACCTCGACCTCGGCCATGACCGGCGTGATCAACCAGCAGGGCGTGTTCTTCTTCGTGGACACCCACGTGCAGGAAGACCCGACCGCCGAGCAGCTGTGCGAAGCGACCCTGCAGGCCGCCTACCGCATGAAGCTGTTCGGCATCGAACCGAAGGTGGCGCTGCTGTCGCACTCCAACTTCGGCAGCCACGATTCGAAGGATGCGCTGAAGATGCGCCAGGTGCGCGAGATGCTGCTCAAGCGCAACCCGCGTCTGAACGTGGATGGCGAGATGCAGGGCGACACCGCGTGGGACGAAGCCCTGCGCCAGAAGCTGCTGCCAGGCTCGACCCTGCAGGGCCGCGCCAACCTGTTCGTGCTGCCGAACCTGGAAGCGGCCAACATCGCCTACAACCTGGTGCGCGTGTTCACCGACGGCGTGGCGATCGGTCCGATCCTGATGGGCGTGAACAAGCCGGTGCACATCCTCACCACCAGCGCGACCTCGCGCCGCGTGCTCAACATGACCGCGATCGCCGCGGTGGATGCGCAGATCCGCAAGCAGCTGGAAGCGGAAAAGAAGGCGTAAGCCTTCGTTCCCGCGACAGATGCAGAAACGCGCCCCACGGGGCGCGTTTCTGTTTCCGCACCGCGGAAACCGGATCGGGTAGCGCCGGGCCATGCCCGGCGAGCGCGCAGCGCGGCGAATCAGGCATTCCGCCGGGCATGGC
>JAFAEC010000085.1 GCA_023424215.1 Pseudomonadota bacterium
CCCCCCCCCCCCCGCCCCCCCCCCCCCCCCCCCCCCCCCCCCCCCCCCCCCCCCCCCCCCCCCCCCCCCCCCCCCCCCCCCCCCCAGGGGGGGAAGGGAGTTCGGATCGTCCGCGGCGACCCCGGCGCGCCCGCTGTCGTCGACGTCCTCGTCTCCGAGGGCAAGGTGCCGTGGGCCGGGCACACCGGGCTGCATGCCCTGCCGGAGGTCTACGACATCATCCGCCGCGCCGGCATGGCGCTGATCTTCGTCAACACCCGCTGGCAGGCCGAGTTCGTGTTCCAGTCGCTGTGGGCCATGAACGAGGATGACCTGCCCATCGGCCTGCACCACGGCTCGCTGGCCGCCGAGCAGCGGCGCAAGGTCGAGGCGGCCATGGCGCGCGGCGACCTCCGGGCCGTGGTGTGCACCTCGACGCTGGACCTCGGCATCGACTGGGGCGACGTCGACCTGGTCATCCAGCTGGCCGCGCCGCGCGGGGCCAGCCGGCTGGTGCAGCGCATCGGCCGCGCCAACCACCGGCTGGACGAGCCGTCGAAGGCGCTGATGGTCCCGGCCAGCCGCTTCGAGATGCTGGAGTGCCAGGCGGCCCGCGAGGCGGTGGCCGAGAACGCCTTCGACTGGGAGCCGATCCACACCGGCACCCTCGACACCCTGGCCCAGCACGTCATGGGCGTGGCCTGCGCCGAACCCTTCCGGCTGGAGGACCTCTACGCCGAAATCACCGCCTGCGGCCCCTATCGGGGCCTGACGTGGGAGAGCTTCGAGGAGGTGGTCGACCTGGTCGCCACCGGCGGCTATGCGCTGCGCACCTACGACCGGTTCGCCCGCATCGTGCGCGACCGCGAGGGCCGCTGGAAGGTGCGCAACGCCCAGATCGCCCAGCGCCACCGAATGAACGTCGGGGCCATCGTCTCGGCCGCCACCCTGAACGTCCGCGTCGCCTCCCGCCGGGGCCAGCGCCTGACCGGCGGGCGCAAGATCGGCGAGGTCGAGGAGAGCTATTTCGAGCCGCTGACGCCCGGCGACACCTTCGTCTACGCCGGCCAGGTCTGGGCCTTCCAGGGCATCGCCGGCATGGACGCCCTGGTCATGCCCGCCCACGACAGCGACCCGAAGATTCCGTCGTGGGGCGGCTCCAAATTCCCCATCTCGGTGTCGCTGGCCGGGCGTGTGCGGCGGATGATCGAGGACCGCGACCACTGGCGCGTCCTGCCGCCCGACGTGCGGGAGTGGCTGGAGCTGCAGGAGGCCCGCTCGGCCATCCCCCGGGCCGGCGACATGCTGGTCGAGACCTTCCCACGCGGCGACCGGCATTTCCTCGTCGCCTATCCGTTCGAGGGCTCCATCGCCCACACCACCTTGGCCATGCTGCTGACCCGCCGGCTGGACCGGCTGGGCGTCGGCCCGCTCGGCTTCGTCTGCACCGACTATTCGCTGGCGATCTGGTCGATCCGGCCGATGGACGGGCTGGACCTCGACGCCCTGTTCGAGCCCGACCTGCTGGGCGACGATCTGGAGGCGTGGCTGGAGGAGAGCTTCATGATGAAGCGCAGCTTCCGCAATTGCGCCCTCATCTCCGGCTTGATCGAGCGCCGCCAGCCGGGGGCCGAGAAGACCGGCCGGCAGGTGACCTTCTCGACCGACCTGATCTACGACGTGCTCCGCCGCCACCAGCCCGACCACCTGCTGCTCCGCACCGCCCGCGCCGACGCCGCCTCGGGCCTGCTCGACGTCGCCCGGCTGGGGCAGCTTCTGACCCGCATCCAGGGCCATGTCAGACACGCCGCGCTCGACAAGCCCTCGCCGTTCAGCGTGCCGGTGCTGGTCCAGATCGGCCGCGAGCGGGTCGGCGGCGAGGCGGCCGAGATGATCCTCGCCGCCCACGCCGAGGACTTCGCGCTGGAGACCCTCGTCGCCGAGGTCATGGCCGACGCCCCGCCCGAACTGGAGGGCGCGCGATGAGCCCGGCGCTGCTTTTCCTTCTCCCCTCGGGGGAGAAGGTGGGCCGTCAGGGCCGGATGAGGGGGCGCTCGCCGCATCTGGACCGGTTGACGACGAGCTGGAGGCCGGCAGCCCCCTCATCCGCCTCGCTCCGCGAGCCACCTTCTCCGCCGAGGGGAGAAGGACGATGAGCCCGGCGTTGCGTGAGGCTCTCGCTCCCGCCCGCCACGGCTGCGGCGGCCTGAAGGTGCGGGTCAACGGCGAGGCCTGCCTGCTCCGCTGTTCGGGCGCCCTATGGGTGACGGGCGAACGCACCCTGATCGCCTCCGACCTCCATCTCGAGAAGGGGTCGGCCTTCGCCGCGCGCGGCCAGATGCTGCCGCCCTACGACAGCCCCGCCACCCTCGCCAAACTGGAAGCCGAGATCGAGGCGCTCGACCCCGCCCGCGTCGTCCTGCTCGGCGACAGCTTCCACGACTCCAAGGCGGTCGACCGCCTGTACGCGGAGGACCGCGCCCGCCTCGACCGCCTCGCCACGGGCCGGGACTGGGTCTGGCTGGAGGGCAACCACGATCTGAAGGCGTTGGCCGGGGCGCTGGACGTGCTCACGGGCCGGATCGTCACCACCCTGCAGTTCGGCCGCCTGACCCTGATCCACGAACCGCAGCCCGGCGACCGCCCCGGCGAGGTCGCCGGCCACCTCCACCCGGCCGCCCGCGTCTCGGCCTACGGCCGTGGCGTCCGCCGCCCCTGCTTCGTCACCGACGGCCGCCGCCTGCTGATGCCCGCCTTCGGCGCCTTCACCGGCGGGCTGGATGTGCGCGACATGGCCGTGGCCGGCCTGTTCGAGACCCCGCCCATGGCCGCGGCCCTCGGGCGGGACAAGGTGCACGCGCTGGCGTGGGAGGCGCTCCGGTAGGGCTTGTTGTGTCTTCGATATTGCTTATGTTGAAGACAAACAGGAGGTGGCATGTCCCGCACGACGACCATGACCGTCCGGCTCAGCGGCGCGCTCAGCGACTTCGTCGCCTCCAACGTGGCCGAGGACGGCGATTACGAGAACATCAGCGAATACGTCCGCGACCTGATCCGTCGCGACAAGGCACGGCGCGAGCAGGAGACGTTCGATCGGCTGAAGGCCGAACTCACCCAGGCCTTCGCCGCCCCCGAGTCCTCGTATGTTGAGCTGACCGCAGCCGAAGTCATCGCGCGAAACCGGGCCTGACGGCGTGGCCGTTCGCATTCAGCAGGCGGCGTCGCATCGTCTCGACGACATCTATCGGTACACCCGAGATCGTTGGGGAGAGGCCCAGGCGGACCGCTACGTATCGGGTCTGTTCGAAGCCTTCCAACGTATCGAGGCGCGCGGCATCGTCTCTCGCCCCGTCCCGGCCGAGTTCGGAGTCGAGGGCTACGTGTTCCGGTACGAGAGGCACCTGGTCTATTGGTGACGCTTGTCGAAGGGCGACGTCGGCATCGTCACCATTCTCCACGAGCGGATGCACCAGATCGAGCGCTTTCGGGAAGACTTCGGTCCCTAACGGATCGGCGCCGGCTGCAGCATCGCCCCGCTCGCCCCCTCGATCTTCTCCTCCAGCTGGCCCATGAACTCCGGCCGCTTCAGCCCCGCCGGGACCGGCTCGAGGAATTCGAACACCACCGTCCCCGGATAGCGCCGGAAGCCGTGCGCGGGCCAGTGGACGCCGGAGTTGGTGGCGACCGGCCAGCAGGGGCCGTCGAGGTCGCGGTAGATGGCGGCGACGCCGGGCTTGTAGTCGGGGGCGGCGCCCGGCTCGGTGCGGGTGCCTTCCGGGAAGATCACCACCTGCCGGCCCTGCTGGACCCGTTCGCGCGCGGTGCGCACCATGTCCTTCAGCGCCTTCGACCCGGCCGAGCGGTCGACGGGGATCATCTTCGTCTTCCACGCGAACCAGCCGAAGAAGGGGAGCGCCATCAGCTCCTTCTTCATCACCATGCAGGGGTCGTCGAGCACGACGAAGGGGATGATGACGTCCAGCATGCCCTGGTGCTTGGCGGCGACCAGGGCGGGGCCGGCGGGGCGGCGCCGCAGACCCCGGAACTCGACCTTCACCCCGCAGATCCAGCGCAGGCCGAACAGCACGAACTTCGCCCACCAGCGGATCACCGCCATCGCCGCGCGGTGCGGCATCAGCAGCGCGGGGGACAGGCCGACGGCGAAGATCGCCATCGACAGATAGAGCCAGGCCGTGAAGACCAGCGAACGGACGGTGTTCACGTCAGGCGGCCTTCTCTTCCGGCGCGGTTTCGGCGGGGGCGTCTGCGGTCGGCGTCTCGCCGGACACCCGGCCGAAGGCGGCGCGACCAAGGGCGGCGAGATATTTCATGTACTCCAGCGTCATGCGCCGGGCGGTCACCGCCGCCCGCCACCAGCGCGAATCGTCGAGCGACGGCGTCGACACGGCGTGGGGCGTCAGTTCGACCCCCGGCGCGGCGGCGCGGATCTCGGTCAGGGCGCGCGGCATGTGGTAGTCCGAGGTGACCACGATCAGGTCGTCGTAGTTCTTGGCGTCCGCCCAGGCGGCGATCTCCTGGGCGTTGCCGATGGTGTCCTCGGCCTCGAATCCGAGGTCGACGCAGCAGTTGAACAGCTTGTTCGAGCCCGGGGTCAGCGCGCGCAACTCCTGGCGGCGCACCTCGCGGTTGACGCCGGAGATCAGCACGCGATCGCCCTTGTCCTGTTCCAGCAGGCGGATGGCGGCGTTGACCCGTTCGGCCGACGGGCCGGTCAGGGCCACGATGGCGTCGGCCCGCGCCGGTTCATCGGCGGGCGTGTAGCCGCGCACCCGCTCCGCGAAGGCGAACAGGCCGATCAGCCAGATCAGCGCCAGAATGGCGATGAAGGTCAGAAACTTCATGCCGTTAACCTAGTCGTGCCCCCGCAGCCGCGCCAGCGCGGTCAGTCGCGCGGCGAGCAACGCCACCGTAGCGGCGAGCGCCGGACATGACGAGAGGATCAGCACATCGCTCCACGCCACCGGCAGGGCGGGCGTGATCCCCTCGCTGCCGCCGAGGAAGCGCAGCAGGGACAGGGCGGCCATGGCCGCCAGCGCGCCGGCCGCCCCGGCCCCGGCGGCGAGGAGCCCGTAGCGCCGCTGGTAGAGGCCGGCGATGCGCGCGTCCGAGGCGCCGTTCAGGCTGAGGATGGCGATCACCCCGGCCTGCGCCGCCATACCGGCGCGGGTGGCGTAGACGACCGCCGCAGCCGCGCCGCCCGCGGTCAGCAGGAAGGCCGCGCCGGCAAGGACCGTGATCAGCCCCGCCGATCGCTCAACCTCGGCGCGCCACAGGCTGTGATCGTCGACGGTGGCATCGACGCCCGCCTCCGCCAGCGCCCGGCCGAGGCTGACGGCGCTGGCCGGCTGCTCACGATCCAGGCGCACCGCCACGAGATGGGGCAAGGGCAGGTCGGGCAGCACCGCGTCTCCCAGCCATGGCCGCAGCAGGGCCTCGGCCGCCTCGCGATCCAGCGCCTCCGCCTCCTCGACGCCGGGCACGCCGGCGAGGGTCTCCGCCGCCCGCGCCGCCGCCGTCGCCCCGCTCTCGCCGACGCGGGGGCGGACCTGCACGGTCGCCTCGGATCCCAGGCTGCGGGCCCAGCCGTGGGCGGCGCGGTCGGCCGCCAGCGCCCCGGCGGCGGCGACGCAGGCGAGGAAGCACAGGACTGCGATCACCGCCGCCAGCCATGGCTCGCCGCCGGCCTCGCGCGGCAGGATCGGCGGGCGGCGGGGGAACAGTCGTCCGATCATGCCCCCGCCTCCCGGACGTGGCCGTGCTCGAGTCGCAGCACCGAGGCGCCGGCGCGCCGGGCGAGGGCCTCGTCGTGCGTCGCGATCAGCACCGTGGCTCCCAGCCGGTTCAGGGACTGGAACAGCTTCAGCAGGCGCGCGGCCATGTCCGCGTCGACGTTGCCGGTCGGCTCGTCGGCGACGATCAGTTCGGGTCCGGCGATGACCGCTCGGGCGATGGCCAGCCGCTGCTTCTCGCCGCCGGACAGGGCGGGCGGGCAGGTGTTCGCCCGGTCGCCCAGACCGACCCAGTCCAGCATCTCGCCGACGTCGGCGGCGTAGCTCTCGGGGCGCGCCCCGGCCAGCCGCAGGGGCAGGGCGACGTTGTCGAAGGCGCTGAGGTGGTCGAGCAGGCGGAAGTCCTGGAACACCACCCCCATGCGCCGGCGGAAGGCGGGCAGGGTCCGGCGTGGCGCGGCCCCGGCCTCCTCGCCGAACAGACGCAGGGCGCCGCGGCTCGGCCGGGCGGTCAGGGTCAGCAGTTTCAGCAGGGTCGACTTGCCTGCCCCGGACGGGCCGGTAAGGAAGTGGAAAGAGCCCTTCGGCAGAGTGAGGTTAACGTCCCGCAGCACCTCGGGCCCGTCGCCATAGCCGAAGCCCACGCCGTCGAGGCGGACGGTTTCGGGCGAGGCGGCGGCGTCGGCGGCGCGGCGGGGCTGGACGGGCATCGATTTCTGGGTTGCACGCGGCGGGCGCCGCGACGGGAGGGGGCGAAGAGCCTCGCAGTCAGCGCACATGATACTGACCTGCCCGTCCTGCGCCACCAGCTATTTCGCGCCCGACGACGCGATCGGCCCGCACGGCCGCACCGTCCGCTGCAAATCGTGCAAGCACACCTGGCGGGCCAGTCTCGACGAGCCGCTGGAGCTGTCCGCGACCGCCACCGGCCGCCCCCGGGAGCCGGCGCCCCGCGAGGAGCCGGTCCCCGAGTCGCTGGCCGAGACGCCCGCCCCCGAACTGCCGCGCGCCTTCCGGGCCCGCGCCGAGCAGCAGCGCCGGTTGCGTCGGGCGGCCGCCCACGGCGCCGTCTGGGCCGGCCTGGCCTCGGCCTTCGCCGTGCTTGTCGGAGCCGCCTGGCTGTTCCGGGTCGAGGTGGTGGAGATGGCGCCGCGCACCGCCGCCGCCTACGCGGCCGTGGGCCTGACCGTGAACCCGACCGGCCTCGACTTCGAGGCGGTCAGCGCCCGGCCCCTGCCCACCGACCCGGGCCGTATCCTCGTCTCCGGCGCCCTGCGCAATGTCCGCGAGGACGAACGCGTCGCCCCGCCGGTGCGGGTGGCGCTGCTGGACGCCCATGGAGCCGAGGTCGGCCACGCCGTGGTGCGTATCGACGCGGCCCCGGTGCTGCCCGGCAAGGTGCAGGGCTTCGCCGCCGTCATTCCGGACCCAGGCGCCCGCGCCCAGGGCATTGGCGTGGACTTCGCCCTCGACGAGGCTCCCGCCGCGCCGCCCCCGCCCGCGACGACGTCCACGCGCCGGGCCCCGGCCGGTCTGGTATACACATCTCCGAG